>CAZTVM010000082.1:0-8361 GCA_964617065.1 uncultured Muribaculaceae bacterium
TATTTCTGTTTGCATTGATAATTTTCATTGAACCTTGTTCATTCATTCTTTTTTGCGCAGCTAAAATAACTCTCAAACAAGCACTCGAAATAAACGAAACCTCATTAAAATCCAAAATAAGTTCAGACACCCCATCAAGCGAATTATTAAGTTCTTTTTCGAGTTCAGGCGCTGTAACAGTGTCAATTCTCCCTGCTAAAGTTAACGTTAGCTGCGAATCTTGTGTTTGTTTTTTAATATCCATAATCTCTCCTGTAACAACAATTCTGTAAAGATTATTTTACAATAAAATCGGAGTTCATGCTACTAACTATTTCAATTAAGGTTACTTTGTCGGATTTTCAGTTTTACTTGACCACAATTTGAGAGTCGGCAGCAATTTCACGTTCCTTTTTGCGTTTAGCTTTAATTTCATCTCTTTTTTCTATCCAACGATTACGAGGATAACCATACGCAAAGTAAATACCAATTCCCATTATTATCCAAAGAGGGAACAACAAAGCGACTTTGCCCATTTGATAAATTGCGTAACTTAACAAACCTGAGCAAGATATTATTCCGAAAATAGGAAACCATGGAACAAAAGGAACCTTAAAAGGACGATGTCTTTCAGGGTCAGACTTTCTGAGAATTAAAACGCCGACACAGACAATAGTAAATGAAGTAAACACCCCTAAATTGCATATATTAGCGGCAGTACTTAAATCAAAAAACAGTGAGCCTAGAATTACAAAAATGCCTGCAGCGTATGTAATTATATGTGGGGTTTTAAATTTTGAATGAACTTTTTGAAAAACAGAAGGTAAAAAATTATCTCTTGCCATTGAAAACATAATACGAGTAGCTGCTAATTGCATAACTAAAAGGACTGAGGTCAATCCTGTCAAAGCGCCTATAGAAATAGCAAAAGCTACCCAACTTTGTCCAACTGAATTCATTGCATGCGCAATCGGTGCGTGTATGTCAATGTCTTTTGTCATGCCTGTCAAAACGAGAGCCACAATTATATATATAACAGTACAAATCAACAATGAGCCAATAATGCCTGTAGGCATATCTTTTTGAGGATTTTTTGTTTCTTCTGCAGCAGTAGATATTGCGTCAAAACCAATATAAGCAAAAGCGATTGCGAATGCGCCGCCGATTATACCAGTAACACCTTGTGGCGCAAATGGTTGCCAGTTATCAGGCGTAACATAAAAAGCGCCAAGTCCAATAAACAAAAGAATAACAGCGAGTTTAATAAAGACCATAATACTTGCCATAACTTTTGATTCGCTCATACCTTTTATCAAAATAAACGTAACCAACGTAACAATTAACACGGCAGGAACATTCACAGCAATAGGTATAGCTCCGAACAGGTATGGAATATGCTCTTGAGGATTTAAGCCATCAGCGATATACATTTTTTGTGCAGTTGCAAAATCATTTATCAACCAATAAGGTGGGTACAAAATGTGATGAGCAAAACCTTGCAAGCCAGCAGGTAAAAATTTAATACAACCTTCAAAGCCTTTTAAAAATTGGAAGAAATATCCTGTCCAACTGCAAGCTACAGTAATATTTCCAATACAATACTGTAATATCAAAATCCAGCCCATGACCCACGCTGCGAGTTCACCCATAGTTGCGTATGTATAAGTGTAAACTCCACCTGCTACAGGAATCATTGAAGCCATTTCCGCATAGCAAAGAGCTGAGAACACGCAGGCAATAGCGACTAAAACCATTGAGACGACAATTGCAGGTCCTGCACCGGGCAGACTTGCACCCACTACAGCAGCACCAATCATTGAAAATATACCCGCTCCGATAATTGCACCTATGCCCAGTATAATCAAATCAAAACCATTTAAAGTCTTTTTTAAATTTGTCGCTTTCGCCCCTTCTATAAGTTGGTCAGTATTTTTGACCTGCAGCAAATTTTTCACCAAATTTGCAATAAGGCTTGTTTCGACTAAATTTTTACTCATTTTCTTCTTCCTTTTCCCTAATCACAGGTACCTTGACATATATATTATTTTTATTTTTTATTGAGTAAGGGGTAACCTAGTTCTTGACGTTGTTCAACGTACAATTTTGCTACTGCTGAGGCCATACGACGAACACGATTAATAAAATTAATTCTTTCATCTTTACTTATAACACCACGAGCGTCAAGCAAATTAAAAGTATGAGAACATTTTAAAACATAATCATAGGCAGGTAAAACCAACTTAGCATTTACACAAACATCAACTTCGTCTTGATACAAATCAAACATTTTGAAAAGCTTGTCGGAACTGGAACATTCGAAATTATAAGTAGATTGTTCAATTTCATTTTGCTTGTATATTTCGCCATATTTAATGTTTTTATTCCACATAACATCAAAAACAGAATTTACATTTTGCAAATACATAGCAATTCGTTCCAGACCATAAGTCAACTCAAGAACAACAGGTTTAACTTCTAAGCCGCCGACTTGTTGAAAATAAGTAAACTGAGTAATTTCCATACCGTCGAGCCAGACTTCCCAACCTACTCCTGCTGCGCCAAGAGTAGGAGACTCCCAATTGTCCTCAACAAAACGCACATCATGCTCAGCCAGATTAATACCCATAGCTTCCAAACTTTTCAAATAAAGTTCTTGAGCGTTATCAGGAGAAGGTTTTAAAATAGTTTGATATTGAAAATAATGTCCGAGTCTATTAGGATTTTCGCCGTAACGACCATCTGTAGGACGCCTGCAAGGCTCCACCATAGCAGCATTCCAAGTTTCAGGGCCAAGCGAACGTAAAAAAGTCGCTGGATTCATTGTGCTTGCGCCCTTTTCTATATCGTATGGCTGTTGTATTATACAGCCATAATCTGACCAAAATTTTGATAAATTTAAAATTAATTCTTGAAATGTTAATGCCAAAGTTTCAACTCTACCTTTTCTTTACGCTACTTTACATGTATATATGTTCAAACACAGCAACTCAGGCTGTTACTTAATAAGTATATTTACTAAAAATAAATTTTCAATTTTTTTCATAATTTTTCGTTGTAAAAAGTAACAATTAAAAAATTAATAATTATTTATAAAATTGTCATTTTTTCTTAAATCTAATATAATTAACGAATGGATATAATAAGCAATTTAAAAAATCAGGTGATAATTTCAGTTCAAGCGAGTCCTTTAGAGCCTTTGTACAATGAAAAATGTTTAATTGCGATGATGCAATCTGTGATAAACGGTGGCGCTAAAGCGCTGAGACTCGCTGGGGTGCGAGATATAAGTAATGCAAAAAAAATGTTTAATGTGCCGATTATCGGTTTAACGAAGCCCGAAAAACTGCCTGATAATTGGAAAGACGTTGTCTATATAACGCCGACTGTTGCAGATGCTGAAAAAATAATTGCTGCAGGTGCTGATGTAGTCGCATTTGACGCAACTTTAAGAACTAGAACCCAAAATTCGCTTGAAGAACTGGTAGGCTTTATAAAAAACGCAAAAAGGTTTACTATGGCGGATATTGCGACATTTGAGGAAGGTGTCAACGCTGAGTTTTTAGGTATAGATTTAATATCTACAACGCTTTCAGGTTACACTCAAAATTCAGGTGTTACTAATGATGAGCCTGATTTTGAACTTTTAGAAAAGCTTGTAACTCATTTAAAAACACCTATAATTTTAGAAGGACGAATTTGGGAACGAGAACAGATTAAAAAAGCTTTTGATATCGGCGCACATGCCGTTGTCATTGGTTCTGCAGTTACACGCCCACAGTTAATTACAAAAAGATTTTTGGATTGGAAATAAAACGGAAGAAATAGAAATGAAAACAGCTCTTGTATTTGATATCGGTGGCACAAAATTAAGTCATTGTTTTGTTAATGAAAACGGTGAGATTATATCAGAAATAACAAAGATAGATACCCCACGCAATTCAGTTTTGATTTATGATTATCTAAAAAGTATTGTAGCCGAAAACGAACAAAGCGTTGATAAAATTGCAATTGCAACAGCTGGTTGTGTTAACAATGAAAATACAAAAGTAGTGGGTTCTACAGGGAATTTGCCATTAGGGTATTCGGAGTTAGATTTTACATCGTTATCAAAGAAAAATGTTTTTATAGAAAACGATGCGAATGCAGCAGCTTGGGCTGAATACAAAATAGGTGCAGCAAAAGATTTTAAACACTCCATCATTATTACTTTGGGCACTGGTATCGGCGGTGGCATAATTATTAATAATAATCTTTTAAAAGGGTCTCAAGGTCTTGCTGGCGAAGTCGGCAGCATAAAAATTTCTTACGACAAAAAAAGAAAATGCTCGTGTAAAAACTATGACTGTTGGGAAAGTTATGCCTCAGGCACAGGTCTAAAAATAACAGCTGAAGAAATAGCTAAATCTGATGATTTATTTAAAAATAGTATTTATAGCGATAAGTCACCGACTGAAATAACCACCTACGATATAATTGAAGGTACAAAGCAAAATGACGCATATTCAAAAAAAGTTTACGATATTTGGAATTATCACATTTTTTGCGGTTTAATCAGCTTGGTTAATATTTTTAATCCTGAATGTATTATTTTTTCAGGTGGTTTAGGCGCAGCAGCCGATACAAATTGGCTTGAAAAAGAACTTAATAATCAATCAGTGGTGTCTGATGTAAAAATAGTTTCTTCTCATTTAAAAAACCATACAGGAATGATTGGCGCTGCCTTAATGGCATTAGAGAACAGTAATAATAATTTGCAATAAGTAAAAAAAAAACATATAATTATAGCAAATGAAGTTGAGGAAAAAATTTAAAATGCACATTCAAAGAAATGGATTTTCGTTAGTTGAAATGATTTTAATGATGGCTATTATTGGAATGATACTCTCTGTATCAGCGCCTATTATGATAAAAAAATACAAAGTTGCCTCTATCCATGAAAAAATCAGATGCATTGACGGTGCACGACATGTCGTTCTTAACAACACCAATAGCACGAAAACAGGTACTTTAAGACTACCACCCAATATAAAAACCATATATGTAACTATGACAGGTGGCGGTGGCGGTGGTTCCAGCAGGTTATACCAAGCGAACAAAGAGGAAAATGCGGCGAACGATGCAGGTGCAGGTGGAGGTGGCGCTGCATTCTTATATAAACAGCGTATAGATATTGATTTAGCTTCAGCTACAAATCTCAATAATAGTGCAGTTATCAGATATAGCATTGGTGGTGGTGGCAGCGGTGGCTGCTCTCATGTCGGCGACGATGTGAGTTCGATCGATACAACAGGTGAATCTACTGCTCCGTACAGCAATGGTAGTTCTGGCGGAAATTCAACAATAGAGTTTTATGATGATTCAATTACGAACAAACTATCTGCAAAGATATATAATAGAGCCAATACCAGTGTAGCTACTACATCAAAGACATTAACTATCAGCGGCGGTGGCGGTGGCGGTGTTTCTCAACACATAAGCGGTCGAAAAGAAGAAGGGAATTATTACAGATCTAAGCTGTTTTACGACCCTAACGCTAAGGAAGATTACCAATGGGTAAATATTCCTAATAATGCCCTTTATGGAGGTTCCGGCGGTACCGGCAGTACTCAATATACTTATAGTGGTGAAAATGGTGAAACTTCATCGCTTATTGTGCCGGGAATTGGTGGAGCAAGTGCATTCGGTAGAGGAAGCTATGGTTCAGGCGGCTCAGGTGGAATAGATGCAAAAGAAAAAAATATGAATTTAAGAACCGGAGTCACATCAGGTCGTAGGCGTTGCGGCGAAAATGGCGCAGGTGGGATTTTAATTATAGAATACGATTCATATTGTGAGTAAATTATGAACAAAAAAAGAAGTTTAAAAACTAAATACAACAAGAAAAAAGCTTTTTCATTGGTGGAAGCTTTAATTTCTATCGTTATTATTTCGATAATTACCATTATAGCGGCACCAGTGCTAACAGGAAAATCTCAACGCAGCTTTACAAAATTTTGTGTCAACGGTGGGAGTGTTTCGTACAATTCAAATGATAATACTACTATAACTAATTTTTCTATACCTGAAGGTGTAAGACATATTTCGATAGCCGCAGTAGGTAAAGGAGGAAATGGCAGTACGTCCACTGATAACTCAACAGGCGACAATAGCGGTTACAGCGCAGCTGCAGATTTTGGTTCAAGCGGAGGAACGGCCTCTAATGCTGTTTATTTAGGTAATTTTGATATTGAGAAAAACAAAGCTAAAACTGTCAAAGTTAATTTCACCGGTAATAAAATTGAAATTTTAGATGAAAATGGTGTATCAATAACTCAAAAGAAAACTCCGCTCACTCCAGAAATTCCTATAGTAATAGCAAATGGCTCAGCAGGAAGTAGCGCCTATAGCCAAAAATCAGCAAGGGTTAATACTAATTACGAACCTCGTTTAGGAAGCTTCTTTAAAGCCGGTTCTGCAACGTTTTCTGATTTTCCATTAGCTCTTGCAGGGAAAGGCGGAAGTGGTAGTTATAGATTCTTCTCAAATGGAAACACCGGTGGTTTTGCGATGGTGACAATCGAGTGGGCGACAAATTGTTTTGACAAGCCCGACAAATAAAAGGTGACTTAGAAATGTATAAAATAACAAATAATAATAAAAAAGCATTTTCATTGATTGAAGTACTGATATATTTTGTTTTATTGACGATGCTGACACTAATTCTCACACCAGCAATAACATCCTCACAAGCCAAAAAAAGGTGCATAGAAGGTGGTCGTATAACTTTTACAGGGGACGGGCAAGTTTATGGGACAAACGCTGATAAAGTAACAATTATACAAACCAATATTTGTAATGTAGAAGATTCCATTAAACGACCTGCAGTTAATGATTATGGCGTAGAGCATTGGCGTGAGTATTTTAAAGAGCTAAAAAGATATTACGAATATTTGCACTACAAAAGCGATAGAGCAAATGACAAAGACTGCATTGAATATTCTTACAAATGGAAAGCCCCTACTCAAAAAATTTATTTAACAATCGTCGGTGGTGGAGGCGGTGGCTCCGGAGCTTTTTTTATAACTGGCGATACAAATTTAATGATACAATCTGCCTGCGCTAGTGTAAAATACACCGTATCCGGTGGTGTATACAGATGTGATACAAAAGCAGAAGAACAAAAGAAAGACGAGTATTACACAGATGAGGATGGTAATATACAAAAAAGAGAAATTACGGAAAATGTAACAGTTAATGCATCAGAAAATTGTTCAAGCACAGTAGGCGGAGAACCTACATGTGTGTCTGTGGGAAGATCCTTTGCCGGTAAATCAGTATATTTAGGTGGTTCCGGAGGAATGGGCGGAAATTTTTTACTCGGTCCAAATTATTATAGTGATATCCAATCCAATCTCGGGAACTACAATCCAGGTAATGCGTTATTTCTCACACCAGGGAATGAATACAAAATTATAACAGGTAAAGGTGGCTTAGGAGGCAAATCTCAATTATTTTCAGGTTTTGAAAAATTTTTACATCCTTATGAAAGTATACTATATCAATATATAGCACGTTCTCCGTCTAAATCTGACCCACCTGATAAGGCAGTTGAATCAGAAAAATCGATAGGAATGAATGGTCGTCCCTCATGTATACTAACAGCTGGAAGTAGCGACTGCAATACTACTTTTGGTGCAAAGGGCCCAAAATTTGTGCAAGCTGCAGGAGGGGCTGGTGCCAATGGGTTAATGGCTGTTAGCTCTAGCCACAGTAGCGGTGCAGGATACAGAATATCTCCGACAGCTGAAGAACAATTTAATATTTACTATACATATCCACTTTCACCATACCTTAATACAGGTTATATGAAAGCTAATCAATCAACAGTTGTAAATCCGGAATATACTGGAGGGTTAGCTTTATTTCCCGAGAATGGTTATACCACTGCTACTCCAGGAGAAGTTGGTAGCATAGTTATAGGAGGACGAGGTAGTGGAAGCTTTTTTGGAGCCGGTAGATGGGGCGCAGGTGGCGACGGAGGTTATGTATATAACGGTAACACCACAGCGGATACTCTTGTGAAAGCTTATTATGCAGCTGTAGCCAGTGACTCTATTGAAGCAATTAAAAAAGCTGAAGACGCTCTAAAAGATATCAACGGTAAGCCAGGTAAATCAGGTATGGTTGAATTACGTTGGTTTTCTACATGTCAGTAAAATTTTGAAACAGTTTTAATTGTTTATCAGAAATTTGTTTCAAATAAATTTCAAATTTAAAACAGCCAATGTCATTTGATGTCGGCGATTTTTCATCTAGACCAACAGTTCTTTCACTACCTACAATGCAATTATATAAGTATTTGCATTGTATACAGTTGTGCCAGTCTTTAGAATTGTTTTTCAT
>CAZTVM010000083.1:0-8220 GCA_964617065.1 uncultured Muribaculaceae bacterium
CGCATTATCAGAGCCTGCAAAGAACTTGATATTCAAACTGTCGCTATATATTCACAAGCTGATACTGACTCACTACATGTCAGTTTGGCAGATGAAGCTTATTGCGTTGGCCCTTACCAAAATGACCAAAGCTACTTGAATGTGCCTTCAATCGTTTCTGTTGCATTAACTGCAGGTGTAGATGCTATACATCCGGGTTATGGCTTCATGTCTGAAAACGCAGATTTTGTCGATATTTGCACTGACCACAATATTAAATTCATAGGTCCATCTTCATTGTCAATGAGATTGATGGGCGATAAAGCAACTGCCAGAAAGACCATGAGCGCCAATAATGTTCCTATTACTCCTGGAACAGGACTAGTATCTGATTTGCAGGAAATAAAAGATTGGATTTTACAAACCGGCTACCCTTTAATTGTTAAAGCAACCGCTGGTGGTGGTGGAAAAGGTATGCGCATAGTTAATGATGAGTCAGAACTTCTTGATATGTTTCAACTTTGTCAAACTGAAGCTAAAAATGCGTTCAATAATCCTGATGTCTATATTGAAAAATATATGCAAAATCCCAGACATATTGAAATTCAAATTGTAGCAGATGAATTTGGCAATGCTGCCTATTTAGGTGAACGTGATTGTTCCATTCAACGTCGTCACCAAAAACTGCTTGAAGAAGCACCTTCTTCCGCTATATCTGAAACATTAAGAAAACAAATGGGGGTAGCCGCCATAAAAGCAGTAAAAGCTATTAATTACGTTGGTGTAGGTACTGTAGAATTTCTGCTCGACAAAAATAATAATTTTTATTTTATGGAAATGAATACACGACTGCAAGTTGAACATTGTGTTACTGAAATGGTTACTGATATTGACATTGTCAAAGAACAAATTAAAATAGCCGGTGGTGAGAAATTATCTTTTTCTCAAGATGAGGTCGCAATTAAAGGTCATGCTATTGAATGTAGAATTAATGCTGAAAATCCTGACAAAGACTTTATGCCTTGTCCCGGAACAATTCAGACTTGCATCCCTCCGGGTGGCTTCGGTGTAAGAATTGACTCTCATGCCTACGCAGGTTATTCTATTCCTCCTTACTACGATTCCATGATTGGAAAAATCATTTGTTGGGGCAAAACTCGTGAAGAAGCCCGCAAGAAAATGTTACGTGCTCTTGATGAATATCTCGTTTTAGGTATTGAAACGACTATTCCTTTTCACAAAAAAATTCTTGTAAATGAAGCTTTTATTACAGGCAACTTCGATACAGGTTTTATTCAAAAATATTTCTCTGAATCTAAAATTTCTAACTAACTTTTAGGATATATTCTAATGCTGAAAAATAAAACAATTTTAATTGGGATTACCGCAGGTATTGCGGCTTACAAAATCTATGATTTGATTAGGCTATACAAAAAAAATTCTGCCGATGTCATTGTTATTGTAACACCTAATGCACTCAATTTTGTCAACAAATTGACTTTGCAAACACTTTCTAATAACAAGGTTTACATTGAACCATTTGAAACAGTTGCATACACGCCGGAACATATTGCAATTGCCGACCGTGCGGATATTTTTGTTATTGCCCCTGCGACAGCTAATACTATAGCTAAACTCGCAAATGGTATTTGTGATAACTTACTTACATCTGTTGCTTGCGCTTTTAAAAAAACTTTTTTATTAGCTCCGTCTATGAATACAGGCATGTGGGAAAACTCATTTGTTCAAGACAATATCAAAAAATTATCTGCATATCCTAATTATAAAATTATACAACCTGAAATAGGCTACCTTGCTTGCGGTACAACTGGCGCAGGTCGTATGACTGAACCTGATTCGATTTTTGAAAGAACATTGTCATTGTTAAATTCAGACTCAACTCAAAAATTAAAAAATAAGAAGATTTTAGTAACAGCAGGTGGCACAAAAGAAAATATTGACCCTGTCAGATACATTGGAAATTATAGCTCTGGTAAAATGGGTAAAGCAATTGCTGACGTTGCGCACGAGCAAGGCGCTGATGTCACATTGATTACGACTGTAGATGAACATTTATCTGCTAACTATGCAACAATCAAAGTTTCTTCAGCTCTCGAAATGAAAACAGCGGTCGAAAAATACTTCCCAACCGCTGATTGTCTGATTATGTCAGCTGCCGTGGCTGACTATAGACCGATGAACGTAAGAAATAGTAAAACTAAAAAAAATGAAAATTCTATTAATCTTGAATTAGTCAAAAATCCTGATATACTCGAAGAAATTTCACAACAAAAACAAAAAAATCAAACTATAATTGGATTTTGTGCTGAAACTGAAGACTTACTTCACAATGCTAAAACCAAAATTCAACGCAAAAATTGTGATTTTATTGTTGCAAATGATATTTCTCAAAAAGATATTACCTTTGGCTCGGATTACAACGAAGTCTTCGTAATTGACAAAGATTTGAATGTTACGAAAATTGAAAAAAATACAAAAATATCAGTAGCTCATAAAATTTTGGAGTTTATAAAATGAAAACAGTAGAACTAATTGAAATGTTGGAAAATTTTGCACCTCCGGAAACTGCCGAACCTTGGGATAATTCTGGCTGGCAAATCAAATTTGAAAACAATGAGGTTACAAAAATAATGTTGTGTATCTCTATCACAGAACGTGTTGTGCAAGAGGCAATTGCGAACAATGTAAATTTAATACTCTCTCACCACCCCCTTATTTTTCCCTGTATTAATAGAATTGACGATAAAAAAATTATCGATTTAATCAAAAATAATATTCAAGTTTATTCACTTCACACAAATTTTGATAAAGCCAAAGAGGGCACTTCTGGATTGCTAGCGCAAAAATTAGGCTTTGACACACAAAATTCTGAAAAATTAAATGATTTTGTCATCTTATGTGAATTTGATGATATACAGATTTTAGACGATTTACTTTTGAAATATAAACTGATTTTAAATCTTGATAAAATTAAAACAATTAACTATGCACCATTCAAACGTATAAAAAAAGTTGCTTTTTGCGCAGGTAGCGGCGGTGAGTTTGTTGAACTTTTAAATAAACGTCCCGATGTTGACCTTTTTATCACATCGGATATTAAATATCATACAGCACTTGACGTTCTTAATTACACTGTTTTTGATATTGGGCATCTACAAAGTGAATTACCTTCAATCTCAAGTCTAAAACAGCTTTTATCTACTACTAATTTGGAAATAATGATTGCTAATGAAAAAGATAATGCAAAATTTTTATAAACCTTTTTTAGTGGTACTACTTCTGCTAACTTTAACTATGCCAATTTTTGCTTATGAAACGGTCATTATTAAATTTCCAGAGAATATGGGCTGGCACAAAGTTCACTATTCAGGTTCCGCAAAAGAAAGTTTGGTTCAATACGTACCTAAAAATCAAAATCGGACTTCTTTTCGAGAAGCAGTGGTTTACCACTCTTTTAAAAATTCTGCCAAAAAAGCTAATTATGCTTCACAACTTTTAAATACTCAAATTTCTTCTATTCGTAAAAATGCAACTAATTTAGAACTTCAATATATTAAATCATCTCCAAGCGATTCGATTGTTAGTTGGTGTGCCTCAGATATCAGCGGTAAGGGGGCTCAATGCGAAATATTACGTTCCACAAAAAGCCATGAAGGTGTCATTTTTATTCACTATCTTAATTTCAACAAAAATGACTTTATTGCCAAAAAATCTGACTGGCTGACTCGAATTAGAAGCGCAAAAACATATTACAGTTACTACCGCACTGATTATGTCTTAAACAAGGAAATGTTTTTTGAATTGTAGTTTAGTTATTGCGTAAATCCTTCATGCAAGACTCCATATATGCTTTATGTGCCAGAGCCTCAATCGTAACACAAGGACTACCTTCTTTTTTTACGGTAATATCAGAAGTATTTTTATTAACTACTACAACTTTTTTATCGGCGCCTCTTTCTTTCGTTATTACACGATATTTTCCAATTGCATAATCTTCTAAATATCTTAAAGGTTTAGCATTTGAATCGAATGATTGTACGGTGCGTAGTCCATGATATCTATTTACGGCAACACTTCCCATAAATTCATTATTTGCTTTTCTAAAATAAACACTGCTGATTTTTCCTAATGAATTTCGCACTATGTCATAACCTATTCCATTTAATGTTCCCATTTTTCTCTCCTATTTATTATTACACTGTTTTAAGTTCGAAAATTTTTTATTTGACCAGTAAAGAACAAAGAATTTACATTTTGTAATATTTTTATTGAATTTTGTATAACTTTTTTTTTATGCGAAAATAATAGAAGAAAATAGACTTGGAAGTAGAGCAAGCATGCTCAGAGATTATAGTGAGGATATAAATATGAAAGACAAAACTTTTTTAATGATTCCCGGACCTACACCAGTGCCGGAAAGTGTGATGATGGACATAGCTAAACACCCGATTGGTCATCGAAGTACAGAGTTCTCGGCAATTCTAAAAGATGTCTATTCTAATTTAAAATATGTTTTCCAAACTAAAAATGACGTTTTTGTCTTCACCGCCAGTGGCACAGGCGCTATGTGTGCAGCACTTGAAAACCTATTAAATGATGGCGACAAGGTTTTATCGCTTGTTATAGGCAACTTCGGCGCTCGCTGGGTTAAAATAGCTCAATCTCGTGGTGCTATTGTCGATGAAATTAAAGTTGATGCAGGACAAATTATTGACCCAGCTGCTTTAAAAGCTAAACTCGATGCTGATGTCAATAAAGAAATAAAATTAGTCACTTTGACACACAGCGAAACATCTACTGGCGCTGCAAATGACATTCAAGCTTTGGTTAAAATTATTAAAGAACACGGCGCTTTATCTGTAGTTGACGGTGTTACAAGTATTTGCGCTATGCCATGCAAAATGGATGAATGGGGCATTGATGTATTGGTTTCTGGCTCTCAAAAAGGATTCATGATTCCTCCGGGATTATCATTCTTAGCTGCAAGTGAACGTGCATGGAAAGTCCATGAACAATGTAAATATCCAAGTTTTTACTTCGATTGGAAAGCTCATAAAAAGTCTGTAGATGCTGATACAACTCCTTTTACCCCAGCGGTTAATTTGATTGTTGGACTTAATACAGCTCTTAAACAAATTAAAGAAGAAGGCCTAGAGAATATTCAAGCTCGTCACAGAAAACACTGCTTAGCTTTGCGTTCTGCTATTAAGGCTATTGGACTTAAATTACTCGTGGCTGACGATGATAAAGCCAGTTACGCAATTACTTCTATACTTCCACCGGAAGGAATTAGCGTACCTGATATCAGAAAAGTTATCAAAAGTGACTTTGATATAGTTGTAGCAAATGGGCAAAATCAATTGAAAGATAAAATTTTTAGAATGGGTACTCTCGGCTTTGTCTGTGACAGGGACTTAATAGCTGCTGTCGGCTCGCTTGAAGCTACACTCATGAAACTCGGCTACGATGTCGAACCAGGCACTGGCGTTAAAGCCTTATTAAAAGCACTAAATTAAATTGATAAAGGAATAATAAATATGAAAGTATTAGTAACTGATAAAATAAACGAAAGTGCCGGCGATATTATTAAAGATGTCGCTCAGGTTGACTTTCTACCGACAATGAAAGAAGACGAACTTTGCGAAAAAATCGCTGACTACGACGCATTGATGGTTAGAAGCCAAACTAAAGTCACAGCAAAAATAATTAGCGCTGCTAAAAATTTGAAAATTATTGGTCGTGCAGGTGTTGGCGTTGATAACATTGACATTGAAGCTGCTACTCAAAAGGGCATAATCGTTGTAAATTCTCCCGACGGCAATACTAACGCTGCCGCTGAACATACTATAGCATTGATGCTCGCTATGGCTAGAAATATAGCTCCTGCCGCCAACTCTGCTAAAGAAGGCAAATGGGAACGCTCGAAATTTACTGGTTGTGAACTCTTTGGTAAATCTCTTGGAATTATTGGCTTGGGAAAAATAGGCTCTCACGTAGCAAAAGTCGCCCTTGCTTTAGGCATGAAATTATTTGTCTATGACCCATTTACCTCTAAAGAGACTATAGAAAAACTTGGTGCTGATTACATTGAAAATCTCGAGAATTTTTGGGATAAGTGCGATTTTATCACTCTGCATGTCCCTAAAACTAAGGACACTCTAAATTTAATTAATAAAGAAACTATTGCTAAAATGAAAAAGGGCGTGAGGCTTGTTAATTGCGCTCGTGGCGGGATTATCAATGAATTGGATTTGAAGGAAGCTCTTGAAAATGGTCATGTTGCATCAGCTGCTGTTGATGTTTATGAAAACGAAGCTGAATTTTCTTCTTGCCCATTAATTAATTGCTCACCTAATATTGTGTTGACTCCTCATCTTGGCGCTAGCACTAGTGAAGCGCAAATTAATGTTGCTATTGACGTTGCTGAGCAAATCAAAGAAGTCCTCTCAGGCGGCACAGCTAAAGCAGCGGTCAATATTCCTTCTTTGAAACCCGAGAAACTTGAACCACTTAAAAATTACATGCAACTCGCAGAAAATCTCGGTGAACTCGCTCAACAAATGTCCAGCGGTGCAATTAAAGCAATAGAAATTACTGTAAATGGCTCTTTGGCTGAACTCGATGTTTCTCCGCTCGAAATTGCTGTGCTCAAAGGCGTTTTGTCTCATCAGATGGAAGGTGTAAACTATGTTAACGCACCTATTATCGCTAAAAATCGTGACATCAACGTAATCACAGCAAAATCTAAAACTGTTTGCGATTTTACCGGATTGATTAAAGTAAAAATTATCACTGAAAAATCTGAAAACATTGTTTCTGGCGCTTTACTCGCTGAAAATATTGCAAGAATTGTAAGACTGAATGACTATGAAATGAGTGTCAGACCTCAATCGCACATGCTTTTCGTACCTCACGAAAATAAATTGTCTATGATTGCTAAAGTCGCAACTGTTATTGGTGAAAATGATATTAACGTCAGCTCTATGACCGTTGTTCAAAAACATTCTACTAAAAATGATAATGTTTCCATCATGATTATTAATACTGATGTCGATGTCGATGACGCTTCTCTCGAAAAAATCTCGAAAATAGATGGAGTTCACACTCCAAAGTATATAAAATTAAACGCTTAACTAAAAGTATTATTTAAAAGTGGACATTGCCGAAATTAATTTCAGCAATGTCCTTTGCCTTGTGGTTTTACTTAGGAGGCTTCAAATAATTTTGTGTCCCTTCCGACGAAAAAATTAGACCGTAAGTTAGCTAATTCGAAAAAATTATTATTTTTTTGAATTTGATTTAACGCTTCTGATAAATCGTCTAAATCGTTTTTTATTGCATTACTGTCAGCTACTATATTGGAATTTCCATTTTTATTACCATCTTTTGTGTCTTCAATCCTTTGCGATATTTCGTCAAGTCCTTTTTTTTGATCAGAATTATTATCTTGTCTACCGATTTTAGTGCTAAGTTCATCTAATTTTTGTGACTCTTTGCTTAATTTATCTTCGCCTAAATCAGCTTTAGAGTTTTCTGCAATTTCTTTTGCGGAGTCAGTGCCTTCATTAATTTTCTCGTCAGCATTGCCTATTTCTTCGTCTTGCGTATTTATATCAGCAATTGCGCTATCTTGTTCAGCTTTTTTTTCTTCGCGTAAATTTTCTGCCTCGGTAGCTTTATTTCCTTCATCATTTGATGTTTTTTGAGCTTTCTCAGCAGATTGCTTCTTTTGATTAGCTTCATCACTTTTTTTATCAGACTCTGTTTTTAATTTTTGTCCCTCTTGTTTTGCCTTTTCAGCTTTTTTATTTAATTCTTCTTTTTTGCGCTTTGCTGCATCAATTTCTGATTGATTTTTAACTTTGCCATCTTTATCTTTTTGCGGCTCAGGAATTTTAACGCTGTCAGCTTGTTGTTTAAGCTTTTCACCTTCCTGATTTTTTTTGTCTGATTTTTCTTTTAATTTCGAAGCTTCTTTTTCTTTACTTTCGGACTCTTTTGTATTTTTGTCTGCATCTTTTTGCGCTTTATCAGACTTATCTTTAGCTTCGACCTCTTGATTTCCAGCAGCAACTCCTTCATCGCCTGCCGTTTTGGCATTTTCATTGCTCTCATTTTTATTTTCTGTATTTTCATTTTTTACTGCTTTTTGTGCATTTTCTGTACCAATGATTTTTTTGCCATCATTTGTATTGCTTTTTTCTGCCTCTTCTAGTTTTT
>CAZTVM010000084.1:0-7373 GCA_964617065.1 uncultured Muribaculaceae bacterium
TACGTTGAAGACGAAGGCTTTTTAGAATCTAAACAAAGAATCGGTACACTTATTAAAGACCAAAACATGACTACACCAAATATTAGAAAACTGACCTCTAAACGAGAAAAAGTAATAATAGAAATAAAAAAGTTTATACTAGATAACGACTATAAAATTGACGATATACTACCTTCATCACGGAGCATAAGCGCAGCAATAGGCAGCTCATCAAATACGACCAGACTGGCACTTGAGCATTTGGCGGCTAAAGGAATAATTGAGTCAAACTATTTTCGTGGCATTGAAGCCAATTGGACACTAAGGGCTGTTCCTGCACTTACTGATGAAGAATTGGCTATCAGTGGTGGTTTAAATTCTGATACTTTAGTGAACAAAATAGAAACAGATTTAAAAAATTACATTCAACAAAATTACAAAATAGGCGATAAGCTATGCTCTCATTTTGAACTTTCAGAGAAATTACAAGTTAGCATAAAAACAATCCACGACGCTATGAAAACCCTTATTGATAATGGAGTGTTACTAGCACGCAGAGGTCGTTACGGCACAACAATTGTAAAAATGCCCTACGATAACCCTCTACAACCTCAAAAAGAAAACACTATTTTTGCACCGGCTCATGAAGCAGCATTTTATAATTACCAAAAAATTGAGAACCACCTAAAAAATATGATAAGAGAAAACTATTCAATTGATGACAAACTCCCTTCAATGGAACAACTCTCGAAAGAGCTCAAAGTCAGCACAAATACAGTGAAAAAAGCGCTGCAAAATTTGAATGAACAAGGCTATGTTCAGTTTTTACGTGGCAGATACGGCGGCACATTTATTTCCGATATTCCTGAAGACAGCACGGGTGTCGCATTCAAGTGGCTCGCTGTAAACCCACAATATGTAAAAGTGTACAAAAATTAAAATGTTAAAAATATCTACATACCAAAATTCATCGAATTTTAAAAAATTTCCAATAGCACTACCTCTACAAGTGCAGCAACCGTTTGCACAAAAAATTGTAAAACAAAAATTCGCATGGCTAAAAGATGAAGTTATTACCGCCGCCATGACTGAACTTTATGTGACAAAATTTGACAGTGAAGATGTAAAACAAATTAACGAATTGGGCTTAAACTTGCCATTTCACTCCGGTTCAGATGTAGTTAATTTTTTGTCAGAAAATAATGTTAGAATTACTTTTGCTAAAATCAATGAAAACGACGTACACGCTCACTACGACTACGAAAAAAATATTGTATGTATAAATGACAGATACAAAAATAATTCATCTACACCAGTTGTACTTGCGATAGCAGAGGCAATTTTGCATGAAACAGGACATGCAAAAGATAACGACGCCAAAACTTCAGTTCAAGAAGAATTAGAGTGTCTTGCGATGAACGCCATTGCACATAGAGATATCGTAAAACGTTACTCTGACGTTTTTTATCCTTCAAATGAACCCATTATTAATGATGGGGTTAGACTCTATGCACAACTGTTTTTTGATAATTCTAAATCTAAAAACGGTTTAATTTTGCGTGTTCGTGAAAAATACGGCAATTTACCTGTAGGAGACAACGTTCATCCACCTTCACAACTCGCTTTACGTATTAAAAATAAATAATTTTTACATTTTTTTACTTTCATTTTCGTGTTTTTTGTGTTTTTTTATTACATTTTTTTGTTAAACACTAGCGAAATAATATTTTACGTGTTATAATGCTGAATAAGTTGTAGTTGTTATAATAAAATAAATAGGAGGTCTTGTAATGGTCGCTCTTGAAACGAAAGTGAAAAAAGCTGAAACAGTAAAGTCTAAATTCAATGACGAATTCGATAGGTATCTTAAACATCAATGTTTAAAAACCACATTTAATGGTTTAGAATTAGAAACATTCAGTTGGTACCGTAAAATGCTAGGTTTATTATAATTAAAATCTTTTTGTATTTTAATTTCAATTAATCAAAGTTTGATTTTAAAAAGCCCTTGAAACGTTAATTTCAAGGGCTTTTAGTCTGTAGAGAATTCAAACTAATTTTCTTCATTCCAAGAATACATTTTTCTTAATTCAGAACCAACTTTTTCGAGTTGATGCTCCGCCTTAATACGACGAGTAGCAATGAAGTGAGGTCTACCAGATTTATTTTCATTAATCCATTTAGAAGCGAAAGTACCATCTTGAATTTCAGAAAGTATTTTTTTCATTTCATTCTTAGTTTCAGGAGTTACAAGGCGTTTACCTGTTTCATAATCACCATACTCAGCAGTATCAGAAATAGAATATCTCATGTTTGAAAAACCACCTTGATAAATCAAGTCAACAATCAGCTTCATTTCGTGAATACATTCGAAGTACGCATTTTCTGGTGCATATCCGGCTTCTACTAATGTTTCAAAACCTGCTTGCATTAAAGCAGTCACGCCGCCACAAAGAACAGCTTGTTCGCCAAACAAATCAGTTTCGGTCTCATCTCTAAACGTTGTTTCTAAAACACCTGCACGAGAACCACCAATGCCAGCAGCATAGGCTAAACCTATGTCATGAGCTTTACCTGTAGCATTTTGATGAACAGCTATCAAACATGGTACACCTTTTCCTGCGACATATTCTGAACGAACAGTATGACCGGGGCCTTTTGGAGCTATCATAATAACGTCAACATCTTTAGGCGGTACTATTTGCGCAAAATGAATGTTAAATCCATGTGCAAATGCTAATGCTTTTCCCGCACTCAAATTTGGTGCTATATGTTCTTTGTAAATATCAGCTTGCTTTTCATCAGGCAACAAAATCATAATTATATCAGCCTGTTTTGCAGCTTCAGCGACTGTTGCAACTTTCAGTCCTGCTTTTTCTGCCTTTGCCCATGATTTTGAGCCATCATATAGTCCTACTACAACATCTACACCACTTTCATGCAAATTCAATGCATGAGCATGACCTTGGCTGCCGTATCCGATTATTGCTACTTTTTTACCTTTAAGTAGCCCTAAATTGCAATCACTTGCGTAATAAATCTTTGCCATTGTACACTCTCCTTTACGTTTTGTACCGTCGTTCCTATTCTAAGCCGAGCAAAGTACGCCGTCAACTTAAAAATAAACATTTTTCTTTTAAAATCAGCATGCTTTTCCAGAATATTGATGACAACTATTCAAGAATATAATAAGTTCTCAAAAACAGAGCTGATACTTTGCTTGCTAGACAACAGTTTTCTGAAATTATTAAAGTTATGTTACAAGTTGTAAACAAAAGGCAATTTTTCAATTTTATTTTTTTTTATATAGATGTAAGGAAGATAAAAGTTTAAAAGGAAAGATTTTAACAGGAATTACATTTTAGGAATTAAGTCAATTAAATATATAGAAATTCAAAATAATAAGTAGTTTATTGAGAATTGTAAAACAGATTTTTATCCATATACTCTCTCTCTTAATATCCTCGTGTTTATTTAATGTTTGTTGCAAAACAAACATTTTTTTTGTATAAAATACGATAATATACTAAAAAAAAACAATTATTTACATCAATTGTGAAATTAAAGACTGAAATTCAGGGAAAGAAATATTTACCCATTCAAATTGATTAATTACGATTGGATTTTTACAAATTAAACCTGCAACGTAAAGAGTCATAGCAATCCTGTGGTCACGATAAGAATTAAGTTCACAGCCGCCTAACAGATTTTTGCGCCCCTTGACAATAAAACCATCATCTGTTGCTTCAATGTCAGCACCTAATTTACGCAATTCTGCTACAACAGCCCCAATTCTGTCAGTTTCTTTATTTTTGAGTTCTTCGGCATTTTTCACTACAGTAATTCCTGACGCTTGAGTAGCGAGAAGTGCAATAACAGGCAATTCATCAATTAATTTCGGGATTATTTCGCCTTCAATAGTAACCGCTTTCAACTCTGAATATTTTATTCTTAAATCACCGACAACTTCTCCGCATAATTCTTTTTTATTTAAAATTTCAATGTTTGCGCCCATTTGAAGTAAAATATTTATAATACCCATTCTTGTCGAATTTAATCCAACATTTTGCAACCTAACATCGGAATTCGGTACTATACTAGCAGCAACCATGAAAAATGCTGCTGAGGATATATCTCCGCAAACAGTAATATCACGTGGTTCAAGTTCAGATTTTTTAACTATAACAGCATTATCAGAAGTAATAATATCAGCGCCTAAATATTTGAGCAGCAGCTCCGTATGATTACGTGATTTGTATGGCTCAACATATTTAGTTTCACCGCTGGCTGATAAACCTGCTAAAAGCACGGCAGATTTAACTTGCGCTGAGGCTAAATTTGAGTTGTACACTATACCACATAGTTCCGAGCCCATAATCTCCAGCGGTGCTTTGTTGTCGTTGCTTTTTATACAAGCACCCATTTTCGATAGCGGAATGATAATACGTTTCATGGGTCTCAGAGAAAGACTTTCATCACCGACTAAAGTGTATTTGCCTTTTGCACCTGACAAAATTCCTGACATTAAACGCATAGTGGTGCCGGAGTTGCCACAATCAAGGGTTGTTTTTGATGAAAATAATGAATTTTTAGCGTCAATAATAATATTTTGTTCTGCTAAAAATTCAACATGACAACCTAACGATTTTATAACATTCAACGTTGAGACACAATCAGCACCATTTGAATAATTTTCTATTTTATATTTCCCTTTTGTTAGCATAGCAAACATAGCTGCCCTATGAGAAATTGACTTGTCAGAAGGTATTTCAATACACCCTTTTAAACCTTTATTCAACTTTGAAAGTTTAACATCCATAGCATTATTAGATACTATTTATAAAAAAAAATCAAGTCAACATCATTATTCAAAGCAATATATCAAGTTTGGTTTTTTTTATCAGAATAATTTTTCGAACGCAAGGCTTCTTTAGCTCTCAGTTGTCTATGAAACGTAATAGCAAAACGATGAGCTTCATCTCTTATTCTTTGAAAAAAGTGTAATACACTAGAGGTTTGCGCAAATATTGTTGACGTTGAACAATCAGGTAAAAATATTTCTTCTAAACGTTTCGCTAGAGCTATTATATCTTGGTTTTTTATATCAAGTTTTTTCATAATTTCCATAACCGAGGATAATTGCCCCTTTCCCCCATCTATAATAATCAAATCAGGAAAAGGTTTATTTTCTCTCAATAATCTTTTATACCTACGTTCGACAACCTCTTGCATCGATTTAAAGTCATCAGGTTTATCTTCAGTAGATCTTATTTTGTACTTACGGTATTCTGATTTTTTGGGCATACCGTTTTCAAAAACGACCATCGAAGCAACGGTGTTGGTACCTTGAATATGAGAAATATCAAAACATTCAACCGTATGAGGAAATTTTTGTAAATTTAATTTTTCTTGAATGAATGCTCCTATTTCGTTATAGTCATTTTGAAGCTCAACAAGTTTTTTAAATCTCATTTTATTAAAAAAAACATCAGCATTTTTTTGAGCTAAATGTAGCAGCTCTTTATCTTTTGTGGATTTAGCATGCTTGACTTTGACTATAAATTTAGCTTTTTGTGATAGCCAATCTGCATATAGCTTCATATCATCATCGCTTAGTTTCTCTTGTAAAACGACTTCAGCAGGCATACCAAGCTCACTATTCAACTCATAATACTCACTTAAAAAAGTGGTCATTACCTCTTGCTTCGATTCTATTGTCTTATAAAATGAATACTCAAAATCTTTTTTATCAATAAGCCGACCGCTTCTAACTTGCAAAAGTGTAACTGCAGCAGCATTGTCGTCACCGACGATTGCGATAATATCTTGATTTATTTTCGTGCTTTCAAATATAACTTTTTGCTTTTCCATCGTTTTTAACACATCAAAATAACTGTCACGATATCTCGCAGCCTTCTCAAAATCCTCTTTTTGCGCATAAAAATCCATTTGTTTTTTTAGTTGTTTGACAAGCTCGTTTTGTTTACCCAACAAAAATAATTCTACATTTTTAAGAATTTTTTTATATTCTTCAGTAGTAATAAGTTTTTGACAAGGAGCGCTGCAGCGATTAATTTGATAATAAATACAAGGACGGCTTTTAAATCTAGGTGTTTTACACTGTTTCAAAGGGAATAATTTTTTTATTAAATCTAATGTAGCGTACATTGCTCTTGCATCGGTATAAGGACCAAAATATTTGCCTTTTATCGGATTTTTGTTACGTTTTCTAGCAACAATTATTCGTGGATACTCCTCATCAGTAAACACAAAATAAGGAAACTTTTTGTCATCTTTTAACAAAACATTGTATTTAGGCTTGTACTTTTTTATTAAATGCGACTCTAGAATTAAGGCCTCAATCTCTGTATCCGTAACTATAAATTCAATTCTAGAAACTTGTGGAACCATAACCAATAATTTAGGACTTTCATGCTTTTTTTGAAAATAACTGCTTACACGCTTTTTTAAATTTTTTGCTTTCCCGACATAAATTATTTCATTATTATCGTCAAAAAATTGGTATGAACCGCTCATTTCAGGCACACATTTTAATTGTTCTTTTATTTCATTCATCACAAATAAATTATAACATTTTTACAAAATAATGAAAATTTTAGTTGCTATTAATAATAATATCTACGCTCATAGTTAAGCACTTGAATTCTCTATATATAAAGTTTATAATGTATATATGAAGAAGAATGAAACTATTGAGAATAAAATATCAAAACAAGCTTTAGAAAATTGCAAAAAAGAATTTTCTAAGGTGTTCGACATGCCTGTACAGACCAATCCAATTTTAAAAAAATTTGTTAAATTCTCTGAAATTAAACCCAAATTTACGATTAAGGGTTTTTTGTTTAAGTAGTATGTCTGAATTAAGAGCGTTAAAGCAGGAGTATGTAAGTAAACTAACAGAAGTGACAGGCATTAAATCCGAAGCCGTTGCTGAGTTTGAGTTGCTACTGAAAAAAATTTGTCACTTTTCAAGTAAAGATATTTTGCTTGATAAACAGCCTGACGCTAAGCAATGCAATCGCATAAAAAACATTTTGAAAATCAGAACAACGACAAGAAAACCAATTCAACAAATTATTGGTATCGCAGATTTTATGGGTGATGAGTACTTCGTGAATGAATACACACTTATCCCAAGGCAAGAGACCGAGCTATTAGCACTCGAAGCCATAAATATTTTAAATAAAAATTCTGAACTATCCTACGTTTTAGATATCGGTACTGGTAGTGGTTGCATAGCTTGTGCAGTAGCAAAAAGCACTAACAGTGAAGTCATCGGAGTTGATATATCTAATAAAGCACTCAAGATTGCAATGAATAATGCTGAAAAATTAAAACTAATAAAAAAAGTAATGCTCAGAAAATCAGATATT
>CAZTVM010000084.1:7383-8194 GCA_964617065.1 uncultured Muribaculaceae bacterium
ACAGAAAAGTTCGATATGATTGTATCAAACCCACCATACATACCATATAGGCAAAAGCCTAATTTAGAAAAAGAAGTAATCGATTACGAACCGGCATGTGCCTTATTCGCAGAAGACGAAAATGGCATTGACTTTTACAAAAAAACAATTTTCGATGCTCCAAATTATTTAAAAAAAGATGGGTATCTGCTTTTTGAAATAGGCATAAATCAACAAAGTTTCATTAGCGATATATTAGCAGCAAACAATTTTGAGGTAAAAAAGATTATAAACGATTTTTCAGATATACCACGAGTTATCGTTTCTCAAAAATTGAAATAAAAAACCGCTCCTCCTTATACAGAGTAGCGGTTTTTCTATAAAGTTATCTGATTTTTTTATTAAAAAAGTCTTTTTAATAAACCTGCAAAAGCTTGTCCATGACGAGCTTCATCTTTACACATTTCATGCACAGTGTCGTGAATTGCATCGTAGCCGAGTTCTTTAGCTCTTTTAGCTATATCTAATTTACTTTGGCAAGCGCCATTTTCAGCATCAACACGCATTTCGAGGTTTTTCTTTGTAGAAGAAGTAACAACTTCGCCTAATAACTCTGCGAATTTAGCTGCATGCTCAGCTTCTTCAAAAGCTATTCTTTTGTAAGCTTCTGCAACTTCTGGATAACCTTCTCTGTCTGCTTGACGAGACATAGCCAAATACATACCTACTTCGGTACATTCACCCATAAAATGATCATTTAAGCCCTTTACTACTTCAGCATCAAGACCTTTTGCTACACCTATTTTGTGTTCGTCAGCCCAAGCCTTTGCAC
>CAZTVM010000085.1:0-8143 GCA_964617065.1 uncultured Muribaculaceae bacterium
GGTCGGTCAGCAAACCGAGGAGAATGCGCACAGCCTTGCAGGAAAAAATATTCACTAATTGATGAAAACGGTTTATACATAGCTAAAGACAAATATCTGTTGTCTTTGAAGGATTTTAATGCGTCAAATCATATAGAAAGATTAATTGAAATTGGTGTTACTTCATTCAAAATCGAAGGTCGTTTGAAAGATGAAAATTATGTAAAAAATGTTGTAGCTTATTATCGAAAATTAATTGATAAATTTGCACAAAAAACTTCATCAGGCTTTGTTGAATTCGATTTTGAGCCTAATTTAAAAAAATCGTTTAATCGAAGTTTTACAGATTATTTTTTAGAAAAAAGGAACGAAATTTTTAATTTTGCATCGCCAAAATCGTTAGGAGGGGAAGTCGGTCGTGTGTTGCAAGTTTATAAAGATTATTTCGAGTATGACGGAAAAATTTTATCCGCTCAAGATGGTCTTTGCTACTTTAAAAATGACGATTTGAAAGGATTTCTTGTCAACAAAATTGTCGGCAAAAAAGTTTATCCGAATAGAATGGATAATATTGAAAAAAATATGAAATTATATCGTAATTTTGATGCAAAATTTGAAAAAATTTTGCAAAATTCGAAAACAAAGCGACGAATAAAAGTTAATTTTACGTTGGACAGCACTACTCTTACGGCAATTGATGAAGATAAAAATGAAATTTCGATAGCTCTGAAGGTAGCTGAAATTGCACAAAATCAGATTAAAATAAAAGAAAATTTTGAAAAACAATTAAAAAAAGCAGGAGATAGCGATTTTTACATTGATAATGTAAAAATCGTGTCAGAAAATTTACCGTTTGTTACTATTTCAGCCATAAATGAGTTAAGAAGGTCAATTTTTGAAAAATTAATGGAAGAAAGGCTTAAAAATTATAAAAAAACAGCACCGGCAAAAATCGAATACAATAAATATCCTGAAAATAAGTTACATTATAATTCAAATGTGCATAACGAAGCCTCACAACAATTTTACGAAAAATGTGAAGCTGTTGTTTGCGAAAAATCAATAGAAAGTTCAAAGGAATGCGCACAAAAAAAATTGATGATAACTAAGCACTGTTTGAAATTTGCCTTTAATTTATGTAAAGACAAAAGAAAGTTGTTTTTAGCCGACGAAAAAGGTAAAAAATATCCTCTAACATTTGATTGCAATGCTTGTGAAATGTCAATTTATAATAATTTAACGAAAAATTAGGCAATTTCCGAATAATAATTGTTTTTATTTATATAGTAGCAATTTAGGGTTAGTTATGTCTTATATCAGTCCGAGTTATGCACAAATGATAAATGCAGGTATTATCTCACCCAGCGACCTTCAGGGGACAATACGTGAATTTGACAATGCTAATTTTAGCAATGTCAAACAAGTTGGCTACGATGGGTTTTACAGAAGTGGCACAACACAAATAACAAAAAAGAAAACTGATTGGCGAAATTGGGCATTGATAGGCATATTAGGAGGAATAGGACTAACTGGAATTCTCGCAGCCAAAAAATACAACTTAATCCCAACAAAAATGTTTAAATCAATGTGGAACGGAGTTTGCAGCTGCACGAAAAGTTTGTTCAAAAAGTAATAATTACAAGTAAAATGCTATTTTTATGCACAATGAAATTATATGATTAGCAAAAATGCCGAGCAAAAAGGTCAAAACAGAGCAAAAATATAAAACGAATTTAACTGAAGACATTTTGCTTTCGAAAAAAGCAATTTCATCAGTGCGTTCAAACATTATTTTGAGAATATTTAAGTAGATAAACACTCCGACGACAGAAGCCAGTAAAGCGAGTAGCAAGAATGGTAAAAACATGTAGCCTGAGCGCACAACAGAAGAAAATAAATATATTTTAGCCCAAAAACCTGATGTTACAGGCAAACCAGCGAGCGAAAACAAGCAGATAGCAAAAGCTAAGACACAAAACGGGTTAGTATACGCAGTACCTCGGAGATCGAGTATATTGTTTTTCGCTCTTGTTTTATTTAAGTAAATGAGTGTAGCGAAAGCGCCGATATTCATAATTGCGTAGCAAAACAAATAAAACATAACTACAGAAACATTATAGCTGTACAAGGCGCAAAATCCAAGTAAAACATAACCTGAATGAGCGATTGAGCTGTAACCGAAAAATCTCATCGTATTTTTTTGTCTTAAAGCCCCGATGTTACCGTAAATAATGGAAATAGTCGCAAGTACAACCAATATAATTTGCACAATGGGAGAGAATATACCAAAAGCAATCATAATTTTCAGTAAAATAACAAACCCAGCTAGTTTAGGAACAACAGATAAAAAAGCAGCTACAGGATACTCAGAGCCTTCATATATATCAGGAATCCAATTATGAAAAGGAATAGCAGCAACTTTAAACAAAAGTCCGAAAACAATTAACAATAGTGCAAAAGAAAAGACAATTGTGGGAAAATTACCGGTATAAAAAGTATTTATTGCATCGAAATTCAACAGACCAGTAAATCCGTACATGTAAGAAATACCAAAAAGCATAACAGCAGTAGCGACACACCCCATAATGAGATATTTAAGAGCAGCTTCATTTGATTTATACGTTTTTGTGAATGCTGTTAACATATAGCAGCAAATACCAAGTAGCTCAATAGATACGAACATCGTTAGAAAATCATTTGAAGAAATAAGACACATTGAAGCAAGTACAGACGTTAAAATAAAAGTAAAATATTCAAAGGCTTTATCTATACGTTTTTTTACGGTTTTTTCTGATAAAAGTATTACAAATAAAGAAGACGCAAGCACTAACAATTTAAAAAACATGCAAAAATTATTCGAGACAAAGCTATTTGCAAATGCGAATACTTGAGTAACCTGAATAAAAAGCATTGAAACAGCAGTCAATATAACGCTTATAATTGCGAACATTCTTGCGATTTTATATTGTTTTTTACCTATAAACATAGAAAGCAGAATGTTTATCAGTATGCACAGAGTCAAAACTAATTCCGGTAAAAAAGCATTTTGTATATCTTGTAAAAAATTCATATCACACCTGCAACAAACTTAAAATTATACTGGTCGAAGTTTCAAATATGTTAATCAACTGCATTGGAAAAACTCCGAAAAAGACTATTGCAGTTGACAATGAAAGTAGAACGAAATATTCGTAACCTACGATATCTTTAATATTTTTGTGTTGATCGTTAATATTGGAACAAAAAGTTTTATGAAAAATGTAAAGTATGTATGTTGCCGATAAAATCATACCAATTAAAGCCAAAGAAGTAACGATAATGTTTAAATTCACATTAAAATCAGAGAGGTAAACACCTAAAATAGCGAGTAATTCTCCGGGGAATCCCATCAACAAAGGTAAGCCTAAAGACGCAAGACAAATAAGAGTAGCAAAATACATGCAATTTGGCATTACTTGTCCTAAACCGCCCAAGTATTCGAGTATGCGAGTTTTTGTGCGTGAATAAATTATACCAACGAGCATAAACAATCCTGCACTTATAATACCGTGTGCCAGCATTTGAAAGATAGCGCCATCTAAGCCAATCAAATTAAGAGTGCCAAGTCCGATTAGCACAATTCCCATGTGCGCAATACTCGAATAAGCTACGACTCGTTTTATATCTTTTTGAGCAAGAGCAATACAGCTTGCATAAATGATGTTAATTACACCCAAAACAAGCAAAACAGGAGCAAATTTTACAAAAATTTCAGGCAACAACTCCATGTTAAATCTAATTAGGCCGTAAGCGCCCATTTTCAGGAGCACTCCGGCTAAAATCATACTGACAGGAGCAGGCGCATCTACATGCGCATCAGGCAACCAACTATGCAAAGGTGCTATGGGAATTTTCACCCCGAAGCCAATCAAAAAGCAAGTAAACACCATAACTTGAAACCAATTTGGATAAAAAGAGTTACTGACATTAATTTCATTGAGGCTAGCTGTTAGTTGCAAAGTCGTATCTAAATTGCAAAAATACAAACACAACATACCGAATAAGAGGAAGATACTGCCGAAAAAGGTGTATAGAACGAATTTCATTGCAGATTTTTTAGCGTTATCAGTTCCCCATTGCGAAATAAGAAAGTACATAGGAATTAACTCTAATTCCCAAAACATAAAGAATAGAAACATATCTCTTGCACAAAATACACCTAAAATAGCCGTTTGCAAAAGAAATATCATTGAATAGTATAATTTATGTTTTGTCGTGATAGTATGTTTACTAGCGACCAAGGCAAGCATTACAATAAAAGATGTCAAAGTAACAAATATGAGAGAAAGTCCGTCGACAGCGAAAGTAGCTGAAATCCCGAGTGGCTCAAGCCAATGAGAGCCGAATACAGTGATTTCTTTTGAATATGAAAAACTTGTAGAAAGCGGATTGTAAAACATTAAAAATAAAAGCGTATACAAAAAATGACCACTCGCAAAACCTTTGGCGAAACGTCTTATCTTCATATCATCACTAGGGAATAAAGGTGATAAAATTAACGCAAAAGCAAAAAGCGGAGAAAATATTAAAGCTACAATTGATAAAAATTCCATAGTTTACACCTTCATTATCCAATAATAAACCCACACTAAAATAAATAGAAATGCCCCCTTAACGAAAAGTGAATAAGAAATGTAAGTTTGTATATTTCCATTTTGCAATTCAGATATGACTACACTGGTAAATCTAGTCACTGCTACACAGAAATTTACAATTCCGTTAATCACATATTTGTCTATAATATCGAAAAATTTACAAATACCAAAAATAATTTTATCAATCAGAATTCTATATATTTCATTTATGTAAAATTTGTTGTAAGAAACATTATAGAGGACATCGTTTTTAGGTGTACTAGCCGTAAAGCGACCGATTTTGTGCATAACCAAAGCGACTAAAAAACCGACCAAAGAAGCAATAATTGACATTATCAGGACGAAATGTGATGATTGAACATTTTGCAAAGTATTCGTTATATTATCAAAATCGTCAATCAACAACTTATTTATTTCAGGTACAAAGAAAAGCCCTACAATGACTGTAAAAGCTGCCAACAAAATTAATGGCAAATTTAAGAAAATATCGGCTTTGTGAGGTTCGCAATCGCCACGATATTTACCTTCAAAAATCATAAAATAGGTTCTAAACATGTAAAAAGCTGTCAAACTTGAAAGACAAAGCATTGCAAAAAACAAGGCTGTACCTGAATTTTCATAAATAAACGAGTAAATCATTTCTTTAGAGAAAAATCCACTGAAGAATATTCCTGAAATAGCAATACACGCAATCAAATAAGTAATTCTGCAAGTCGGGAAATATTTTTTCAAACCACCCATAAAACGCATATCTTGCTTGTTCGAGAGGCAATGAATTATCAAACCTGCACTAAGGAATAAAAGAGCTTTAAAATAGGCATGGGTCACAAGATGAAAAATACCGCCTGCGAAAGCGCCAACCCCGAGTGCTACGTACATAAGTCCGAGTTGAGAACAAGTCGAATATGCTAAAACTTTTTTTATATCATTTTGTGAAATAGCGACCAGTGCCGCAAGAAAAGTTGTAATTAAACCAACTGTCAAAATCGTATGCAGCATAGGGGTAGAAAGCGAATACAGAGGATAGAGTCTACCCACCAAATAGACTCCTGCAGCGACCATTGTAGCTGCGTGAATTAGCGCACTGACAGGCGTAGGGCCTTCCATTGCGTCTTCGAGCCATACATGTAGAGGGAATTGAGCTGATTTAGCAATTGACCCCATAAACAATAATGTACAAACTGTATAGAATATGGCGTTATTAGTCAGTCCGTATATACTATTCGCCCAAAAAGAAATATTCACGAAAGACAATATCGGTAAATCTTGAGAAATATCAAAGTTAAAAACGAAATAAATCAGTGCTATTATGCCGAACAAAAGTCCAACATCACCAATCCGATTGACGATAAAAGCTTTTTTAGCCGCTTTGGAAGCTGAGCGCTTTGAGAACCAAAAGCCTATCAGCAGATAGCTAGAAACGCCGACCAGTTCCCAAAAAATATAAGTCTGAATTAAATTCGAGCTGAGCACCAAACCGAGCATTGAAAAGCTGAACAAATTCAAATAAGCATAAAATCTATTGTACCCACTATCATCTTTCATGTACGAATGAGCAAACAGCTGAACGATAAAGCTGACCGTTGTAACTACAAAAATCATCAGCGCAGAGAGATTATCAATCAGTGTACCGAACTTAAAATTCACGCCAATACTTTCAAAAGACATCCAGTTTATACTACTTTCAAGTACGTAGTATGGATTATGGATACAATTTACAAGCGCAAAAGCTGAAAACAAAATACCAATGCCACTAGCTATTAGCGTCAATGATAGTGACAATTTTTGCGATTGAGCAATGTTCATCACTGAATTAAAGACAATTAGCGCAAAAATTATCAGCGGCAAAATGATTATAAAAGATATGTTAGATAAGAAAAATTCAGTCATGTCAGCCCCTCAGCTCGTTGTACGCTTCTACGTCAACTGTTTTTTTGTATTTATTAACAGCAAAGACAAACGCTACGCCCAGCGCCAGTTGAGCGGCGGAAGTTGCTATTATAAAAATTGCAAAAATCATGCCTTTAACTTCTGAATCAATATAATGAGCAAAAGCAACAAAATTAAGACAAACAGCGTTTAGCATTATTTCTATTAAAATCAGTATTTTCAATGTATTTTTACAAACAACAACACCAAAAATCGCTATTGTGAACAACAAAAAACCGAGCACTAAATAGTGCGTCATACCGATATTCAACAAACTAAACATTACATCTGACATTATTTATCCTCTTTTCTTGAATTAACAAGTACTACGCCGACACCAATCAAGGCGATTAGCAAAAAGATTGAGAGTAACTCAAAAGCAATTATGTAATTTTGAAAAATTCCCATACCTATTTCTTTTGTTGTATCAATAATATTCGACAAACCTGAAACACTTGTGTAGTCGAAATTAACAATAAATTCATTAAAATCGTCGCACAATAACAAGTAAGATGACGATACTATCACGCCAAGACTCAAAGCTGCGAGAATAGTACGTGGTTTTAATGCTAAATAAATTTTTGTATCATTTTTATACGAAATCAGCATTATAGCGAATACCAACAGCAGCGCAACAGCGATAGCATATATAGCTATTTGAGCGACAGCGTTGAATGGAGAATTTAAAAGAAAATACATAACAGCTACGCACAAGAACACACATACAGCTGATAGTACTGAATATACAATTCTAGGTGCAAAAATAGCAATAATTGTGCACAAAAGCATTAATATTCCAAAAATATAAAACACTGTAGTATTAAAAGCGCTCATTCGCCACACTCCTTACGCCTACCGCTTTTCATAATTAAATCATTTTTATTTTCAGTAGCCAATTCAAATTCTTGTGTCATAAAAATATTTTTCTTTGGGCAAACATTTACGCAATTGCCACAAAAAATACACTGTCCAATGTCGATATTAAAACTCTTGACACGAGTTTTGCCATTTTCGTCTTTTTCCTTTTCGATTTGCAAAGTTCCTTTGCAAGGACAAGCCTTCACGCAGAGTTCACAGCCTGTGCAAGCAAGTACACCATTTTCATCTCTTTTTAATTGAAGTTTCCCACGAAATCTATCATTGAGCAGTCGTTTTTTTTCGGGATATTCCAGAGTTACAGGTTTTCTAAAGCCTATTTTCATAACAGTCAATAGCCCAACAGCGATGGCGCTGATACCTTTAATAGTTTGAGTTAAAGTTGTATATATTTTTTTCATCAGACACTCCCAAACTTCAGTACGGAAACGACGAAAAAGTTTAAAATAGCGAGTGGCAAAAGCACTTTCCACGCAAAATTCATCAGTGTATCGATTTTTAGTCTTGGTAAAGTTGCTCTAACCCACATAATGAAAATGATGAGAAAAACGACTTTTGACAACAACCAAAAACATTGTTCGAGATAGATAAGTATATTTGTCGTAACCATGTCAATAGCGAGCATATCAGAGAGTTTTTCAACGACATAAAAGCCAAACGGTGAAAGATAGCCGCCTAAAAATATAGTCACAATAAAAGAACATAAAACGAATAGTGAAGCATAC
>CAZTVM010000086.1:0-8102 GCA_964617065.1 uncultured Muribaculaceae bacterium
GCTCTCGCAACTTCGTCAGGTATTCATGTGGCTCTTTTCCTACTTTTACATCAGCCTGAACCTCTGAGACTAATGCGTGGTAACTTAACTTTTCTTTTATTTCACCCCTGCGAACTTTAATTTTTAAATCAGAATCTTTTATGTTTTTACGGTCAATAAGTGCATTCGTCTGCGAGTCTACATAGTATTTACCTACTTTGTAAAATTCTTTGTTTTCTTCATCTCTTTTTATTTTGTCAATTACACCTGCTGGAACAACAAAAAATTGTGGTACTGTAAACTCTCCCCCCATAGCTTGAGATAATCTGGTTAATTTACCCAGATTATAGGCTTTTAAACCTACTGTTTCTGGTGTAAAATCAGCTTGATTATGCGCCAATGGTTTAGGAATTAATTTTAAACCAATATCTTTAGAGCCGATACTGTTATATTTATATAAATTAATTGATGGTATTGAATTAAACTTAAAATTCGTTTGATTTGACTCAAATTCAACAAATGATGGTTTTTTCGAGGCTATAAAGGACTCTATATTTTCAGCTAAACCCGCATTTGTAAAGCCGACCACCTGTCGATTTCTCAACCTTGAAGTCAAGTGCCCCAAGACATTTTCACTATTTGCTGAAATTACGTCTTGTTTAATGATAATTCCTTTTATATTCCTCGGAAGATAAAAATCCTCGCCTTCTGACATAAAGTGTTCATTGAAAGAGTTGTAATCTTTTAGGTAAATAACTCTAGGTTCGTCTCCATGATAACTTTTGACATCTTTTTCGTAGTCTGATGGATTTGAAACAACAACTAAACGTCCTTGCGCCACACCCGGGGCAACATTTGAAAAATTCGGATTTAAGTATTTTGCGTCGTTACCTAGTGTAGACGCTGAACCACTAAGTACTTGCCCATCAACCGAGATTTTCTTTTGAGCTTCTGACAAAAAACCTCTTTTTATATCGATAGTAGCTAATCCAACAGGAATTTCCTCATTTTTTAATGATTTTGTAACATCTCCATTTTTGTCTAAAAAAGAAATTTTTAATATTTTTAATTCTTTTGCATATTCATTAATTCCTTTGTCCAACGCTGGAAATCGAAATACAAATTCGCCGTTGGTATTTAGTTGTCGCTGTGGAATAATTGAACCATCGTTATTTTTTAAAACGGTTAACGGCTTTTTACTCATTCTGGTTGAGCCTGATACAAGTTTATAATCTTCTATAACGGCTTCTGCTTGGTTGTTTTCGGCTTTGATATTAACCAAAACTTCATTTCTGTCTTTATCGTAGTCTACATAGAAATTATTTTTCAAAAAATTCGGTGAACCAAAATGTATATTTTGAACTCCTGCAAAATACAGTCCAGTTTTATCGAGGTAACTATCTACTTTATTGGGCTGATTCTGCACAATAGCTTTTTTATTGTTGTTTGTACACTTATTCGTGCTAACAATATCTGTATGGCTAGAAATATTATAAATTTTCATTGATGTTCCTTTTGTCGTTATATATTTATTTTAAGTATAAACATGAAATAATTTGTCAAAAAAGTAATAAAAGTTATAAAAATGTTAACTTTTATTAATGTTTAGTATTAAAGGCGTAAGTTTGAATTGATTTCAGCTTTTCATAAGCAAGCCCATTATTAATAGTAGAATAGGCAACAACAATGCCGTCAGAGATAGACTTACAAACGCCGTTCAAATAAAGCATTGCACCGGCATTTAATGCGATGACATCGACTTTTGCCCCTTTTAACTTATTGTTAAAAATATCTATTACCAAATTTGCATTATAAAGCGGAGTTGCACCTAGTATTGAATTCAAATCAGATTGTTTTATTCCAAAATCTTGAGGTTTCAAATAATATTCAAAAATTTGCTCATCTTTCAACTCGAAAACATGTGTTTCAGAACAAACACTTATTTCGTCAATTGACGGCGAAATGCCATGCACCACCATAGCTCTTTTAACTCCGATATTTTGCAAAACTTTTATCATTGTATCAATTATTTTGTGGTCGCAAACTCCTATTAACTGGGCATTAGGAAATGAAGGATTAATCATTGGACCTACAAAATTAAATATCGAACGAATACCTAACTCTTGACGAATAGGATTGAGTGCGCAAGCGCCTTTATTAAAACTGGGAGAATGAACAAAAGCAATATTATTTGCTGCAAATTGCTGCATTACCTCATCAGATGTTTTGCAAAACGGTATTTTTAATGCCGATAAAAAATCAGAACTCCCTGAACGACTCGTTATACTAGAGTTAGTTTGTTTAATTACTTTCGCTCCTGCAGCTGCAGCAACTATTGCCGCTGCTGTTGAAATATTGAATGTTTGAGAATTGTCTGCACCTGTTCCACAACTATCTACAATATTTTCATTTATCTCTATTTTTATTGCATAATTTCTCATTGCCAAAGTTAAGGCAGTCATTTCATCGACATTCAAGCCTTTTTTCGTAAAGCCATATATCATTGCACCTACCACTGATGGAGGCACAATCTTTTGCACTGTCCAACGAATTACTTTCTCTATGTCATCATTTGACAATATTTCATTGTTAAAAGTTTTTAATAAAATGTTTTTCATAATTTTGGTCGATTATGCACTCGGTGCATTAATATCTATTTTTTTAAGTTTTCTTTCCCACTTTTTGTACCACGGAAGCTTCGTTTGGAACAACATTCTATGGTCGTCGAGTTCACCAGCGAATACTTGAGCCATTTGCCTATTGCAAAACTCTGCAAACGAGTTTTCCATTTGCTCAGTAAGTATTTTTCTATCGACTTTCGGATTATCCATCAATATAGGACGTCCGACATCAACAATAACTTCAGGTTTATCTTCACGTAAAAAAGTATAATTAACAGCTATTGGTATTAAATTGACTGCTCCGTAAGCTTTTGCACAATTTTTTGCAATATAAGCAATACCAGATTGAAATTGTATAGGTCTGTAGTTCGGAGGACGGATAATTCCTTGTGGAAAAATCCACAAACTACGATTTGGATCTTTCAGCTCTTTTACTGCATATTGTAACGAACGCATTGCTGCTTGCGGCGATTTTTTGTTAATAGGAAATGCACCGGCTCTTGCTAAAATAGGAAAACGATTTAATTCCTCTATCATCATTCTCGGAACAGTATGAAAAACTCGCCTACAAAGATTATACCCTACAGTTCCATCCCACCAACAAGTATGCGGTGCGTACAAAATACTTGAATATCGCTTGTCTCGCTTTTCAAAATTTTGTTCGTCTTTTATTCTTAACGAGAAAAAACGCTTTTCTATCATGCGATAAAAAAATCTATCAGCAAGCCACACCCAAAAAGCTTTATTACTTGCTTCTATAAATACCTCATCCCTGTTTCTTAATTTTGTAGGAGGTATGTCTGAATACAGATTATTGTTTAACATTACACGCTACTCTCCATCTTCCCTACTCTGATTGTACACTTATTCACTGTTTTTGTGAATAGTTGATTACATTTTTACCGTTAATTTACAATTGACTGAAAAATTCTTCAACTGTAACCGTTTTTTGTAAAGACTTATCTAAATCTTTAACTGTTATTTTATTAGATTTTAACTCATCTTCACCCAAAATTATTGCATTATGCGCAATTTTTGCAGCTTTTTCCAGTTGTTTGATAAATTTTCGATTTCTAAAATCAAAATCGACCTTATAGTTTTTACTTCTCAAAATATCAGCGACTTTCAATGTTTGCACCTGATTATTTGAGATTATAAAATAATCTAATTTTTGTTGTTCAACAACCTGCAACAAAGAAGCTAATCGTTCCATACCCATAGCCCAACCAATTGCCGGTGTAGATTCACCGCCGAGCATTTGTATCAACCCATCATATCGTCCACCGCCACACACTGCGTTTTGCGAGCCGAGATTATTCGATTTTATTTCAAAAACTGTTCTGTTATAATAATCCAAACCTCTTACCAACTGTTTGTTTACGCTATATGATATATTCAGCTCATCTAAATATTTTTGAACTTCTTTAAAATGAGCACCACAATCTTCGCAAATAAAATCTGAACTAATTAAAGTTGAGATTTCGCTGTTTTCAAATATTTTTTTACAACCATCGTTTTTGCAATCCAAAATTCTCAATGGATTTTTCTCATAACGGATTTTGCAATCATCACAAAGATTATCAAGATATTTTTTAAATTCATTTCTCAAATTTTCTTTGAATTTAGCACGACAATCTTTGCAACCGAGAGAATTAATTTCAACGTTTAAATCATTCAAGCCCAACCTTCTTAAATAAGTTACAGCTAGATTTATGCACTCAACATCTGCTAAAGCTGAACTTTCTCCGAACATTTCGATGCCAATTTGATGAAATTGTCTTTGACGACCGGCTTGTGGTCGTTCATATCGAAACATTGCACCTTTATACCATAGTTTAACTGGTGGTGCAACTCGTGAAAATCCATTTTCTATATATGCTCGTACAACACCTGCTGTATTTTCAGGACGCAATGTCAGTGAACGCTCATTTTTATCAAATGTATACATCTCTTTGTTCACTATATCAGTAGACTCACCGACGCCTCTGGCAAAAAGCTGTGTAGACTCAAATATCGGCGTTCTGATTTCGCTAAAATTTGCACTTTTAAAAACTTCCGCTGCTGTATTTTCCATAAAATGCCAAAGGGTTATATCCTTAGGTAATATGTCTTTTGTTCCTTTGGGTGCTTGTATCAATTCAATTTCCTCATTGGCTATTTGTTTAGCTTTATATCAATCATATCACAAACATATTTTTATTTAAAATTTTTGATACTAATCATCATCATTTATATCCTGTGACTCGTCTTCCTCGTCGAAAAATTCATCTCTTACTTCATGAATTAATGCATTGCCTGCTTTTTCGCCTACGTATGAGCCAACAAAAAAACCTAAAGCTACAGCAGGAATTTTCACAAACATTTTAGTCTTTTTTAACATAGTACCTGTGACAGACATAAATAATGTTGGAATTAGCGCACCTGCGACAATACCTAATGTCGTTTTTTCCAGCAATTTTTGAGGCTCTTTTTCTTTTGATAAATTAAAACTATCAACAACTATAAATGGCTTTTCTAGTGGGTCTTTCATAAAACCTGCAACTTCAAAAATTTTTGTTGAATTACTGGCTACTTTCGTAACATTTTGTGTTTCAGCAATTTCTTTTTTATTATATTTTTTATTTTCATTGGATTTCGACTTCTTAACTAGTAACTTATCGATAACGTAACCGGCTGCTATCGCAGTAACTAAACCTGCCGTCGTATTCAATATATCTCTCGTACAATCATCTAATACATCTGCCACAGCTTCAAGCTTTATCGGTTCAAACTTTGTCTTTGGAATAATTTTTTTTGTTACTGCTTTAAAGTATTTATTATCAATAATTTTTTTTGAAAGATTTTTCGTAAAAAATTGAATTTTTTTACTGTTAAATTTTCTTGCGAGAAATGCGTTAGTTCCAAAAACGCTTGTTACACACGCAGCCATGACCGTCATATTTCTTGTCAATGTCCTGTTTTTCTGCGATGGCGAAGCATTCTTGTATTCTTTGTATGTGTTATAACCACCGATTGCTGTTAATATTGTTCCAGTAAGCAGTGTATGTCTCGTAAGCATTTTGTACCTTTCTTCAATATACAAAAACTATGAATTTTAAATATAACATAATTTTAACAAGTTTGTTACATTAATTTTATAAAAAACAGCGCAAAAAAATAACGCAATACCTAAAAGATGTTGCGTTATTTTTGTTTATTTTATTGAAATTTATTCCATAAGCCAGTCAACTATTTGAGTGTCATCAATCCCCTGTTCCATTGCCCACGATAAAAGTGCAAGATTACCTGCTTCATCGAGGGTTTCATTGCCATTTTTTAATTCTTCAACTTTTGCCTTAAATGCTGCTTTTTGTGCAGCCACTTTTGCTTCTGTATTGACTTCTTCATTTTCCACGTCGGGATTTGCTTCATCTGCAATTTCATCACTTGTTGTGTCTTGAGTAGAAGAAGTAGCTGTTGCTGAGGAACTTGCAGAAGCACTGCTTGTGGCTGTTCCAGACAATTCGTCAGGCGCTGCGCCAGGACCTGAAACGACAGGTGGCTTACTTCCACCTTGCTCCCCACCGGTTGCGACAGGTGGTTCGGTGCCTTCGCCCGCTACAGCAGGGGGCGTAGTCCCAGCCTGAGCTACGGGAGGTTTTTCACCTGATTCAGCCGTTTCTCTCGGAGGTTTTGAACCTTCAGCTTCTTCTTTACTTATTTCTTCCCATACAATGCCCTTGTCACCGGGTTTGAGCTTATCTACATCTTCTTGTTTCGGCGCTTTATAATATTTATCACCAACTTTCAAAATGTCGCCGTTTTTACCATCCTTAGCAAAAGTTAGCCCAGTAATACATTTTCCGTCAGTTTTTATGTTGTCATCAGAAACGCCATCACCTTTTGCGACTTGCGCTTTTTGTGGTTTGCAACTATCTCCGCTGCAATCAGATTGGTGCCAATCAAATTCCTGTCCTACTTTAAGTGACGACTGATTTGCAAATGGATTAGATGTTGTTTCTGCCTTTTGAGTAGCGCCATTTTGCGCTTCCGCAGTGCCTGATTGTGTGACGTTTGATGCTGTTTTCGACAAATTTGTTGTATCAGAGCAAGTTCCGTTTAAAGAACAAGTTCCTGTGCTAGCAAAACAACTTCCGCCTGTGCCGCAATTTCCACTAGTACCGCAACTTCCTGTTCCACTTGCATTTTGCCCATTACTAGAGCAAACCCATCGTCCACCGACTTGACGACAAACTCCTCCGCATGAATTATCTCCCATACTAAGTTTTCTCCCTCTATTACGACTTTATATAGTTAATAACTATTTTTTTTTATAAAAATTGCTTTTTTTTGATAAAAATTTACAATTTCCAACCAAAATGTTACATTTTATCTTTGTTCCAATTTCTTGAATAAAAAAAATCATTGGTTTATGATAAGTAGATATAAGATTTTAGAGATTATGGAGTATAAAATGACCACACAATTATTAGAAGCGCAAAAAGGCAATATAACTAATGAAATGGAGTTTGTTGCTAAAAAAGAGGGTATTGATGTAAATGTCTTGCGAGAAAAAATTGCGCAAGGACATGTTGTTATACTAAAGAACAATCAGCGAAAAAACGTAACACCAACAGGAGTCGGCGAAGGTTTAACCATAAAAATCAATGCAAATATTGGAACTTCTTTAGAGCGAAGTAGCGTAGAAGAAGAATTGGAAAAGGTTAAAATTATTGAAAACACAGGGGCTGATGTCCTGATGGATTTATCGACAGGCAAAAATTTAGATGAGACAAGAAAAACTATTCTCGCTGCAACATCATTACCTATTGGAACAGTACCTATTTATCAGGCAGGCAAAGAAGCTTTAGACTTGCACAAAGATATCTCAAAACTGAGTAAAGACAAATTATTCTCTGATATAGAAAAACATTGTAAAGACGGTATTGATTTTATAACGGTGCATTGCGGAGTCACAAAATTCGTCGTAGAAACATTAGAAAAACAAGGACGAGTTACAGACATTGTTTCTAGAGGCGGTTCTATGATGGCATGCTGGATAAAAGCTACAGGTAACGAAAACCCATTATATGAATACTACGACGAGCTACTGGATATAGCAAAAACCTATGATTGCACATTGTCTTTGGGTGACGGACTTCGTCCGGGATGTGGTGCTGATGCAGGGGATAGAGCACAAGTGGCTGAAACGATTATTTTGGGCGAATTAGTACAACGTGCCAGAAAAGCGGGTGTTCAGTCAATGGTGGAAGGTCCGGGACATGTACCTTTAAACTTAATTCCATCAGTTATAGAAAGTGCAAAAAAGCTAACTGACTATGCACCTCTTTACGTACTTGGACCATTAGTTACAGATATTGCTCCAGGGTATGACCACATTACAAGCGCTATCGGAGGTACTTTAGCTGCTTATCATGGAGCTGATTTTTTGTGTTATGTTACACCTAGTGAACATTTAGGCTTACCTAACGCTAAACAAGTAAAAGAAGGTATTATAGCCAG
>CAZTVM010000087.1:0-2976 GCA_964617065.1 uncultured Muribaculaceae bacterium
CTCAGAAGTTCTTGTTTTGCATGTGTCTCCTTCTTCTTTTGTCTGTTTCTTTATAAATAAAATTTATGGTTTTATTTGTCAGACATTATGGTTTTATGTGTCCAATTATAACAGAACCCTTGAAACCCCTGATATAATAACAAAAAAAGCATCCGAAGATGCTTTTTGTTTAAATGGGGCGGATGATGGGATTCGAACCCATGCATATCTGAACCACAATCAGAGGTCTTAACCACTTGACGACACCCGCCATATCTTTTACTTTATACAACAAAAAAAATTGATTGACAAGCTATTTAATTGCAAAAAAGAGAGATTTCAAATAGAAATCTCTCTTTGAATGTATTTAATATTTAGTCTTTAAAATCTCTCGGTGGGCAATTACATGGTGGTTTTTGCCCATGGCGCTTTTTAAATTCCTTTTTATGTTCTTCTTTTATTTTATTGAGTTCTTTTTTTTGTTTTTCAGTCAAAGTTGCTTCAAAAGCTTTCATATTTTTTTCTCTAATTTCATTAGCTTGAGCTTTAAGAGTTTTTAATTCAGCTTTAACCGCTGCTTTTTGCTGAGCTTTGATTTCAGCGCTGGCTGTTGATTGGTCGATATCACGTAGTAATTCATGTTTTGCTTTAATTTGTTCCATAATCGGTTTCATTTCTTCATGACCTTTTTGACGATTAACACGACCGAACTCTTTTTGTTCTTTAGTTAATTTTAGGCGATTTTCAAATTCTGTTTTGCGTTTTTCCTGAATTTTTTTCATTTTTTCAAAATCTGCTTTATTCATTTTGCAATTTCTATCATTTTTTATACACGGACATCCATGAGGCGGCGGTGGTGGAAAATCATCAGGTTCCGTAGCATTAACAGTACCAATACCGGTTGTTAATAAAATAGCGCATACGATTGGTAAAATAAATTTTTTCTTCATTTTTTGTTCCTTTTCTTTTGGTAATACAATTTATTGTTATAATTTTTAATTTAGTGGTAATAGTGACAAGGGCAATTACAGTGGTAATAGTTATCGTAATAACGAGGAGAGCTTACGTATACGAATGGGTCATAACCTACGCCTAAACCGATATTTACTCCTGTGACTAATCTGGGTGAGTGCCTTCTTATTGGTGGCGATGGAGGTCTGTTATAACGAAAACCTGCTTGTACTATTTTTCCATGTGAATGTGCGTTATGTGCTGGCTGCACTCGGTAATCTCCGGTGTATTTGTAGTGCGGCCTATTCATATCGTGAGGTGACGCTTCAGTTTTTGCTGATGTAAAAAACGTTAGCATTGTCAGTAATAAAAACATTGTTAAAAATATCTTTTTCATTTTGAACTCCTATAACAAATTTTCTAAATATACACTTAGTTCTTTGCGCGCATTAAAGAGTCTTGATTTCACTGTACCCACAGGGCATTTTAGTTTTTCTGATATTTCGTTGTAATTCATATCATACATATCGTACAAAATTATTATTTCTTTCATTTTTTTTGGAAGTTTATTTATTGCATGCAATATTGTTTCTTGTCTTTCTTTTCTTGATAAAATAGTCTCAGGCGTTGGTTTTTCATCTTTTACGATGGTTAACAAATCTTCTTGGCTATCGGTTTTTTGTGTATTTTTAAAATAGGCTGATTTCAAGTAGTCTTTGCAGGTATTTGATGTGATTTTATTTATCCACTGCTTAAATTTATTTTGTTCAATGTATTTATCTTTATTTTTCCAAGTTTTTACGTAGACTTCTTGTTCTAAGTCTTCATTGTAAGAGCCTGTAATATTTTTTATTATAGTTTTTATACCGTATTTATATTGTTCAATAATTTTTTTCACAAACTAATCCACCATCAACAATCCGTAGTTATCAATGGGCATTCCCATTTCGTCGAGTATAGTGTCTTCTGAATAAGCGGCTGTTTCATATTTATCGTAATTAATTTGGTCCAATAATCCAAAAGAAAGCGTAAACATCATCATAGCAGAGATACAAGCTACTTTAGTCATTAGTTTTTGGCGTTGATTGCGTTCATAAGCAGGCTTAGCCTCTTTTACCAGTGCTGAAATCTTTTTGTATTTTTCATTCTCGGATTGACAGTCTTCACATTCTGACAAATGTTTTTTGAAATCTGCATCATTCGCAAATAAAAAATAAGCTTCGTATTTATCACATTTTCCCATTTTGTTTCGTTTCCCTTTCGTACTTAGTATAACGAGTGCATCAAAAAAAAGTTCATTTTAAGATAATTTATTGATAAGATTTTTTACAATTTTATGTTGTTCGATATCGTGCACTCTAATAATACTTACCGATTTTGACCAGATATAACAGCTCAAAGCCGATGTCGCAAGTGCTAAACTTTCACTTGAAATTTTCAAACTTTTGGACAAAAAAGATTTTTTTGAATGGCCGACAAGAATTGGATAATTCAATTTCGCAAATTCATCAATATGTTTTATCAATTCGTAATTATGTTCGACGGTTTTCCCAAATCCTATTCCTACATCAATAATTAAGTTTTCAGGATTTAATCCTATCTCGCAAAGTTTGTGAACTTTTTGTTCGATTGCAAAATAAACTTCGTCCACTACATTATTATATTTTGGATTAATTTGCATATTTTGCGGTGTGCCTTGAGAATGAGTTAAAACGTAGGGAACATTTAAGTTTACAATTGTCTTTAACATATTTTTGTCATAATCACCGAAAGAAACATCATTTATAATGTCAGCGCCATTTTTAATCGCAATTTCAGCAGTTTTAGCATTACGAGTATCGACACTGATAGGTATTTCAATGTTCATCGCTCTGATTGCCTGCAAAACAGGTATTAAACGAGTTTGTTCTTCTTCTACAGACAACTCAACAGCACCCGGTTTCGTAGACTCTGCTCCTATATCAATGATGTCAGCACCGGCAGCAATCATTTGTTCTGCTTTAGCGATTGCGCATTTATCGGATCGTTTACAAGGCAAGGGCGCTA
>CAZTVM010000087.1:2986-4711 GCA_964617065.1 uncultured Muribaculaceae bacterium
TTAGCGATTGCGCATTTTAGGTCATTATATTTACCACCGTCAGAGAATGAGTCAGGTGTTATGTTCAAAATCCCCATTATGTATTTATTTTGTGAAAAATCAAAAACTGTATTGCGGATTTTTTTTGTCAAAGGCCTTTGTTTCAAAAATTTTTTTTCTATAATTTCTGCTAAATTTTTAAGATTAAACGGTTGTTTTTTCAATTTCGCAACTAAATTTTTCAATTGAGATTTCGTCGCACCTAAAATGCAGTCGGAATACTCAATTGAATTAGTTATAACATGTTTGTTGACAGCGCAATCAGTGCCGACTGAAAGTGCTAGCTGTTTCAGGATATTCGCTGCCGGTGATGTCAAGTCGAAAATTTTATACAAATCGTACTCGTATTTTTCTGCAGCGCTTTTTATGTAAGAAACATCGAAGTCTACATCTTTGAGCTCATTTTCTATATTAATTGAAGAAATATTTTTTATTCTGATAAATTTGTCCATAAAAATATTATAACAAAAAATTTGCACATAAAAATAGAATTGTTTAGTCATTTATGTGATGAACTGGAACATTTTATGTTAAAATACGTTAGTAAAAAGATTTTATCGAAAGTAGGTATTGAAGATGATTGAACGTTACAAACGCAAAGAAATGGGAAATATCTGGGAGTTGAATTCAAAATTTGATTACTACCTTCGTGTTGAGCTAGCTGTTCTTGATGCTTATCATGAAATCGGTGAAGTTCCTATAGCCGTCGTTAATGATATAAAAGCGAAAGCTAAATTTGATGTAAAAAGAATTGATGAAATAGAAAAAGAAGTGCACCACGATGTAATAGCTTTTTTGACAAATGTAAATGAAAATGTAGGTGAAAATTCACGATTTATACACAAAGGTCTGACGAGTTCAGATGTAATTGATACAGCGCTTGCCATGCAACTAAAAGACGCTTCTTTCATAATCAAAAATGATTTAACAAAGTTGATACAGCTATTGAAAGAACAAGCAAAAAAATATAAGACTACAGTCTGCGTCGGTCGTTCGCATGGAATTATTGCTGAGCCGATGACACTCGGTGTAAAATTTTGCAACTGGATTGATGTTTTTGAACGTAATTTAAGAAGGTTTGAAATAGCTGCCGAAGATATTGAAGTAGGTCAAATTTCAGGGCCTATAGGGACTTATAGTAATATTTCGCCAAATATAGAAAAAATTGCATGTGAAATATTAGGACTAAAGCCTGCGAAGATTTCGACACAAGTCATTTCTCGAGATTACCATGCGTATTACCTGCAAAGTTTAGCACTTATAGCAGCTGCGATAGAACAATGTGCTACAGAAATTCGCCATTTGCAAAGAACGGAAGTTCTTGAATTAGAAGAAGGTTTTGCCGCAGGTCAAAAAGGCTCGTCTGCAATGCCTCATAAACGCAACCCTATTTCATCGGAAAATCTTTGCGGTTTAGCTAGAGTCGTAAAATCTAATGCGCAAGCTGCGATGGATAATATATCACTTTGGCATGAACGAGATATTTCACATAGTTCTGCAGAACGCATTATATTACCTGACTCTACAATTCTTATAGATTATATGTTGAATAGGTTTACAGAAACGGTTAAAAACCTAGTCGTTTACGCTGAAAACATGTTGAAAAATCTAAATGCCTACGGAGGCATAATATTTTCACAAAAAGTTCTAATTGCTTTGACTGAAAAGGGACTTTCACGAGAAGCT
>CAZTVM010000087.1:4721-5478 GCA_964617065.1 uncultured Muribaculaceae bacterium
GAAATAGTACAAAAAAATGCATTTGCCGCTTTCAATAAAAAAGACGGAGACTTCAAACAAAAAATTCTCACTGACAATGATATCGCAAAGCAAATGTCCACAAAAGAAATAGAAGAATGTTTCAGCTGTGACTATTTTTTGCGCAACATAAATACGATTTACGAACGGTTCAATCTGTTGTAATCTTATGAACTGCTATTGTCTTTTGTCGGATATTTATAGTCTAAAATAGTTGATTTTGAAACAGTTGCGTCTTCATCTGCATAAAATAAAGAAGCGTTTGCCGGGTTGTATGAATTGTATTCTTTATCCAATTCGGCTCTGTCAGCTTCGTAACCATAGGCTTTTATTTCTGCGTCTGTTACTCTGCCGTCGCCGTTTTTATCAATTTCATTAAAATATGTTAAAACTGTAGTCAACAAACTTGAATTCATACCAGACGAACACATTTGAGCAATTTCTTCGTATGTCATACCTTTTGAGGACATTGTTTCTGTCAATTTCGAAATATCGCTTGCAGTGATTTTACCGTCGCCATCGTTGTCAATATCGTTGAAATTTGATGATAAATAACTTATAAAATTGTAGTTTAAATTGTTTTTATTAACATCAGAGCCTGGATTTAAAATATCATCGATGGTTAATCCCTCTTGTTTTCCGTTAGCTAATGTTGAAAAAGTGCTGTTCAAACCTGAAATTGCTGAAACAAAAAGACCTTGCCCGCTTAATAATGTCATAATTATGCTCCTATTTTTAC
>CAZTVM010000087.1:5488-8088 GCA_964617065.1 uncultured Muribaculaceae bacterium
ACTTATATCTTAAGTTTAATGTTTTTTTTCAAAAAGTAAACCATACATGTAAATTATTTTATTTGACGGTCTTGCACACTTTACCCAAGCGAGTAATTTAAAAGATGATTGTTTTCAATAAAATAAAAAAATGATTTCATTTTTATGCTAAAATCAACCACATTATGGAACATAATATCGTACGAGAAATAGAAGAAAAATCCAGTGTGGATGTCGCAAAGAATTGCAAAAGATTTTTCAAAACAAATAAAGGTGAATATGGCTACGGCGATTTGTTTTATGGTTGTAGAGTTCCTGAATTGAGGAAAATTGCTAAATGCAATATTGAATTGCCTTTTGATGAATTAGAAAAACTGCTCAAAAATCCCTACCATGAAATCAGGCTTTGTGCTTTGTTAATTTTAGTTTATAAATTTCAAAAAACTAAAAATGAAGCTTTGCAAAAACAAATAGTAGATATTTATATGCAAAATATTATCCACATAAATAATTGGGATTTAGTAGATTTGTCTTGTTACCATATTTTGGGTGCTTATACGTATAAAAATAGTTGCGCTGGTATTTTGTACAATTTATCAAAATCTAATCATCTTTGGAGTGAGCGGATTTCTATAGTTTCAACATATTATTTTATAAAACAAAACGAATTTCAGGTTACTTTAGAACTGGCAGAGAATTTTTTATCACATGAACATGATTTAATTCAAAAGGCAAGTGGCTGGATGCTACGAGAAGTCGGGAAAAAAAATATACAAACGCTTTACAGATTTTTGGATAAATTTTATACCACAATGCCTCGTACGACTTTAAGATACGCAATTGAAAAGTTTTCGCCTGAAAAAAAAGCCTATTATATGAAAAAATAATGCTTCAACCGAGTTTTAGAATATTATCAAAAAGATTGTTTAGCCTTGTATTGGTACGAAGTAGAACAAAAAGTAGCCTTATTTTATTTTTGGTCTATAATGACAGAATAAAAGAAAAAACGTATTGCGCTAACTAAGCCGACTATGTTATATCAATAAACTAATGGGAGAATTCTATGCAATTGAAAGATTGGATTGAAAAACGCAAAGAAGAACAAATTGCCACTAGAAATACGGAAACAGTTGTAATTGACGATAGCGTCAGTAAATTATGGGTAAAATGTTATAACTGTAATTCGCAAATACCACGTAAAGAGGTAGAAGCTAATTTGATGGTTTGTCCAAAATGTGAATACCATTTTAGAATAGGTGCTAGAGAACGTATATCACAGTTGGTCGATGAGAACACTTTTGAGGAACTTTATTCAGGTATCATGCCAGCAAATCCTTTGAGCTTTTTTGATACAGAGGCTTACGATGAACGATTGCTAAAGGCGCAAAAGAAAACAGAATTAAATGAAGCAGTTATAACAGGCACAGGTTGTATAAAAGAAGAAAAAGTAGCTTTGGCTGTAATGGATTTCGAGTATATGGGTGGTTCAATGGGCAGCGTAGTCGGCGAGAAAGTTACTCTTATGATGGAAGAAGCTGTCAGACAAGCAATACCAATGATAGCTATTACTGCATCAGGTGGAGCACGTATGCAAGAAAGCGTTTTGAGTTTGATGCAAATGGCAAAAACGAGTTGTGCAGTTGCAAAATTAAACGAGGCAAAATTATTATACATAACAGTATTGACGGAACCGACATTCGGAGGTGTCACAGCTAGCTTTGGCACAATCGGAGATATTGTTATAGCGGAACAAGGTGCAAGAATAGGTTTCGCAGGTCGCAGAGTTATTGAACAAACTATTCATCAAAAATTACCTTCTGACTTTCAAACGGCTGAATATTTGATGAAATTCGGGCAAATAGATATAATTTCTAAAAGAAGCGATTTAAAAAATACATTAGCCACTTTGATAAAACTACATAAAAATTAAGGATTTTAGTTATGATAGCACTCGATTTTGAAAAACCAATACAAAAAATGGAAGCGAAAATTAATGAGTTGAAAAAATTAAGCGCTGAACAAGGGCTGAATTTACAAAGTGAAATAGACAATTTTCAAAAACAGGTAGAGGATTACAAAATAGAAATTTATGCAAATTTGAAGCCTGTACAAAAATTACAAATTGCAAGACACTCTGAACGACCAAATTTTTTGGATTACGTCAATTTAATGACAACGGATTTTATAGAATTGCACGGTGACAAAGAGGGGACTGATGATAGAGCTATAATCGGTGGTATAGCTAACATTGATGAGCAGACAGTAATGTTAGTCGGTACACAAAAGGGCAAAAGCACAAAAGAAAATTTAATTTACAATTTTGGCATGCCACAACCCCAAGGATATCGCAAAGCGCTTCGATTATTCAATCACGCAAATAAATTTAATATTCCAATAGTTACGTTGATTGATACCCCCGGCGCTTATCCGGGGATAAAAGCCGAAGAAACAGCTCAAGGTATAGCTATTGCGACTAATTTAAAAGAAATGGCAAAATTAGAAGTTCCGATAATTTCAGTGATTACAGGTGAAGGCTGTTCAGGTGGCGCATTAGGTCTGGCTGTTGCAAATAAAGTTTTAATGTTAGAGCATTCTTATTATACGGTCATTTCTCCTGAAGG
>CAZTVM010000088.1:0-8046 GCA_964617065.1 uncultured Muribaculaceae bacterium
AAAAGGGACACGATTAAGTTCAGCTAAAGCACAAATCAAAAAGACCACAAATCCTATAAAAGATGGAATGAAGTACCATCCGAACACACCAAAAGTAGAGGATTGAGTATTAACGATATCGCCTAAATTCATTGTACCGGATAGAACAACAACTCCAAGCGCACACATCATCATTGGTAAATCATAACTGATAGCTTGAGCAGCTGCACGCACACCGCCTATAAGGGAATATTTATTGTTACTAGCATAACCTGCTAATAAAACGCCTAATAATGGAAATGCCATTATTGCCAAATACAACAAAATACCGACTGAAGAATTTATGACTTTAAAATTACTGTTATAAGGAATCAACCCCCAAACAACCATAACAGGAACAAATGCAATCATAGGCGCAATCCAAAACAAAAATTTGTCCGCATCTTTCGCTATAATGTCCTCTTTGAATAACAGTTTTATCGCATCAGCAATTGTTTGAAATGAGCCCCAAAGTCCAACCCTGTTAGGACCTTTTCTCAATGTAAAAAAAGCTAACACTTTACGTTCTGCCAAAACTAAAATAATAACGAAAATGACGAGCATTGCCGCTATAATAGCAAAAGGAAATACGTACCAGCTTGTTACAGCCCAAAATTCAGGTATATTAAACTGTTTAAACAATTCTAAATAGTAAAAATATAAATTATCCATTACCTATCTACCTCCGGCAATACGACGTCAAATGAGCCAAAAATAGCCATTAAATCAGGATACATGTGGTTTTTAATAAGTTCAGGTAAGACTTGCACTGCATAAAATGAAGGCGTGCGCCATTTTACACGAACAGGCATATTTGAGCCGTCAGAAATGACAATACAGTTCAACAAGCCTCTCGGCGCTTCAATGTAGGAAACAGCCATGCCGGCATTAGGTTTCAGTATTGCAGGACGGATATTCTCCGCACAAATTCGAGTTTCCTCTGTTTTTGCGAGCCAATCTACGCACTGCATGACTATTTTAGCAGACTGTCGCATTTCTTCTATTCTTAGCAGATAGCGAGCGTATGTATCAGCATCATTCGATGTTGGCACATCAAAATTCAGTTTATCATACACCAAATACGGCATATTTTTTCTATAGTCAAGGCTGATACCTGAAGCACGCAAACTAGCACCAGTGATTGAGTATGCAAGCGCCATTTTTTTCGTCAAAATTCCGACATTTTTTGTTCGTGTTAAAAATATAGGATTTTGTGTAATTATATTTTCGTACTCTTTTACTTTAGCAGGAAAATTTGTGCAAAAATCCTTTGCTCTAGCCAAAAAGTCTTCAGTTAAATCTTGTTTAATACCACCGAAAGTGTGGTAATTATACATCATACGTTGACCTGTCAGACTTTCCAACAAATTAAATATAATTTCACGTTCTTCAAAACAGTAAAATAGTGGTGATGTAGCGCCTAAATCGAGCATAAATGAACTAAGCCACATCAAATGAGAAGCTATACGATTTAGTTCCATGAGCAATGTGCGAATATATTGAGCTTTAATAGGAACAGTTATTTCAGCCAAACTTTCAACTGCTTGACAATACGCTTCAGCACAAAAAAAGCTTGATAAATAATCAACTCTATCAACTATCGGCAAATATTGAAAATATGACCTTGACTCAGCCATTTTTTCCAAACCTCGATGCAAATAGCCGATAATAGGTTCCGATTTTTTAATAACTTCACCATCGAGCTCCAGCACAAGACGAAGCACCCCATGTGTCGATGGGTGTTGAGGACCTATGTTTATTTTCATTGTTTTTGTAGCAACCTCTTTCATCGATTATTCCACGCAAGCCTTTCGTCAGTCATTTCGTAATCTTTTCTCAGCGGATGACCAACCCAATCGTTTGTCATCAAAATTCTTTTGAGATTAGGGTGCTTTTCAAATTTTATACCAAATAAATCGTATACCTCACGTTCATCAAAATTAGCCGATGGAAAAATAGCGCAAATGCTTCTCATTATCGGCGCATTTCTATCTATTTTAGTTTTTACGATTAACGCAACTTTGAGCGTCGTCGAATATAAACTATAAAGCAGCTCAAATTGATTTTTATTTAATAAATCAACCGCAGTAAATGAAGTCAACAAATTAAAATTGTACTCAGGCATTTTGTTCAAATCTGAAATAAGATTATACAAATTAGTAGCAGAAACGCAGACAGTTTCAATATTGTTTGCAGTAAAAGACATATCTTCCAGATTGAATTTTTGAATAATAAAATCGTTTAAAATCATTTTACAGCCTCCTGCAAAATACCCCATGAATAGATATTAATGCCGCAATCGTCGACTAATAATTCGCCGTTAACCGGTTCAATCGCCAGTTTGGGTCGGTGAGCATTAATATATTCTTGACGTTTAGCGAGAGTTTCAGTTCTCATCTTTTTTTGCAATTTAATAATTGCGTCAAGCAATGCTTCCGGCTTAGGTGGGCACATAGGCAAATAAATATCTACAGGCAAAATCCTGTCTACTCCGTTTACGACAGAGTAGGAATCATTTGCAAACATTCCACCAGTGCAAGTGCAAGCCCCCATAGCGATGACATACTTAGGCTCAGGCATTTGTTCATAAAGACGGACGAGCGCAGGCGCCATTTTATGTGTAATCGTACCTGCAACAATTAATAAATCAGCTTGTCGAGGAGATGCACGAAAAACCTCAGACCCGAAACGAGCAATATCGAAATCAGCGGCAGAGGTAGCTATCATCTCAATTCCACAGCAAGATGTAGCGAAAGTCATAGGCCAAAGGGAGTTTGACCTTGCCCAATTATATACAAAATCCACTGTAGATAGAATTATATTCACTTTATCTCCATTTCAAAAGTTTCTTTTTTGCAGCATAATATAGTCCGAGCAACAGTATAAGTACGAATATCGCCACTTCAAAAAAGGCAAATATACCTAATTGGTTATATGTCACAGCGAACGGAAAAAGCAAAATAGTTTCAATATCGAATATTAAAAATAAAATTGCGTATACAAAAAAACGTGCGTTATATTGGATTTTTGCATCAGAATACAGCTGCATGCCACATTCATAGTGTTTATTTTTAGCGTCGTTACCCGCTTTGGGCGAAAGTACAAACCCCATTATTATCGCAGCGAAAGCAAATGCTGTCGAAAATACAATAAAACAACCTAATGCTACTAACTCTTGCAAGTTCTCCTCCATTCTGTTTTAGTTATAGCATGCATATATAAAAAAATAAATAATCTATTGCTGTATGTTAAGACTAACCTACAAAGCTTTTAAAAACGTTATTTTTTATTTTTTTTTCGCCCTGATTTATATTTAAAAAAGAGTACTATCCCCAAAACACTAATGATTAAGTCTAAAATTTGAGAATTATCGATTTCGGATTTTTCGTCCATTTTGGTATTCAAACTTTTTATTTTAGAGTAAATATCATGCAATTTAAAACTTACTTTTTGCTTTTGTTCAGTTAAAATTTGATTTTTCGATTTTATTTTTACTGACAATCGTTTTATGTATCCGACAAGCCAAGTAGCGCAGCCAACAGCTATGATGAGAAAGATTATTTTTAAAATTAACAGAATAAGTACCATTATTTTATTTCCTAATTTAGGTGTTATTTGTATTATAGTATATATATCTGAGAAATAAAAGGCATGACCAAAAAATATGAACAAAATTAAATTTTACACGGCACTATTAACGACCAAAATGGCTATATTTGCGTTACAAACTTTTTTTCATTCTTCAGCTACATCGCTGCCAGGTAAAATATTGTTCAAAATATCACCTAATTTTTTATCAGAAGTACAAAAGTATTGCAAAAAAGCAGTAATCACTGTAACAGGCACAAACGGTAAAACGACGACTGCCGGACTTTTAGCTGAAATACTTAAAGCTGATAAAAATACAATTGTTCACAACGAAAAAGGCGCAAACATGCTTACAGGTATTGCGACTGCGATTGCCGATACAATTCGTCCTTTAAAACGTACTGACTACTTTATTCTCGAGTCAGATGAAGCTTATTTGAGTAAGTTGTACGATTTTTTATCAGCAAATTATTTGATTGTAACAAATTTATTTCGTGACCAGCTAGACAGATACGGCGAATTGAACTCAACCGCTGAAAAAATCAAATCAGCTATTGATAAAAACAAAAATTTAAAAGTATTTTTAAACGCAGACGACCCAATGTTATCGAGTTTAACAAATTACGAAAATACACTTTACTACGGATTTAATAAAATAGAATACATGGCTGAAATAACATCAGGCGACAGCCCTTCAGAAACTGCTAACTGTCCTATTTGCGACAAAGCACTTTGCTACGACGAAAAGCATTATTCGCACATCGGTAAATACCACTGTGAATGTGGCTATCGTCGCCCTGAACCTGAGTTTTCTGCAGATGTAAAAATCTTTCGTGATTATAGCGAAATAACATTACAAAATTATACTTATAAAATAGACATTGCAGGTATTTACAATGCGTACAACGCTTTGGCAGCAATAAGTTTATCACTATCGCTCAATGTAAGCTGCAATACAATTCAACAGGGATTAGATGAATACAAACCGGCATTTGGACGAACTGAAAAAAAAGAAATTAACGGTAAAAAAGTTTTGACGCAATTAATCAAAAATCCGACAGGAGCGACAGAAGTTCTTAAATCAGTCAGTGCCTATAATGACAACTCAAACCTACTGATAATTATAAATGATAACTATGCTGACGGTCGTGATGTTTCTTGGCTATGGGACACTAATTTTGAAATTTTACAAAATTATCAAGGAAAAATAGTTGTAAGTGGTATTAGAGCCTATGATATGGCAACTCGACTAAAATACGCACAAATAAATATGAAAAATGTAATTATTGAACCTAATACAAAAAAAGCGCTGAAAAAAGCCTTAGATTTTACGAATAATCAGCAGACCTTGCTCATTTTACCAACCTACACGGCGCTATTAGAAATGCAAAAAATAAAATGACACAAAAAAAGCCTTTACTTTAGACAGCAAAGACTTTTTTTATTTTTATTATGTTTTTATTATTTCCAACTATTCAAGTATTCATCTTGTTCAGCTGTCAGTTCATCTATTTTAATGTCCATCGCAGAAAGTTTTAGTTTGGCGATTTCGACATCAACGTCGTAAGGTAGTGTATACATCTTATTTTCCAACTTACCACGATTTTTGACTAAGAATTCCATACCCAAGGCTTGGTTAGCGAAGCTCATATCCATAACAGAAGCAGGATGACCTTCAGCAGCTACAAGATTAACCAAACGACCTTCTGCTAAAACGTAGAGCGCTTTGCCATTTTTCAATTTATATTCTTCCAAAGAAGGACGAATTTTACGGATTGAAACGGTTTCATTTTTCAAAGCACTCACATTGACTTCAACGTCAAAATGACCAGCATTGCAGACCATAGCACCGTCTTTCATCGACAACAAATGTTTCAAATCTATTACATGCTTATCACCAGTTACAGTCAAGAAAATATCACCTAATTTGGCGGCTTCCGCTATCGGCATAACTCGGTAGCCTTCCATAGCAGCCTCAAGTGCTTTCAAAGGGTCAACTTCACAAACAATAACATTTGCGCCCATTCCTCTGGCTCTTGAAGCACAACCACGACCACACCAACCATACCCTGAAACGACGAATGTCTTACCAGCGAGTAAAATATTTGCCGCACGGACAATGCCATCAATTGAACTTTGACCAGTGCCGTACCGATTGTCATAAAGATGTTTAGTCAAACTGCTGTTTACGCCGACAGCAGGGAAACTTAATGCGCCTTGGTTTTCAAGCGCTTGAAGCCTTATTATACCTGTAGTTGTTTCTTCAGTCGAGCCGATTATGTTCGGTATTAGTTCTTTATGAGTATCATGGATAGTAGCTACAATATCGCAACCATCATCGATTACCAAATTCGGTTTATGATTTAGTGCAACTTGAATATGCTGCAAATATGTTTCTCGGTTTTCACCTGCATATCCGTAAACAGGGATATTCCAATACTTAACCAATGCCGCAGCGACATCATCTTGTGTTGACAACGGATTTGATGCAACCAAAACTGCATCTGCCCCACCAGCTTTCATTGCTATGACTAAATTTGCAGTTTCTTTTGTTACATGGACACATGATGAAACACGTAATCCTTTAAATGGCTGTTCTGCTATAAATCTTTCTTTAATCTTCGCAAGTACAGGCATGTCTTTGAATGCCCACTCAATCTGATTTTTCCCTTGTTCTGCCAACACAATGTCTTTTATATCACAGTTTGTAACTTCAGCTATCATTATTTCCTCCAATTATTAATTTCAGTTGTCACTATATTACAACTTTCACAATGAAATATTATCACAAAAACAGTAAAGTAAAGCACTATTGCTACAAAATTGTACTAATTTTCAGTTTTTAATCTTGAACGTATTGAAGACTTCTTTTTTTGTTTAAAACCTAAATTATTTTTTATTTCAAGATTTTCATCAATTGCAGAGCAATTTTCATCTTTTAGTAAAGTATGAACACGGTCTTTTTCAAAGAAGTCAGCCGGTAAATTGTATTTTGATAGTTCATTATGCTCGACAAATTTAGGCAGTAAACCGCTACTGATAAAATTATAATTTGCTGTGCTTTCATTTAATGAAATAATATTTTGCACTGTTAAATCTTTTTTAGTATTCAGCGAAAATTCAGACAAAGATATAAGCTTGTATGAACCATCACAAAGTCTGCTAACTTGTATAATCAAATCTACTGAGGATGCAATTAGACTGTTAATCGCCGTTTCCTCAAAATAGTCATATTTATCCGCAAAATAAGTTTTCAAAATTGAGATGACATGCAAAAAATTCAGAGCTTCCACTGAAGCCAATATGCCCTTAATGCCCATTGAACTTAATTCGACTAATTCGCCTAGTTGCATTGCATTGCAATCAGAAAACATTATTCTATCAGGTCGAAAAGCTTGCAACCCTAAGATGTTCAATTGTGCAGAATTAGAAACATCGAGTTCTATGCAATTATCAGAAAAAACATTTAGTTCTTCATATTTTTGTGAAAAGATTACGTTTTCAGATTTTTGTATATTTTTTATAAAAGCGTTCATCAATGTCGTTTTACCACTAGACTGCCCCCCCATAATCAATATGTTAATTTTTTTTGTAAAACAATATTCTAAAAAAGCTGAAATGTCCTCAGTCAAAAATTTCGATTTAATCAAATCAGCAAATTTGCTAATTCTTTTATCAACTTTTTGAATACTAATGCATGTTTTTTCAGTCAACGGTGGCAACATCGCAGTTATTCTTGTTCCATCAGATAATTTTTTGGGCTCGTCAAGAATGAAATCCGACTGACCGATATCCCCCTCCCAATGACCTCCTTTATTACCTTTTGCTAGATCAATTCGATCTTTAAGAGATGTATAAGGAGTGTTGTATTTATGATAATAGTCGTATCCCTCAATGCCGCCATAAACTGCACCAACAATCGCTCCCCACATATATCCATCTGCTCCATAATTGATTGCCTGCTCAGCAGATGAAATACCTATGCGCTCCCAGTCGATGTTTTGCCAATCGAACTCCGTGCCATCTGTTGCCGTAAATGTCTTAATTGCATTGTAACCCGTCGTGGCGCTCGCAACAGTGCCGGTCATTATGCCAATACCCGCAATAACAAGCTTTATACCTAAACCTAAGCCTATTGAGGATGTTCCTCCTGAAGGGATAAGTCCTACCAAATGTACAGCAGAAACTATCAGCCCTGCAGTAGCTACAGCAAATCCTAAAAGTGCCGAAGCTCTCCCTGTCTCATCTATCCCATCAGCAGCACCAGTCAATCCTCCGAAGAGAGAACCTATTGCAGCTCCTGTCGTGGCAAACTTCAAAGACTCGTCAGCGGCAGCAGCTACGATACTGGCTATTGGTTCAGCCAGACCCGATTTTTTAAGGATAGCTACAGTCAGTATAACTCCTGTACCAACCGCAACTTTTATCATTAGTGAAGAG
>CAZTVM010000089.1:0-7884 GCA_964617065.1 uncultured Muribaculaceae bacterium
TGATGTGAGTGATACTTTGCTTGTATTTTTCTTTTTTAGGGGTAATTTCGCATTAAAATAGTCCATCGTCGTATTATAACCTAGCGAAATCAGTTCAGAACGCTGTTTTTTTGAAATATTAAAATTCATAAGAAGTAAATCTTTAGTATCAATTTTGATATAGTCAAATTTGTCACGACTGCCATAAGTTTCAATAATATAATCTGTAGAAAAATTTGTCATACAGCTGTATACTGTGTTCCAATAGTCAATTAATGTTTTCATATCGCTGTTTTTTTTAATACCTTCAAGTCGAAATTCCAAAATTCTCTGCTCATCTGTGTATAAGGACTTGCACAACCTCCAAAGAGGCACATATTTCATCAAATCTCCGTCGCACATGAGCCGACCTTCGTATTCGACAGGTTTTAATAATCCGGGAACACTTGCTGATATTCTGGCGGCTTGCGCTATTTCAAAATCAGGTGTATTCTCTTTAGAAAACAAAAAAGGTGCACAATTAGTTAAATCTGTCGTGATTATTGTTAAATTTTTGTCTAAATTTTTAAAACAGACAGGGGGATTTTTGCCTTTGACGAATTTGTCTTTGTAGTAAATTTTTTCTATGTTGGTGCGCAAAAAATCGAGTAAAACGCCTCCTTTGCTGATGCCAAAAGATGGTTTTAGTTGTATATTAATATCTCTGAAAAGTTCAAAATTTACATCAATAAAAAGTTCGTTCATTTCTTGGTCGTTTGCGCCTAAAGCACAAAAAGCGCTGAACAAAGCACCAACTGAAGACCCAACGTAGGATTTAGGTATGATTTTTAGTTCGTCTAATGCTCTCAAAACGCCTAAATACGCATAGCCTCTAACCGCACCTCCACCAAATATGCATACGTATTCTAAATTTTTATTCATCTTCTAAGTTAAACATTAAATATAAATTAAGTAAATCGTCTTAATGGTTGGAAAAACGTATTCAACCTATAAAAGTAAAGCCTACAAACATCAAAAAGCCTACTATCCAGCAATAATAAGCAAATGATTTCATAGAGTGATTTTGTAAAAACTTCAAAAAATATTTAATGCAAAGATAACCAACAATCAAAGATGAGAAAAATCCTGTTGCTAAAATTCCCCAATCCAGTTGTGCTACCTGATGTTCAGAAAGTTCTAACACCGGGTATAGCATAGATGCTCCTAAAATAATAGGAATGCTGAGTAAAAATGAATATTTTGCTGCTTTGACCTTATTAAGCCCAAAGAAAAGTCCTGCACTGATAGTTGAACCTGAGCGAGAAATGCCGGGGATAATTGCCAAACCTTGTGCTAAGCCCATAAATAATGCCTGTTTTAAAGTAACTCTTTCTGTTTTATTTGCGAATTTCTGTGATACAAATTCGCTGAAGTACAAAATAAAGCCTGTAACTATCAAAAGAATACCTACAATGGCTGGTTTGGCGGTGATTGTTTCAGTTATGTCTTTTAACGGTAAAACTATAACGCCTGTTATAAATGTGCCTAACACTATGTAAATTGGTAATTTAGCGTTTTCTGATGAAAAATCTTTGGTTTTGATTGCCGTGTAAAAATCTCTTATTATCTCAAATATTTCTTTTCTTAAATAAATTAATATTGCAAATAATGTGCCCAAATGAATTATAATGTCGAAAAAAATCTCATGTTCACTGGTTGCTGCTAAAACTTTACCTGTAAATAAACTGTATAAATGCGACGTTAAAACTATATGCGCTGAACTGGAAATAGGTAAAAATTCTGTCAAACCTTGAATTATTCCCATCAATAAAGCTTGAATAAAAGTCATGTAAAATCCTCTTAACTTCTAAAACTAATCAACAAAATAACTTGCACAGTTATTTTCTGTTTCCCAAACTGTAACTCTGGAGATACCGGAGTATATTTTTTTTAGTTCTTCATAAATAAATTTCGCAATTATTTCAGAACTGGGACTAATGTTTTGAAATTGTACTAACTCGTTAATATCTTCGTGGTCAAAGATTTCAAGTAATTGCCCCAAATCTTTTTTTAAATCTTTAAAGTCTACAAGTATATTAGATGCATTAAGATTTTCACCTTTAACAAAAACTTCAACTTTCCAGTTGTGTCCATGTTGCTTTTCACATTTACCATCGTAATTTAACAGGTGATGCGCCGCAGAAAATGTTTTTTGAACTTTTACTTCAAACATGCTTGCTCCTCAATAGTTACAAATTTGATTATATTATAAGCAAAAAAAAATAGCCATTACTTACTATGGTGCGATTTCAAAATAACCATTAGAACAGAAATGTCAGCAGGTTTTACACCGCCGATGCGTGTTGCTTGTGCTAGCGTTGTTGGTCTGATTTTTTCTAGTATATCCTTAGTTTCTGTAGAAATATGAGTTAATTTTCGGTAATCAAAATTTTCAGGGATTTTAATTTTTTCTAATCGGTCGCTCATTTCGATTTGTTGTGCTTGACGTTTCAGGTAGCCGTCATATTTATATTCAATTTCAACTTGTTCATAAATATCTTTAGTTAAGTTCAATTGAGCGGTTTTTTCATCTAATTCTTTCAGTATTTCATAATTAATATTAGGTCTTTTGATTAAATCAGCTAATTTTTTGCCTCTGTCTATATTTTCATTGTATTTAGCAAGGATTTGATTTGTAAAATCATTGCAAGATATTTTGTCATTTAAAAAACGAGCTTTTTCATCTGCAATAATTTTTTGCTTTTTATTAAACAAATCCCATCGTTCATCAGAAATTAAGCCGACTTTTTTGCCAATAGGTGTTAAGCGTGTGTCAGCATTATCTTGTCGCAAAAGTAGTCGATATTCTGAGCGAGAAGTTAACATTCTATATGGCTCTTGGATATCTTTTGTTACTAAATCATCAATTAAAGTACCTATATAAGAGGAGCTACGTGGCAATACTAGCATTTCTGAATTATCTAAAAACTTAACTGCATTGATACCGGCGATAAGTCCTTGCGCTGCAGCTTCTTCATAACCACTTGTACCATTTATTTGTCCAGCACAAAAGAGTCCTTTTATTTTTTGCAACATCAAATTATGTTGGAGCTGTATAGCCGGCACATAGTCGTATTCTACAGCATACGCCGGTTTAATGACATGAACATTTTCCATTCCAGCCATAGTATGTAGCATTTTTATATAGACATCGTGAGGTAAGCTTGATGAAAATCCTCCAACATACATTTCATAAGTGTTTTTGCCTTCTGGCTCTATAAAAATATGATGAGAAGGATTGTGGGCAAATCGAACTACTTTATCCTCGATAGAAGGACAATAGCGAGGACCTTTTGCATCTATCAATCCAGAGTACAATGGTGATTTATCCAAATTTGCCCTTATTAGTTCATGGGTTTTTTCTGTAGTTCTTGTTAAATAGCAAGGGTACTGTTTTCTAATAGGTCTGTCAGGCAAAAATGAGAAGAAACTCAGTTCTTTGTCCCCTGGCTGGATTGTCATTGCTGAAAAATCGATTGTACGTCCGTCAACTCTTGCAGGCGTACCGGTTTTTAATCTGCCGATTTTTACACCATTTTTTGCTAAAGAAGCAGATAACCCTTTAGCCGGCATTTCGCCTAAACGTCCTGCGGCAAAAGATTGTAAGCCTATCCATATTTTACCTTCTAACGATGTTCCTGTCGTTAAAATGACTGCGCCACAAGTGTATTCCATACCTAATTCATCTTTTACGCCGATGATTTTGTCGTCTTTAAGAATTAATTCTGATATAGTGCATTGTTTTAAAGTTATATTATTTTCTGACTCAAGTAAATTACGTATAAAAGACTTGTACTCTTGTTTATCAGATTGAGCTCTTAAAGCACGAACGGCGGGACCTCTTGACGCATTTAATGTTTTCATTTGCATATAGGTTGCATCAGCAGCTATACCCATTATTCCGCCAAGAGCATCAATTTCACGAACTAGACAAGATTTCGCAGGCCCTCCGATAGCTGGATTGCAAGGCATTAGTGCTATATTATCTATGTTTAAAGTAGCTAGCAAAACCTTTGCTCCCAGTCGTGCTGCTGCTACAGCAGCTTCACATCCGGCATGTCCTGCTCCAACTACGACTAAATCATACTTGAACATGATTATATTATATGACAAAAAAAGTGCATTTAAACCACAAAAAACTCGCAAATTTTGCGAGTTTGTTGTTGGATGTAAAATAAATTAAACTTACGAGATGCGTTGGAACATATATCCCATACCACGAGCTGTCAAAATCAATTCAGGATTAGTTGGGTCAGTCTCAAGCTTTGAACGCAATCTCGATATATGAACATCTACGACACGAGTATCAATACGGTGATCCGGCGGATAAGCCCAAACATGTTGTAAAATTTCGTTACGTGAAAAAGCTTGACCTGAATTGTTCACTAAAAGTTCTAACAAGCTAAACTCCATGCCTGTAAGTCTTATACGTTCATTTTTTCTGAATACTTGTCTTCTGACAGTATCAATTTTGATTTGACCTGTGGAAATAACGTTTTTAGCAACTTTCCCAGTAGCAGCAACCGTTTCTCTGTTTGTGGTTCTTCTTAAAACGGATTTGACACGTGCTTCAAGTTCTTTTGGTGAAAAAGGCTTCGTTACATAGTCGTCAGCGCCCAATTCTAAGCCGGTAATGCGTTCAGAAACATCTGAAAGCGCAGTCAAAATAATTATAGGTACATCAGAAGTCCTGCGAACTTCACGAGTGACCCCATAACCATCTAGCTTTGGCATCATGACATCAAGTACGATTAAGTCAGGATTATGCTTATTAAACATAGCGATGGCTTCTTCTCCGTCACTAGCCGTTACAACTTCATAGCCAATCATTTTTAAACGAGTTTCTAATATTCTTCTGATACTGGCTTCATCATCAGCTACCAAAATAACTTGACGTTGCTCTGCCTGTTCGTTTTCTAATTCTTCTGTCATTCTTGACACCCCTTATTTTTTATAATTCATTAATATCCAAATTTAATTGTAATAATATTACAAAATATTTATTTTTATAAATTTATATTACCACAAATTAATATTTTTTAAAATATATTTTTTATTATTTTTTCAAGTATTTTAAGAAAAAAGTCACTTTTTGTTTAAAAGTGACTTAAAGTGACATCTAATTAAACCATTAAATATTAGATATCATCAATATTTAAACCTCTTTCGTCAGCAAATCCTTTAAGTCTTTCATTAAATCTTAAGGTGCGCAAACCTCGGTCAACTTTATTTAATTCATTGTTTAGCATTTGATATTTGTTTTCTTCGATATATTCATCTTTGTGTTTTGTTCTTCTTTCCAGTTTTCCCTCTGCTATAAGCATAGCGGTTCTGTGAACGTCGATATCTTCTTTCAGTCCGATAATTTCTTCATTTACTTTTTTTGTAGCGGCTTCTTCGAAATTTTCTATGTATGCGGTATTCGTACAATTTGTAATAGCTGACATTATTGAGCCGAATATCTTTTTTCCTTCTGCTCTATGATTCAAACCAATAAACCTTGTAAGCATCATAGCATCAGAAATTCTATCTTCTTTTTCTCTTGTCTCTGTGTATTTTTTGACAAATGTGTCTTCATCTAATTCACTTAGTTGGTAAAGTGCATGATCTCGTCGTTCTGTAAATCTGTCCTTATTAGAATGATAGGCACTAAAATTTATGTTATTTCTGTTTTGTATTGATGTTATTTGCATGATGTTCCCTTTTTTTATCTGTATGTATACAAGTTTTGTAAAAATTTTTTACCTCAATTTTTTTTTTATAATTTACAAAAGTTAAAAAAGCGACCACAAACTGCAGTCGCTTTTATTCTTAGATTAGAATAATTATTTAGAACAGCCGCATCCGCAAAGTTCTTTGCATTTAGCTTCTTCTATAACAGCCTGAGCTGCTGCTAAACGAGCTTGAGGAACTCTGAAAGGCGAACAAGAAACGTAATTTAATCCTATTTTATGGCAGAATTTTACGGATTCAGGGTCTCCACCATGTTCACCGCAAATACCACGTTTAAGGTTTGGTCTTACTGACAACGCTTTTTCTAACGCTATCTTCATAAGTTGTCCGACACCTTCTTGGTCGAGTGTTTCAAAAGGATTGCGTGGAAGAATTTTTTGTTCAACGTAACGATTTAAGAATTTACCTTCTGCGTCGTCTCTTGAATATCCGAATGTCATTTGCGTTAAGTCATTAGTACCGAAAGAGAAAAACTCTGCGTACTCAGCAACTTTATCAGCAGTAAGAGCCGCACGAGGAATTTCAATCATTGTGCCGAACATATAGTCGACTTGAATACCTTTTTCGACCATCACTTCTTTTGCTACTCGTTCAAGAACATCACGTGCAGCTTTTAATTCATTTACGTGACCAATTAAAGGTATCATTATTTCAGGTTTTACGTCTAATCCTTCTTTTTTTAAATCACAAGCTGCTTCAAATATTGCTCGAACTTGCATTTCGTTTATTTCAGGATAAGTCAAACCTAAACGGCAACCACGTAAACCCATCATCGGATTAGATTCAGACAATTCTTCTACAATATGTAAAAGATTTTCATCTTTTGAAACATCTTGTTTAAGGGCTTTCCCTGCTGCTACTTTAGCTATGAGTTCTTCTTTCGAAGGTAAAAATTCATGCAATGGTGGGTCTAAAAGTCTTATAGTCATTGGACGACCTTCAAGACCTTTGAACATTGCTTTAAAGTCTGAATATTGCATAGGTAATAATTTAGCCAAAGCTTCTTTACGTGCTTCAGGTGTACCTGCTATAATCATTTGTTGAACAACAGGTAATCTTGATGGATCCATAAACATGTGTTCTGTACGACAAAGACCTACACCTGCTGCTCCAAATTTTACTGCATTTTCAATATCTTTTGGCGTATCAGCGTTAGCACGAACAGTCAGTCGTTTTATTTCATCAACCCAAGTGAAGAATTTTGTAAAGTTTTCATCAATGTTAGCGTCAACCAATTTAACTGCGCCTTCCATAACTTCACCTGTACCACCGTCTAATGAGATAATGTCATTTTTACGGTAGACCTTGCCGTTAGAAGTCGTTAATGTTTCGTTTTCTAAGCTGATTTTTAGGTCTTCACAACCAGCAACACACGGCTTGCCCATTCCCTTAGCTACAACTGCAGCATGAGAAGTTGCACCTCCACGAAGGGTAAGCACGCCTTGAGAAGCTGCCATTCCGTGAATATCATCTGGACAAGTTTCAATACGTACTAAAACGATTTTTTCTCCGTTAGCACCACGTTCAGCAGCTTCTTCTGTATCAAATACTATTTTGCCGACAGCAGCGCCCGGAGAAGCATTTACACCTTGAGCGATTTTAACGGCATCTCTTTTCGCATTTGAGTCGAAACAAGGAAGCAAAATTTGGTATACACTATAAGGGTCAACTAATTCAATTGCTCTTTCTTTTGTAATTATGCCTTCTTCTGCCATATCTACGGCTATACGAACGGCGGCAGTAGCAGTTCTTTTACCGTTACGTGTTTGTAAAATATACAATTTACCTTTTTCAATTGTAAATTCCATATCTTGAACATCTTTGTAGCCGTTTTCAAGCTTTTTAGCGATGTCAACATATTGTTTATATAATTCCGGCATTTCGCTAGCCAACTCGTCGATTTGTTTAGGTGTTCTGATACCGGCAACTACGTCTTCGCCTTGGGCATTTGTTAAATATTCACCATAAAACTTGTTTTCTCCTGTTGCAGGATTTCTTGTGAACGAAACACCTGTAGCACAATCATCACCCATATTACCGAATACCATTGTTTGAACATTTACGGCTGTTCCAAAATTATGGTCAATTTTGTTCAAGTTTCTGTATGTAACTGCACGTGGAATATTCCATGAA
>CAZTVM010000090.1:0-7730 GCA_964617065.1 uncultured Muribaculaceae bacterium
AACCTTAGTGATTTAATTCCTATGTTGAAAGATGACAAACTCATTAAAAAAGCTGAAAAAATGGCAGAGTTACAACCACGTTTGCGAGATAAAAGAGTTTTGAGTTTGGTTCAAGTGCAAGATGTTTTCAACGATGGTAAAATCAGCTCACCTGAGTTTTTGAAAGAATTATTTAATAATACGAATAATGGCAAATTAATAGAAGAAAAAAATTTCATATCAAAGACAAGTCTTGAACGTTTACGTTCGAATGTGTATGGTTACGTAGATGATATAGTAAAATTTGCACAAAATTCTACACAAAAAATAGACGCAAATTTATTGAAAAAAATTAATTCCAGAAACATAACAAAAAATGGTATGCACATAGCAGCCGGTTTAGGGATTTCAGCTTTGTTCTTGTCTACGATTATCCCCAAAGTTCAATACTACATAACTAAGCTAAGAACAGGCGTGGACAGATTTCCAGGTATTGTTGATTACAACAAAAAATAATACTTAAGCAAAAAAAAAGCTGCACTGCAGCTGATACTTTATACTCTTGGGAGGAGATTTGGGGATTTGTTACCCACATGATAATATAAGCATGCAAAATTTATTATTTTTTGCAATACAATCTTAACATTTTTTTACAATAAATATAAAACAAAAATGCATGCTTTTGAGCATGCATTTTGAAATATTGAAAATACAAAAGCCTACGCAGTAGCGCCTGATTTTTGTATAATTTCAGTTTCGATATTATTTGGAACTTGTTCGTAGCATTTGAATTCCATAGAAAAAGTACCACGACCTTGAGTTTTTGAACGTATATCAGTAGCATAGCCGAACATCTCAGCCAGCGGAACGATTGCGTTAACTTTTTGAATACCTGTGCCTTCAATCATTTCCATACCTTCAATACGACCACGTCTTGAAGAAATATCGCCGATAATATCGCCTGTATTTTCTTCAGGAACTTCAATTTCGACCTTCATCATCGGTTCAAGTAAGCAAGGTCTTGCTTTTTTGATGCCGTCTTTCATCGCCATAGAACCAGCGATTTTGAAAGCCATTTCTGATGAGTCGACATCGTGATAAGTTCCATCGTACAGAGTAACCTTGACGTCAATAACCGGAAATCCTGCAAGAATACCACCTTCGAGCGCTTCTTCCATACCTTTTCTAGCCGGTTCAATGTATTCTTTAGGAATTGCACCACCAACGATTTTATTTTCGAATACGAAACCTGCATTTTCTTCAGCCGGTTCAATTTTAACTTTGACATGACCATATTGACCACGACCACCTGATTGACGAATAAATTTAGAGTCTTGGTCAGCCGTGCCACGAATAGTTTCACGATAAGCTACTTGAGGTTTACCTACGTTAGCGTCGACTTTAAATTCTCTCAACATTCTGTCTACGATAATTTCTAAGTGCAATTCCCCCATGCCTGAAATGATACATTGACCTGTTTCAGTATCTGTTTTAACTTGGAAAGACGGATCTTCTTCAGCCAATTTTTGAAGTGCAATACCCATTTTATCTTGGTCTGCCTTCGTTTTAGGTTCAATAGCAACAGAAATAACCGGTGTAGGGAATGACATTCTTTCCAAAATAATCGGATTTTTTTCGTCGCAAAGTGTTTCACCTGTAGTTGTATCTTTCAAACCAACAGCTGCGCAGATATCGCCTGCATATACTTCTTGAATTTCATTTCTTTGGTCAGCATACATTTGAACTAAACGAGAAATACGTTCTTTTTTACCGTTAGTTGAGTTAATTACGTATGAGCCTGAGGATAACTTACCGGAGTAAACACGCATGAAAGTCAAACGACCTACGTACGGGTCAGTCATAACTTTGAAAGCCAACGCTGCAAAAGGTTCATCATCTGATGAATGTCTAGCTGTTTTTGTGCCATCTTCTAATTCACCTTCGATAGCTTTTACATCAACTGGAGAAGGTAAATAATCAACGACAGCGTCTAAAAGCATTTGAACACCTTTATTTTTGAAAGCTGTACCACAAGTAACAGGAACAATTTGGTTGTTGCAAACTGCTTTTCTAAGACCTGCTTTAAGTTCTGAAACAGCTGGTTCTTCGCCTTCTAAAAATTTCATCATTAAATCATCATCAAATTCAGAAATAGCTTCCACCAAGGTTGCTCTGTATTCTTTTGCTTTTTCAGCCATGTCTTCAGGAATATCAGTTATTTCGATATCTGTGCCCAAATCGTTTTTATACATGTGGGCTTTCATTTCGATAAGGTCAATAATACCTTTCAATTGGTCTTCAGCGCCAATAGGCAATTGAATAGGGTGAGCGTTGCCTCCTAAGCGGTTTTTTACTTGGTCAACAACACGATAGAAGTTAGCGCCTGTTCTGTCCATTTTGTTAACGAAAACCATGCGAGGAACTTCATATCTGTTGGCTTGACGCCATACAGTTTCTGATTGTGATTGAACACCGCCTACTGCACAAAATACAGCGACTACACCGTCTAATACACGTAGTGAACGTTCTACCTCAATAGTGAAGTCAACGTGACCTGGGGTGTCAATAATGTTAATTTGGTGGTTATTCCAAAAAGCTGTAACTGCAGCTGATTGAATTGTTATACCACGTTCTCTTTCTTGATCCATAAAGTCTGTAACTGCCGCACCGTCATGTACTTCACCGATTTTATGTGTTTTACCTGTATAAAACAAAATACGTTCGGTTGTTGTAGTTTTTCCGGCATCGATATGAGCAGCTATACCTATGTTCCTTGTTCTTTCTAAGGGAGTTTGTCTTGCCATTTTTTGTTTTCCTTTTTATTACTACTTAATATTAATAGCTATACTTTTGCTACTTAATACAATTTTTGCATAAAAAAAAAATTTGTAAAATGGCTTTTAGAAATTTATTACAAAGAATTTCGTTAAATTTACAGATTTTTTTTGTTATTGAAATTAATTGACACGTTTTAGCCGTCGACGAACTGCAACATATACTTGCATTACATAAAACACTTAGGATATAATGAAATCATTAAAGTTTAACGAGGAAGATTATGTCTGAAAGTTTATATGCAGTTATTCTTGCCGGCGGAAGTGGCAGCCGACTTTGGCCGCTAAGTCGTGAAATGTATCCAAAACAATTATTGAAAATCAATAGTGATTACACACTTTTTCAGTCGACATTTGTAAAATTAGTAAACTTAATTGATGATAAAAACATAATAAGTGTCACTAATGTAAAGCACGAGTCTAATGTGCGCATGCAACTCAATGAATTACAAACGAAATTTTGCCGTGATACGAAATACAAAATCATCACTGAACCAATCGGAAGAAATACGGCGCCTGCGATATCATTGGCTGTGAAATATGTCAAAGACAATTCTAAAACAAAAGATGACCCGATTGTAATAATTACTCCTTCAGACCATTTAATCAAAAATGAAAAAAGCTATATAAATTCAATCGTTGAAGCTGTTGAACTAGCTAAAAACGGTTATATCGCTGTTTTTGGTGTTAAACCACATTTCGCTGAAACAGGGTTCGGGTATATAAAAATAAAAAACGACAAAAATATTCAAGAAATAGCAAAAAATGCTTCAAAAGTGGCAGAATTTAAGGAAAAACCTGACTTAAAAACGGCAGAAACTTATTTAAAATCAGGTAAATATTTTTGGAATGCAGGCATTTTCGTGGCTAAAACTTCTGTTTTACTCTCTGAAATAAAAAAGCATGCGCCAGAAATAAATGATTTGCTGAAAAATATTGAGGTCAAAGAGTCAATTCCTTCTGTTGAATTTAATAAATTTGAAAAAATGCCTGATATTTCAATTGATTATGCAGTTATGGAAAAGTCAAAAAAAATTGCATTGGTAGAATTAGACTGTGGCTGGAACGACTACGGCTCGTGGGAAGCTATATATAATTGTGCAGCAAAAGATGAACAACAAAATTATATTTCTGGCAACGTAAAAGCTCTCGATTGCCAAAATTCTTTGATTTATTCAACTTCAAAATTGACAACAGCGGTTGGTTTGGACAATACAATAGTAGTAGAAACAGAAGACGCACTTCTAGTTTGTGACAAGTCTAAATCGCAAGATGTCAAAAAAATATATGAAATGCTTAAAAATGAAAAAAACGATGCGTTTTATATTCATAAAACAGTTTACCGTCCTTGGGGGTATTACACTGTAATGCAACATGGTGAAGGCTTTATGACAAAATGTATTTGCGTTAACCCGAAAGGAAAATTAAGTCTACAAAGACATAAGTATCGTAGTGAACACTGGGTCGTTTTAGAAGGAAAAGCTAAAGTTTTAAAAAGTGAAAAGGAATATCAATTATCGCCCGGCGAAAGTATAGATATTGACGTAATGGAAATTCATTCGCTCCAAAATCCATATTCAAAATCACTAAAGATTTTAGAAGTTCAAAAGGGTGATATTCTTGATGAAAACGATATTGAACGACTTGAAGACATATACGGTAGAGTATAAATTGACAAATAAGTGCCCGTAGCTCAGTTGGATAGAGCGACAGTCTCCGAAGCTGTAGGTCGGCGGTTCAATTCCGCCCGGGCATAATTTTGGTTTATTTATAATTTTGTTTATATTATTCTTTTATCATGAAATACAGATGAGAAAGAGGACATTAACATGACAAGACCTATGAATATTACAGAAAAGATAATGGCAGCGCATGCCGGACTTGACGAAGTAAAAGCTGGAGATTTAATTACAGCAAAAGTCGATATTACGCTGGCTAACGATATTACAGGACCAGTTGCTATTAATGAGTTTCGTAAAATCGGTGTCAAAAATGTATTTGATAAAAGTCGAGTTGTATTTGTGCCTGACCATTTTGTGCCTAACAAAGATATAAAATCAGCGGAACAAGTAAAACTGATAAGAGAATTTTCTCGAGAACAAGAGTTGGTGAATTTTTTTGAAGTAGGCAGAATGGGGATTGAGCACACACTTTTACCTGAAAAAGGAATAGTTACTGCAGGTGATTTAATAATCGGGGCTGATTCACATACTTGCACTTATGGTGCGCTTGGTGCTTTTTCTACTGGTGTGGGCTCTACAGATTTAGCTTGTGCTATGGCATCAGGTGAAACTTGGTTCAAAGTTCCTTCTTGTATAAAAGTTGAATTTACTGGTAAACTCAATAAATGGGTGACTGCGAAAGATTTAGTCCTACATTTAATAGGCGATATCGGAGTAGATGGTGCTTTATATAAAACGCTCGAAGTTGGCGGAAATGTTATTGAAGAAATGGAAATGGACGGACGTTTCACTTTTTGTAATATGGCTATCGAAGCAGGTGCTAAAAACGGAATTATTGCTCCTGATGAGAAAACAGAAGCTTACTTGAACAACAGAAGTATAAGACCGTATAAATTTTATCGAAGCGACGCTAACGCAGAATATGAAAAAGTTATAAAATATGATTGTGCTGAAATTGAGCCAACAGTAGCTTTCCCTCATTTGCCTGAAAATACAAAACCTATTTCTCAGGTCGGAAACATAAAAATAGATCAGGCGGTGGTCGGTAGTTGTACGAATGGTCGCTTATCAGACTTGAAAGTTACGGCGGAATTATTATCAAACAGACAAGTCAATCCGAATGTACGATTAATAGTTTTCCCTGGAACTCAAGATATTTATCTACAAGCAATAGAGGCAGGTTATGTACAAACTATAATAAAAGCCGGTGGTGCTGTTTCTACACCTACCTGTGGTCCTTGTTTGGGAGGTCATGCCGGTATTCTCGCAGCAGGTGAACGTGCTATTTCGACTACAAACAGAAATTTCGTAGGTCGTATGGGGCATGTCGACAGCGAAGTTTATTTGGCATCTCCTGCAGTAGCTACTGCAAGCGCCATTTTAGGCAAAATTGCTTCTCCTGACGAGCTCTAGAAAAATTTAATTAAAAAGTCTATAATAATAAGATGTTCGTGCAATACATTTCTGAATACATTGAATATCTTGAAATTGAACGAGGGTTAGCTCAAAACACTCTTGATGCTTATTATCGTGACTTGTTTTTTTTCGCAGATTTTTTGAATAACAACTCAGTTAATTCTTTCGATAAAATCAATCGTACACATTTGAATTTGTACATAAAGGAGTTGAGAGAACATGAAATAGCTCCCAGCAGCATAACAAGAAAAATTGCGTCAATAAGAGGGTGGTTTTTGTGGCTTCAAACTTGTGAATATATTACGACAAATCCGATTTTGGGCATCCAACAACCAAAAGTAAGCCGTAAATTACCGAAAGTTTTGACACTGGCTGAAATCGAAAATTTGCTAACATCAGATTTGAATTTACAAGAAAAAGCAATTTTTGAATTGCTTTATGCAGCGGGATTACGGGTTTCAGAGTTAGTCAATTTACAATTGCAAAATGTTGATTTAGCGGTTGGTTACGTGCGTTGCTTAGGCAAAGGCTCTAAAGAACGGATTGTACCAATAGGAAAAAGTGCAAAAAAAGCTTTAGAAAATTATTATGTTCAAAGAATGCTGATAACAAAAAAGTTTAATATAACTTCTAAGCATTTATTTTTTAATGAAAAAGGGCATGAAATTACACGTCAAGAGGTTTATACGTTTGTGCATAATTTAGGTGAGAAAATCCATAAACATATTTCTCCTCATACAATTCGGCATAGTTTCGCCACACATTTACTGGAAAACGGCGCAGATTTACGTGTTGTACAAGAACTTTTAGGTCACAGTGATGTCTCTACTACTCAATTATATACTCACGTCAGCAAAAAACGGCTGAAAGAAGTTTACTTCGCTATAAATAATGATTGAAAAATAACCACGCAAAAATAATGTCGAGGCTAATAAACTCTCGACATTATTTTTATATAGTTTTTTATTTTCAGATTATCAATAAACTAAAGTCTACCCTATCGAATGATTATTGTTTAACATTGGCGCCGATAAGGCTAGTAAAGATCGCCGCAATAGTCGTACAGCGAGTGTTAGCTGCTACATTGTTCGTATCACAAATATTTCCGGACAAAATAGCTCTAGTAGATTGTGCGCCTACAACTCCATCTTTAAAAACATAGAAATGAAATCTATCGTTGATTAGCTGCTTATTATTACTCTCTGTATTTCGATTAGGTCCTTTCGTTAAACCATTAACATCTACCGTTATTTGAGCGCAAGAATTTGCAGGTTCTGTATTAGCAGCTGTATTATTAGGCATAAAACTACAATTAGCTCCATTAACAACATTACCAATACAATACACCATACCATCTTGCGTCGTGAAACAAGATTCACCAGCATTATACTTGGAAACCTTCATTACAGGTCTAAATAAATTAGATATATAGGTTGCAGCCGAACCAGTCAACGTAGCATCACCTGGGACAACACCATTTTGAACAGAAGCTAACTGAATTGCGTTGTTCAAAGTAGAGTATGCTTTACCTACACCTGTAACGAATACAGTTTGATTAGCATTTTGCATAAGTGATGGAACAGTCATAGATGCTATTATGCCGAGAATTACCAGTACGATGAGAACCTCAGCCAATGTAAAACCACTTCTTTTCATATATTTCCACCTTTCACTTACAAACTATATATACTAACTCTACAGTTTAATTATAAATATATATACGTTTCATGTCAATGCTTTTCTGCTAAAAATTTTCAATCCTGCAGGTTATGAACTAGAACAGGCTATTGATTGCGAAAGTGATATCTGCTACTATGTA
>CAZTVM010000091.1:0-7694 GCA_964617065.1 uncultured Muribaculaceae bacterium
CCCTTTGGGGTCTAATATGTATTACTTCGAGCTTACGCTCAAAGCGTCAAATCGTGTCATCCCGATTTTTTGTAATTATTCTGTGCGACCCCTTTGGGGTCTAATATGTATTACTTCGAGCTTACGCTCAAAGCGTCAAATCGTCTTGTCACTTTTAACAAAAGAATATAATTTATACAGCAACGTACAGCTTATTAATCAAGAAATGCCAACTTAATCCCAAGTTGACATTTCTTAAAAAAAATTTTTCAGAATATATTTTAGTATTTATTCACCACATTTTTGTTTATTGATTGTATTTTGTATTTTGTCCATTATTTCGTCACCTTTACGCTGAACATCAGATACAATGTCATTAGCTTTCATTTGAATTTCTTTCATCGTATCTTCAGCTTTTTCTTTAGCTTCTTTAGTAGCATTTGCGAGCTTAGCTCTGGTTTCTTCACCTGATTGAGGTGCTAATAAAATTCCTATCACACCGCCAATAACACCACCGACGACGAAACCGGCTAAAAATTTTCCTACTGACATAAAATTATCTCCTTATTATTTACTAAACATTTTTATTCCTGTAGCAATTCCTTTAAAAAAGCTACCTGAAACAGAACGCACTTTCCCAAACAAAAGGCCAGAAAGACCTAATGCTTTAGAAAATATTTTTTTCACATTGTCGACTTGAGTATCTGTAGCACTGGCAAGTGAATTCAAGCGACATAAAGTTTCTTTAAGTTCTTTTACTAGTGGTTCAAGTTCGACCTTGAGTATAGTTGCAACTTCATCTAAATTAATAACCAACTTAGACAAATCTATTATCAGTTTTATCAAAAATACGCCTGCGATAGTCAGGACAATGAATAAAACTGCTTTGACGTATGTAAAAATAACTATTGCTGTAGATATATTTTCCAAAATTTGACTCCTAATTTAACTCATATTGACCGTTTTCAATAATTTTAGCTTTAGCCAACTGTCTAGCTTTGATAGAATTATTTATTCTTTTGTATTGTTTTTCGAGTTTAAATTTTATAACATCGATTGTTGAAAGTGCTTGTTTTTTCGCCTCTTTAATCTCTGGTGAATATTTTTCAGCGACTTCTGAAATTGTTTCTTTTAGTTCAGCTCTCGTTTCTTCGCCTGATTTTGGTGCATATAGAACACCGGCAATAACACCACCGAGCACACCTGCTAATAGCCCTAACCCGAATATAATTGAATTATCTTCCTTTGACATTTTTGCCTCCGTTTAAACTTTATTTGTTCAGTATATCATTATTTTTACAAAATTTCATCAACTTATTAAAAAAGGTTAATATATTTGAAATATTTATTTTTTGTCTAATAATATTTTATATAAGGTACAATAAATTAAAAGGATGGATTTATGAAAAAGCTATTTAGTATTTTACTCGGGATTGCAATATTTGTTTCAGTATCGACACTGTCATCAGCTGGAGCAGCGACAACTACAACTACGACTGTTACGAATTGGGATTCAGCTGCAAGCTTGAATAGAGTTAATACGATTGGCACAAAACTTTTGACAGCAGGAAGTTTACCTCAAGGAATAACTTTTAAAGTTTCTGATAGTGAAGATGTCAACGCTTATGCTAATATAAACAAAGAAGTATACGTATACAGAGGGCTTTTGCAGTACGTTACCAGCGATGAAGAACTCGCAGCTGTAATATCGCATGAATTAGGACATATCATTAACGGTCACTGTGCTAAGCAAACTTTGGCTAATTCTGTTATATCAAATTTTGCCAATTCGATTACGACTGAACAAAACGCAACTGCAATCGCTTTAGGTCAACAACTTTCAACTTCAAAATTAAGCAGAGCTGATGAGTTTGATGCGGATTTATCAGGAGTTGATTTATTGGTAAAAGCGGGCTACAATCCTTTGGCTATGATTTCAGTATTAAATAAGATTTGTGGCAACTATTTCGATATTGTATCATCACATCCATCAGGTGAAAAAAGATTGATGAATATTTATGACTATGTTGCTTATAATTACCCAACGCAACTGAAAAAGAATTATACTTCTGACTCATATAAAAAGGCCTATGTACTCATAAACGCAACTTTAGAAGAAAGAAACGCAAATCCCAAAAAAGTTGCAAAAGCTAAAAAACAACAAGAAAAATTAAAAGCTAAAAAACTAAAACGTGCAAAAAAGATGGTAAACTCGCTAAATCCTTGGGACGCTTCGTACAACGCATTACTTCTACTGAATAGCGGTAATTAGCTATATACCTAAACTCAACTTTGGTATAGGCACATCAAAAATCTTTTCTATATCAACACTATTTAAAATCAATGAAATCAGTTCACTTGGCGAAATCTGTGAACGTTTGGGAAATTCTTTAACTATTCCTAAAATTTTTGCATCAGAATATTCTTCAATAAGTCTCGGAACTGATTTTATGGCAATATCGTTCATATAAAATGGATACTTGTTAATTACAACTCCAATAGTTTTTATTCCCATTGTTTTAGCCTGATTTAGTGTTAAAAGTGTACTATTTATGTTCCCAAGCTGAGGTGTTACTACAAACAAGACAGGAATATTGAATAATTTTATTAAATCTGCCATCATCATCTGAGAAGTAATCGGCACTAACAACCCATCAGCACCCTCTACAATCACAGTGTCACACCTATGTTCAAGAGTTTTATAATCCTTCAAAAAAACTTTTGGGTCAATTTTAATTTTTTCTAATTCAGCAGCTATAGCTGGCGCTGCTGGAGTTTTAAAAGTATAAGAACAAATACACTCAATGTAAGGGTCGATGTTCTTTATAAAAGTTATGTCGGGAGAAATAAGAAAACCTAATTTTTCTTCAGCACCAACTTGAACAGGCTTTAAAACCCCCATTTTATAGCTAAGCGATTGCATGATAGCCGCCAATCCTGCGGTAATCATTGTTTTTCCTGCGTCTGAGTCTGTTGAACTAACAAAAATGTTCATTTTTTCCTATCTTTTTGAGAATAAATTTCCTATTTACATTATAAAATAAATAAAATTAATTTGAAATTATAGTTTTGATTCCGTTAATAGATAATAAATAAGCACAGACCATGCCAATTTTCGTTTTCGTTAAAACGGCTAAATTTTATTCAACATGTTATTTGCATAAAAAGAATACTGCTGACAAAATCAAACTAAACAAAGCAGCTATATTTCTCGCAAGTTTAAAATTGACCATAAATGCATCTTTTGAAGGAGTAGTTGTATTTATATAAATTTTCATTGATTTGTAAAATTTCAAAATATACGGCGCAATAATTATCGTTATAAGAGCGGAAGTAGGAACAATATGGAGGAAAACCAATAAAATTAAAATAAAATAGGCTAATAAAATCATCATCATTATTATTTTTAGTGCATTAATTTTTGAGCCAGCCAAAATGCAAATAGTTTTTTTGCCGTTAATTTTGTCAAAATCATAGTCCATAAGAGCATGAGCGTCGAGCAACAAAATCGTCATCAGTGCTATAGGCAGCGACAACAAAAAGACCGAAAAACTCACGTTCGAAGTCATTACAAAATAAATTCCAAGAAACATCAAAGGTCCAAATGCAGAGCCTACAGCTAACTCACCGAGTCCAAAATAGTTTAATTTTGGGTAAATTAAACATATAAAAGAGCCTATAGCTGCTAAAACAAGCACAAAAAATCCGCATTTGATTATCAAAAATAAACCGATTAGCGAAGCAGCACCAAAGTAGCCCAAAGCCATCAATAAAACAGTGTTTATCGTAACCAAACCTTCAGTAAGATAAAAAGTTTTACATTCTTGTTTAGGGGTACCAGATTTATGGTCAATATAGTCGTCGAATAAATTAGCCCCCAGTTGACAAAACAAAATTCCAAACAATGACAATACTCCATAGAGAACATTGCTGTTAGCACTCAGCGTAAATGCAAAAATGACAAGCCAATTCAGTAAACTCATAGTAGCCGAGTAACCTCTAGCCACATCAATTACCCAAAATTTGATTTTTTTAAACATTATTACCTATTAGCAACTTTTTCACTAGAAACACTTTCAAGCGCTGTCTCATGAGTTTTAATGCTTTCATTAATACTAATCTTATTTAAAATATTAGCACGTTTTTTACGATAAAGCATATCTACAAATGCTTCTAATCTAGTAATAAAACCAGCTTCACCGGTATGCTCATCTACAGTGAGATTAAGCAATGGTTTTTTAAAATATTTGATATGCCGGCTAATTCTTTCAATCATGAGCGAATCAGGACCGCAACCGAATGCAGTTAAAGTGATTATACCATCGATTTTACTGTTTTGGAGATAGTGACCTGCAGCACCGGACATTTCGTGTTCATTTGCCCAATAAAGATTTTGCTCAAGTGCTTGTAGTCCTTTTTGCATTTGTTCAGTAGAAAGATTTTGCGCCGTATAAGCTTTAACATCAAGTTTTTCGAGCTTGTCAAATATTTTCATTGAAATACGTTCATCGTAAAGATTGTAGCCATGAGCAATAATAGCGACATTTATGGGGTATTCTTTCGTATCTGATGTTAGTGTTACATTGCCTTGTTTTGCAAATGTCAGAGCTTTTTCATAAGAAACGCCTGAGCGAGTCATAACGTTAAAATTATTAAAAACTCTCCAACCTTCTTTTGAAGATTTTTTCGTCAGTTATCCCCAATGGTTTAATCATTTCTTTTAAAAATTCATACAGACCTTGATTTTTTTCTGATTTATCAAGTGTTGCGTCAATAATTGTAAAATCACGTTTCACAACATTTCTGACTAAATCCGGCAAGCCTCGTAGTTTCGGACAATTATATATTTTTTTCGAAATTGACTGAATAGATGGAATAAAAATTGTATCGATACCTTTGTCAAGCAAATTTAAGACATGTCCTACATAGACTTTAACAGGCAAACAAGTCTCTGAGACCACGAGTGATGAGCCATTCGACATAGTCTGCTTTGTCGTTCGATCTGAGAGGACAATATCGATGCCTAATGCAGTTAAAAAACCATACCAAAATGGGTAATAAGTGTAATATGACAGTGCTCTAGGTATACCTATTTTCATATATATCTCCAATCTGTAGTCAACAATATTATAAGTGTAACACAAACAAAAAAAATTAAATTTAAAGTTTTTTTTACATAAGTATAAAATACTTTTATTAAATAAAAATTTATGATATAAAAATTGTTAAGGAGTGATTATTATGCCTTTTTTATTTAGTGATTTAAAAATTGATGGTGTAAAGCTTATTAGCCCGAAAGTTTTTTGTGATGAACGAGGCTTTTTTATGGAATCATACAAAAAATCAGAATTCGAGTTAAATGGTATAAAAGATGATTTTATTCAAGATAATCATTCCAAATCTTCTTTTGGCATATTAAGAGGTCTTCATTATCAAAAAAAGCCTAAAGCACAAGCAAAATTAGTCAGATGTGTAAAAGGCAAAATTTTTGATGTAGCGGTGGATTTAAGAAAAAACTCTCCTACGTTTTCTAATTGGGTTGGCGAAATACTCACTGAAGAAAACAAAGACATGCTATACATTCCTGAAGGTTTTGCACACGGCTTTGTCGCTCTAAGTGACGAAGTCGAAATTTTGTATAAAGCTTCTAATGAATATTCTATGGAAAATGACAGAGGTATTAGGTGGAATGACCCCTTAATTAACGTACTTTGGGGAATAGATTTTGTACCGACAATTAGCGAAAAAGATGCTAAACAACCTTTTTTGCGTGACATTGCTATGGAGGATTTATTTTGAACTTATTAGTCACAGGTGGTGCAGGATTTATAGGAAGCTGCTTTATTCGTCACATGTTGAGTACGTATGCTGATTGCAAGATTTTTAATCTTGACGCACTGACCTACGCAGGAAATATTTCAAACCTTGATGATATAAAGGACAATGCTAATTACGAATTTATTCATGGCAATATTTGCGACAAAAAATTAGTTTGTGAGCTAATGAGTCAAGTTGATTGTGTCGTCAATTTTGCGGCAGAAAGTCATGTAGACCGTTCTATTTTAACTCCTGAAATATTTATAGAAACTAATGTTAATGGCACTTTAAATTTATTGCAAAACGCAAAAGAATTCAATATCGAAAGATATTTGCAGGTTTCAACAGATGAGGTTTATGGCTCGCTGGGAAAAACAGGGTATTTTTACGAAACAACACCAATCCAGCCTAACTCCCCTTATTCAGCGTCAAAAGCAAGTGCTGATTTATTGGTCAGAGCATACTATGAAACTTACAAACTCCCTGTACTGACAACCAGATGCTCTAATAACTATGGACCGTATCAGTATCCTGAAAAGCTTATACCATTTTTTATTTCAAAATTGATAAAAAATGAAAAAGTTCCTGTCTACGGTGACGGGCTAAACGTTAGAGATTGGCTATATGTTTACGACCATTGCGCTGCAATCGACACTGTTTTGCATAAAGGGCGAGTAGGCGAAGTCTATAATATAGGCGGACACAACGAAAAAACAAATCTGGAAATTACAAAAATTATACTTTCACTAATGGGCAAAGATGATAACTCTATTGAGTACGTACAAGACAGACTGGGACATGACAAACGTTACGCTATTTCAAACGATAAAATTACCGCTGAACTTAACTGGAAGCCGTCTTTAACTTTTGAAGAAGGAATTAAAAAAACTATCGATTGGTATTTAAACAACCAAAATTGGATTAAATCAATCGAAAATAAACGAGAGAAAGTGTGTAATCGATGAAAGTACTGGTTACAGGTGCTAATGGTATGTTAGGCACTGATTTGTGCAAATTACTACATGAAAATAATTTAATGGTTATAAAAACAGACGTCGATACACTTGATATCACTGACGAAGAAAATGTTTCTAACTATTTTGCGCTGGAAAAACCTAATTTTGTCATTCATTGTGCTGCTTACACAAATGTAGACAAGGCAGAAGATGATTATGAAAAAGCCCACTTGATTAACGCTATCGGTACCAAAAATATAGCTAAAGCCTGTAACAATATAAGCGCAAAGCTAATTTATATTTCTACCGACTATGTATTTGATGGGACAAAAAATACGCCTTATCTAACCACCGATAAAACCAACCCTATAAACAACTATGGAAGAACTAAACTCGAAGGCGAACAATCTGTCCAAAAATATGCTAAAAACTATTATATTACTCGTACGAGCTGGTTATACGGACATGACGGCAAAAATTTCGTGGAAACTATGATTGAACTCGCTGACAGAAATCAAAGTGAAATTAAAGTAGTAGACGACCAAATTGGCTGTCCTACTTGGACTTACGATTTATCTAAAGGAATTATTGAATTAATTGTATCTGAAAAACCTTATGGGATTTATCATATCTGTAGCACTGAAAGCACTACATGGTATGAATTCGCAAAAGAAATTTTTAAACAAACTAAAAAAAATGTAAATTTGCAATCATGCACAACATCAGAATTCCCGAGAAAAGCCAAAAGACCTATGTATAGTGCAATGAAAAGCATGCTGGCATGTGATTGGAAAGAGTCGCTTGAGAAATACTTAGAAATGAGGTGTAAATGAAAGGTATAGTATTAGCAGGTGGCGCAGGGACAAGACTTTTCCCCAGTACAATGGTTGTATCTAAACAGTTGTTACCCATTTATGATAAACCAATGATTTATTATCCGAT
>CAZTVM010000092.1:0-7630 GCA_964617065.1 uncultured Muribaculaceae bacterium
TTGCCATTGAATTCTTACATTGTAGACGGTATTGCAACAGGTGACAATTTTCTTTATCCTTACGCAAATAAAATAGCTACAACTACTTACACTGATGATGACACTTATTATGTGCATAACGGTAAACTGGATATTTTTAATTTTTCTCGGGTTCCTGCTGGTACAAATTTAGATATTTATCGCGATTTTCAGTTCGCTTCACGCTTTAAGTCTACAGCCAGCGCTTTTATAAACTCTGCAGATTTTAAAACGTTACCTACTAACAACAACTCCGTTTGGGCGTTTTCTCGTTCTGACGGTAAAAATTCTTTGGTCATAATTCTTAACAAAGATTTGAATACTATCCAAAAAGCTAAAGTAAAAGTAAAAGGTTTAAGTGAAAACTCTATTGTTACACCTATCAAAATGACTTCTATTCCTAAAAATATTAAAGGTGGTTTTTCTGTAGAGTTGGTGCCTTCTGAAATTCAAATTCTTTATTTAGTTGATTTTAAAATTAATTGAGTAAACAATTTTTTTAAGTTTTCAGAGCCGACTATAAGCACTTTGATTGATTAATGTTACAATTTCAAAATAATTAGCGTAAAAATGTTAAAAAAAAATTGTTTTTTGTTTTTATATTTGTATAGGTATGTTTTTGGTTAGAAAAATTGGTTAGTAATAATAGCGGATATTTCAATAATTATTCACCTGTAGGTTTCGGAAATTTGACAGGTACTTCGTCGTCGAAATTACAAAATACGTCTTTTCAGTCTAATCAAACGAATAACCTAAGTCCATTAAAAAAAGATACTTTTACGCTGACTAAAAAGAAATTGAGTGACAAGCAAAAATATTGGCTTAGCATTTCAGCAGTTGCCGGTGCACTGTTAATCGCAGTATTAACACTCGGCAAAAATACAAAAGCAGCTACTAAGCTTGCTTCTGGGGCGAATAAATCAGGAAGTGTTCCATCAATTCCTTACATAAGAACATAGCCACCTCCGCCTCCGCCACAAAAGCCAGGAATTTTTCGAAGAATGGGTGATAAACTAAGTTCTCCATTTAAAAAGGTGCAAGAATGGGGACATAATCTTCGTCTAAGGAGTGCAGCGTCTACAACCAGTGTTCCACCTGCAGCTTCAAGCTTTACTGCAAGTTCATCTGGAGATTTAATGCAAACGCCAGGTGCTTTTCGAAGAATTGGTGCTAAACTAATTTCTCCATTTAAAAAGATAAAAGAATGTAGACCTTTTTCTCGAAGGTCTAGAGTGTTTTCAAACTCAAGCAGAACCTCAGCGTCAACTGTTTCACCACCCCAGATAGAACCTTAAGGACAAGGATATTCGCAGGTTCAGCAGTTAATGGAGGATGAGCAAGCTTTCTGGCAGATGATGTTGAAAAGATTTGCCAAACGGACACAAAACGTTTAGTATTGTGGCTTATAATTTATAAATAATTTTTTTTCGTTGAATTGTTAATTATTTTTCAAAAGAACATTTTTCGGGTAAAATATGGTCAAAAGATATATGTAAAGCTTTTTTTATTACTTCTATATCGTTCTCACTGCATATATCGTTGGCGCATATCATTTTGTATTTTTGCTTTTTGATTGCGTCAAAAAGTTTTTTATTTGCTTTTAAATTTTGCATTATACCAAAATATTTTCCAATACTGCCTCTGGGAACAAATTTTCCCTCTAACAAATACCAAAATCGAACTAACCAAATAGAAATATCAGTTCTACTCCTAAATCTGCGAAAATAAAGCAGGAAATGTATGACCTGAGAACATAAGTATAATGGTTTTTAAAATTTTAATTTCATATTTAATATTAAACCATTTGAAAAAATTAGAAAAAACGACTTTTTTTAAATTGAAATTTTGATTTATTAGCAACATTTCATTTGCAAGTATATAATCGAAATCTGAAACTATTTTTAATAGATTCAAAACGGCAGAATCTCTAGGTAAATCATTTAAAAAAAAATCACTTTTCTGCATTGGTGCCGTTACAAAAAAATCATCGTTAAAATAAACGAAATTTTCTGCTAAATCTTGTATATCAAATACATTTAATTCAATAGCATTTGAATTAAAAAGAGGTAAATATTCTTTCGGTATAAAATCTTCATGCTTCACAATATTTAGTTTAGGGTTATTTGTGTCTAACCATTCAGGAACGTGTCCCCAAGTGACAAAATGTATTTTTCTGACCCAAGGACAAAATTTTTCAACACCACGAAACCAATACTTAAACACTCCCCAATCACGAAAACGTGCGCTATCATCAATTGCGTCTTCATTTAACGTATTATTTTTTGAAAAATTTGAATAATATTTTTTTTCTTCTCGCCACTTTGGGTCGGTATTATCTACCCATAAAACAACGAAATCAATATCAGAAGATGAATTTTTCATACTTAACTACCCTAAAACAATAAATAAAATTGCGTATAAAGCAAACAAAGACAATGAGCTAATAATAATCCAAGAGTTGATTACAGGATGTTGATTTTCGATAATATTGACTAAAAGTGTTTTCATACCTAATTCTTTCCACCAAAATACATAATTCTATTTTAGAATTATTGTAAACTTTTACATCATATAATCAGTTGATTACAAAATAAGATAATTAGTTGTCTAAGCCACTACCTGATGCTCCCGTATTTCCTAAGTCAAGTTCGCTGTCGCTGCTAATATCTGACATGACTGCTCGTAAATCATTTTTCTTCTCATTTTTAGCAAACAAATTTTCATTGTTTTCAGGCGCTTTAAGATGAGCGTTTTTCAGACCGTTTTCTGGCTCATCACTATATTTGTCGTTTTGGTTAGTAGTGTTAGTGCTAGTGTCAATGTTTAAATTAATTCCATAATCTTGTGCTAAACTATTTATTATGTCTCGACATTTTTCTTGGGCATCAGGGTTATCTGACTCCAACAAAGAACCGATTTCTTTGAATTTTTCTGCTGTTTCAGCTTTTACATCACTTTTAGCTGCTAATCTGTCAAATTCCTTTTCATCATTAAATATAGATGTCTCATTTTCAGCGGACTCAGTCTTGGACTCAACACTTGATATTGGAGTCGAAGCATTCATTTGCTTTAAAGACTCTTTAAAAGCGACAGATGAATTTTCTGGTACAGATTTTTCAGTGGTTTTTGACGTTAATTTGTTTTTTAAATTATTCATTCCTGACTTTATGCTATCAGTAATAGCTACTTTTGATGATAAATTTCCTTTTGAATTTGTATCAATTTTTGACATAAAATCTCTCTTTTTTTCTTATATATAAATAAAAACGGATTATACAAAATAATTGACAACTAATATATATTTAGTAAATATTTATTTTCTAAAAAACTATTATTTCCCAATATACAAGGCTATAAAAAATAAAATGCAGTGTTAAATTTTGTAAAGATTATGTATTTATGCTAACAATGAAATTTTTTTAGAGTAATTATGGTAGTATAGGAAGTAGTGTGTGTTGGGAATATAAAAATATGAAATGTCAGAGTATAAGGTTTGGGCGAGCTTTTACAACTAACGAAAAAAATTCGTATCGAGAAATTTGTGCAGAGGCAAAAAAAGAATTAGGCATAAAAGACACAACGATGATCGCTTTTGATTTTGGTATGCCTGCTGAAAAAGGGAACGACACTGGTATAGGCTCAACCCTTTCTGATAATGCACAAAAATTTGCGAATTTTTCTAAAGATATGTTTGGAATAAACAGTTTGCAAGTGAATCCACAAGGATTTATTGAAAAAGATACTTATTATTGTCCTTACGGTGGTTCTAACTTCGCATTAGGTGAACACATTATAGACTTGGTCAAACTAACTAAGGACGACTATGAAAATATTTTGGATCAAAAATCACTGAAAAAAATTGTAGATTATTATAAAAAATCGCCTGATGATGTATCTGAAGTTAATTATGACAAAGTTATAGGTCAAAAAAACAATCAATCACAAACTTTTGCATTAAAAAAAGCCTATAAAAATTTTAAAAATCTAAATGAAGACAATATTTTGAAAAAAGAATTTGATGAATTTAAAACTAAAAACAAAGTTTGGTTAGAAAAATTTGCTTTATATGAAGTACTACGAAAAAAGAATGATTATACTGATTTTTCACAATGGAACGATATAGAAAAAAATTTATATGATAAGCAAACGCCTAAAGAAGAACGTCAACAATATATTACGAAATTAAAAAGTGAGAACGCCGATTTTATAGATTATAAAGATTTTTGTCAATTTATAGCGGACAAACAACAAAAAGAGGCGAAAAAAGCTTTTAATAAAAAAGGTATAGACATTTACGGTGACTGCATAATAGGTCATTCAAGACAAGAACTTTGGGCGTTCAAGCCACTGTTTTTAGAAAATCATTACCTTGGTTGTACTGACACCGTATTCAATCCTGAAACCCAACAAAATGAAACAAAAATAAATGGTTGGGGGTTACCTGCATTTGATTATGCAAAATTTGCACGTAAAAAGTCAGAAGGTTCTATTGGGAAATTTCTATCAAAAAAATTCGGAATGTTCTTTAAACGTTATGACAAAGTAAGAATTGACGCAGCTTGGCAACATACAGAACCTTGTGTCTATGTAACGACAGATAATAAAAATAAACAGGTCTATAAAGGGCTTAATCTGGGAGTTGATATATTTAATATTGCAGAAAAAGAAGCTAAAAAAGCTTATGGTTCCGGTGCGGAACAACGAGTTATGTTGGAATTATTAGGTGGCGATAGTTACGGAACATTTATGACATTAAGAGAAAACGGTAAAAAATTCAAACATATACACACGACTAGGTGGGCGGACAATAGATGGGGTAGACCTGCATTTTATTCCAGTGGAGGGAATGACCCTTATCAGCAATATACGCCTGACGGTTATACTATAGGTATCGGGAGTCATGATGATTGGACATTGATTAATCTCGCTGAAAAATGTGACTATTACAAAAATCGGCAGCTGGAAATAGTCAATCCTTTTGATTCTAGTATTAGCAGTGAAAAGAAATCTCAAATTGAAATGGACAACGAGCACACTAAAAAATATCAGCAACAGTCAGAATGCTTAGTAAATGACCTAAAATTAGGTATAAATCCAGCAGAAATGACTAAACAAGAATATAGAGATGCTAAATTTGCAGAACTATTTACTACGAGCAACCAATACTTCACGTATACTGATGCATTTGGGATTAAAAAACCAATTAATGTTGCTAACACAATCGGCGATAACTGGGAGGTTCGATTACCTGAAAACTACGAAAAATTCTATCACACCCAAGTGTCAAAAGGTTATGGATTAAATTTAGCTGATGCACTTAGAACAGCGCTAATCGCAAAAGGTTCGCAAAATGTTGAATTAGTCAACAAACTCGGTACAGCTGCTGAGGTGTTGAGAAAAGACGGACCTATGACTGAACAAGAAGCCAATAAGCTTATTTACGAAGATAGATTATAATTTTGTCTGACTTAATATTTCCATAAGAATAACGCAATTTTTTTGTTAATTCGTTTTTATATGGTTATACAAAATGAAGAGGACAGGGTTTATTATGGGGATGAATATACCACTGAGTAAACAAACGCAGCAAGCACGAAACCTACATCAAGACAACCAGCCTGACGTTAGGCAAGCCCAATCTAAAACAAGTTTTTGGCACAATGGTGAAGGGCTTTCAATTCCTATTACATCAGATGGTAGGGATACTTCAATGTCAGCAGGCAGTCTATCAGAAATGACACCAGAAAAAATAATAGAACTTATTGAAAAAAGAGATCCCTCAATAGTAAGAAATGCAAAAGACCGAGAACAATTGCTACACAACATAAATATGGGCGGATTTAGAAATGAATACAGAATCGGAAATGAGAAATTTGGCTCACTCACTATACCTAGTTCTAGTAATACAACTTTTGTTCAAAGTCAGGTAGGGAATATTACGTTCCAAGATGGCACAACTGCTGAAACGCTTTTTGAGAACGGTCGTAATCCAGGGCATAATATTCGTGCAATGTTACAAAAAACAGGATGCAAAGGTCAAGGTGTTAGGGTTGCAATAATAGACTCGGGGATAAATACTGAGCACGAAGCGCTTAGTTATCATTTTGACCAAAATCATAAAGGTCAGCATACGGCTATAAATGAAAATGGCGAAATAACCGACACACTCGACGCCGATATGCATGGTACAGCAACAGCGGATATCTTAGCTGGCAAGGACGGTGGTGTAGCCCCAGATTGTGAATTGCATGCGTATTCTTGTCCATATAATCAGACGCATACAGCTTTAAATAATATAATCGAATTTAATGAAGACAATGCAGATAATCCTATAAGAGTTGTAAATATAAGTGCCGGATTTTACGAACCCCAAAAAGGGAGTGAAGGATACGAAGTAAAAATGAAAACTTATGAATCAACGATGGAAGCAATTAAAAAACTGCAAGAAAGTGGTGTAATGGTCATAGCTAATTATCGTGGTTCAGCAGAACATACTCCATACAGCGTAGCAAGCAGAATTGCGCCTAGCGTTAATCCCGATGATGATTTTGCGGCACTAGGTAATGAACCTGAAAATTACGAAAGCAGAATTGATGGTTGCAGCGGTGACGAAAAAAATCGAGCTCGGACACTGTTGATAAATTCTTCTCATCGAACTGTAGCAACAGAGGACTCAATAAATGAATATAGGCATGATGGTGCTGAATCATCAAGTTGGGCTATGCCGGTAATCTCCGGATTATACGCTTGTGCATGTTCTGCTGATCCTACTATCACTCCAGAAAAATTTTGGGATATTGCTGTAGAAACAGGTAAGATTGATGAGTGTGGAGGTACAATTGTAGATGCTGAAGCATTAATTGACAAAATAATTGCAAGAAAAAAATAATTTATATATATAATACCCTTTTTTTTTGGTAATTAGCCTAATTCATGAGCTTTTTGTGCTGTTTTTTCTATAACTTCGTCTAACAAAATATTCAAAGGACTGTTTTCAAGTATTTTGTTCCCGACCTCAGTACAGCCACCTGGTGTGGTAACTGCCTTGATTAGCGCAGCAGGTGTTTGCTGCGAGTCTAATAGCATTGTTGCCGCACCTAAAGCCGTTTGAGCTGATAATAAAACAGCCGTTTCATATTCTAATCCCAATTTTTTTGCAGATTTAGCCATTTCATCAATAATATAATAGTAAAAAGCCGGACCTGAGCCACTTAATGCAGTCACTATATCGATATATTTTTCATCAACTTTAACGGCTTTGCCCACGTTTGAAAATAATTTTAAAATAAAATCAGCCGTGTCATCAGTTGCACATTTCCCTTTCGCTATGCAGCTCATACCAACTTTCAGTAAAGCAGGAGTGTTAGGCATGACTCGAACTACGCTAATTTCTTCACCTAAAATACTCTCAATAGTAGTAGTTGAAATGCCAGCAGCAATAGATACAAAAGTTTTTTCTTTTGTCATAAAAGGTGCTAATTCAGCGATAACTTCTTTTGCGACGAACGGTTTTGTGCATAAAATAATGATGTCTGAACTTTCTACCAGTTCTTTATTTGAATTCACAATATTAATCGGCAGTTTTTTTTGAGCGACATCCTTTGTTTCAGCG
>CAZTVM010000093.1:0-7574 GCA_964617065.1 uncultured Muribaculaceae bacterium
CAATTTGATGGTTTGTGTGCAGGCAATTTTGGCTATTGAACAAAATAAAAAATATAAATTCCGCTATAATTTGAATATAATTGAAGATGCTATTAACAAATATTTGATTTCAAATCAAACGAAAAAAGATTAGTTACAGATAAAGGAAAATGATATTGTAGGAAGCAATATCAGGTAGGACAAGGAAAATCGAGAGTGGCTGTTGCAGGAAGCACGGTCATGTAGTTTAGTAAAAGGAGAAAAAGATGAAAAAATTGCTAAGTTTTGTTGCTTTAGCAGCGGTTATGACTATGTTTAGTGGTGCGGCTAACGCACTTGATGTTTTTGGATTTGTTTTCAAAAACGCAACGACTCCGGGTGATGGATTCAATCAAGTTGTGCCCACAAAATATGGTTCAGCAACTTGTTCAAGTTATTTTGGTATAGTAGCATTAGGTGACTGTAGTGTCGCTACAGCGATGAAAAAAGGTGGCGTTCGCACATTGTCACATTATGATGTTCACAGAAAAAATATTTTAGGATTTCAAAAAATTACTGTAAAGGCATACGGTCAATAATAATTTCAATTCATAAACAATCAAAGTCCTGATATCATCATATCAGGACTTTTTGTATTCTCTTATTATCTAATACTGTGTACATAGCGCTTTCATTACCACAGTTTTGCGCTCCGTAGATTTTCGTTTAGCGTACTCGCCGAACAAAATAGGTCTTATCAGCAGAGGTTTTCAACAATAATTGCACCACGTTAACAGTTATCATAAGATTGTACCAAAAATCATATAATAACCAACTAATTGCTTAGTCAAATATGTTATGCACTAGAACACTGGCTTTACAATAAAAAGCCAAAATGCTACAATATTTGGATAGTTTAGAAGTATGAGGGCGAAAATGAGAGTACTTTCAAAGTCTGTAAATTTATTAATTTTGTGTGACTCAATAGCAAGTATATTGATTACCAGCTTAACAGCAGTTTTGTTAAATTTCAATTTTGTTTTTACAATTTTCGCATGTGTACTTTTCGCTTTATCCAGTAACTTTATACTAAACGCAAAGGGCTATTACGAAATAAGAACTTACAAATTTTTAGGAAAAGATGCATATTTGTTATTCGAAGGTGTTATTCTTTCTGCGATACCGCTGTTTATTTTGGCTTTTTTCTTTACACCACCAAAACTAACGCTATTGAAATTTATTGGATTAGAGATTGTAATATTTTACTTTTTCATTTTAATTTTTAGAACATTGTTCAATTTGCACAGAGGCTTTGTGAAACCAGACAAAAAAGTTCTTATTCTCGGAACTGGTGCAACTGCACTAATGGTTGCAAAAGAGATTATAGAAAGACCTTTGTTAAAATTTCAATTAATTGGTTTTATCGAAAATAATCCTGAAAAAAGTGATTTTTCTTTTTTAGGTATAAAAGTTCTCGGAAAATCATGTGACGCAAAAAAAATTGTTGAAGAAAATAAAATTGATATTATTATTACATCTCCTGACGGAATTTTTGATTATCAAACGCAAATGGATGTCGCTGAATGCGTACCGTGTAAAGTCAGTTTTTGGAAAATGTATGAATTTTATGAAGAAATTACACACAAAATACCTGTAAGCTGCGTTGGTCCAGCTTGGTTTTTATATGACTTCGGCTCTGTTAATAGGCCATTTTATAAGTTCTTTAAACGGTTAATGGATATTTCCATCGGACTTACAATTTTATTGTGCGCCTCGCCTATTCTTTTAATTCTTGGTATAGCGATAAAATTATACGATGGCGGACCTATAATTTTTAAACAAACACGCATAGGCTTCAACGAAAAGCCTTTTGAAGTTTACAAACTGAGAACTATGCGCATGAACAAATATGTTCGAAAGGGACTTGCCAGTGTTGAACATTCTGATATAATTACAAGTAAATTAGTTATACCCTTTTGTAAATGGGTACGTAAAATGCGTATTGACGAATTACCACAAATTATTAATATCATCAAAGGTGATATGAGTTTAGTCGGTCCAAGACCTGAAGCACTTGATTTTGTAAATATTTATATCAAGGATGTCCCATATTATCGTCACAGACATTGGGTGCCGGTTGGATTAGCCGGTTGGCAACAAGCTCATCAAGGACATGTCGTTGGTCTTGAAGCCACTGCAGAACGAGTCGGATATGATTTATATTATATTAAACATCGTAATGTTTTTTGGGATATGGGTATTCTAGTTAGAACAATCGGTTTAGCTTTGACGAAAAGGGCTAATTAAAAATGGGTGAAACAGTGAAAGAAACAGATTTCGAAAAATTGCCAATATCGCCCGTCTTAGGTGTTAATTATTTTGCTACTGATATGCAAACGATTGTTGATTATGTAATTAACAATATAGAAAATTTGAAAGGGAAATACGCTTGTTTTTCAAATGTTCACACTACAGTAATGGCTAACGATAATGAAAAATACAAAAATATATTAAACAGTGGTGCACTTATTTTCCCTGATGGAAAACCTATTTCTATTGTTCAAAAACTAAAAGGCACTAAGAATGCACATCAGTTACTTGGACCTGAATTTTTTAAAAAAATAATGCAACACAAAAAGACTAAACGCTGCAAACATTTTTTTTACGGCAGTACACCTGAGACAATAGAATTATTAAAGGAAAAGTTGTCCCAAAACTATGTTAATGCTGAAATAGTTGGGTATTACTCACCTCCGTTCAGGGAATTAACTGAAGAAGAAGACAAAAATATTATAAAAATAATAAATGATAGTGAAGCAAATTTTTTGTGGGTAGGCTTAGGAGCTCCAAAACAAGAAACATGGATGTTTGAGCACAAAGATAAAATTAATGCACTAATGCTTGGCGTTGGCGCAGTGTTTAATTTTGAAGCAGGGAATTTAAAACCCATGCCTGTTTTGATGTCAAAACTTTGTCTTGGCTGGCTATTTCGTTTAATACAAGAACCGAAACGACTTTTTATGCGCTATTTAATAACAAACACAAAATTTTTATGGCTAATTATGAGGAGACACTAGAATGAATATACTACTTTCAGCATATAATTGTTCCCCTTATTCAGGCAGTGAAGCTGCTCTCGGTTGGAATTGGGTGACTGCACTAGCTATGAAAGGTTACTGCTTGCACATTCTGACAGATATTTTCAATCAAAAAGCGATAGAAAAATACATATCTGGTGACGAAACGGATTTATTAAAAAATGTAAAATTCGTTTATGTCGATTTTTTTAGACAACCTATCCGTGGTCATCTTGGACAGATATTGGACTACAATTTGTTTCAAAAAAAAGCGTATAAAACAGCAAAAAAACTTGTTAAAAAGGTAAAATTTGATTATGTTCATCATGTTTCTTGGGCTTCGATAGTTCAACCTTCATATTTATACAAATTAAATATCCCATTTATTATGGGCCCTGGCGGTGGTGGAGAAAGAATACCAAGCTGTATTAATTTGAATTTGACATTAAAAGAGTCTATTTGGGAAAATATAAGGATTTTAGTTCAAGAATTATCAAAATATAATCCCACTAATCAACAATTGTACAAAAAGGCTTTTAAAATTTATGCATCTACAGAAGAAACAAAAAGATTAATTCCTGATAAATATAAACATAAAACTATTGTAAAAAGCCATATGACAAATGCCCTAAAATATATTAATTGCACAAATTATGTAGAACGACAAAATACTACACCTATAATTTTAATGTCCGGACGATTAATCTATTGGAAAGGGTTTGAATTAGGAATAAAAGCTTTTACTCAGTTGTTAGAAAACGGTACTGATGCGGAATTGTATATTACCGGAACCGGAGAACAAGAAGCAATATTTAAAAAACTAGCAGAAAAATATATAAATAAAAAAATTTTTTTTATGGAAGCAGTTCCATTTTCTGAAATGAACAAAATGTACGCAAACTCGGATATTTTTCTTAATTGTTCACTACATGATTCAGGTTCAACCGTTATAATAGAAGCTATGAATAATGGATTACCCATCGTTTGTGTAGATACAGGAGGACCTAAAGTTTTAACTGAAGATACATACGCTATAAAAGTTCAACCGACAAAAACAAATATGTTAATTGATAATTTAGAACTTGCATTAAAAGAACTTATACTAAACAAAGAAAAAAGAATTCAAATGGGGAAAGAAGCAATGCGTGTAGTTGCTGAAAAATATTCTTACGATGCTGTTGCAAATGAAATATATTCAAAATTAGAAAGTGACAATAATGAATAAAAATTCTAAAACTTGTCTTGTAGTGCATAATGATTATCTTATTCCCGGTGGGGAAACAAAAATGGCTGATGTAATCGCTGATTTAATGCAAGACAATGGTTTTGAAATTATTAAATACTATCAAAATAACGAACAGATACTAAACAAATCTTTTATCGCTAAAATTATTTTAGGTTTGTTGTCGATTTATAACCCTAAAACCGTTTTGGATATTAATAAGATTTTAAAAGAAAACAAAATAGATTTTGCATTAGTTCACAATACTTCTCCTTTAATATCTAATAGTATTTATGCAGTTTTAAATAAAAATAAAATCCCAACTTATAAATATTTACATAATTATAATTTATTGTGCTTGATGGGATTGGCAAATAAAGGTGCGCTTTGTGAAAAATGCGAGAAAAATATTATTGTAGGTGTTATTAACAAATGTTATAAAAACAGTTTTTTATATACAATTTTGAAATATGTTGCACTGCAAGTCTTTAACATTTTTTACAGAAGTAAAGTTAGCGGATACATTGCTGTGTCTGATTTTGTAAAAAAACAGCATGAAAAGTTAGGAATACCTGAAGAAAAGATTTATGTTTTGCATAATTTTTCAGAAACTGTGACAATGGACTTTGAGGTAACAAGTTCAAATATTCATAATCCGTATTTATATATAGGCAGATTATCTGAAGAAAAAGGCGTCATGACTTTGTTGAAAGCATTTAAAAAATTACCTGATTTGCATTTGAATATCATGGGCGGAGGCGAAATAGAAACCGAATTGAAAAATTTTGTCGAACAAAATAATTTGCGAAATGTGACATTTTTAGGTTATAAATCAGGCGAAGAAAAAGAACAAATTATAAAAAATGCAAAAGCTATTATTGTGCCTTCTGAGTGGAATGAGCCTTGTCCTTGCACAACAAGTGAAGCTTACAGTAATGCAGTACCCTTGATTGTTTCCAATAAAGGTGGTTTGCCTGAATTAGTTGAAGAAACTAAAACAGGATTTATTTTCCATGCTGGTCATGTGGATAATTTAATTGAACAAATTCAAAAAATTGAAAATTTAACAGATGAAGAATTGTTGGCAATGAAAAGAAACTGCATAAATATTTTCAAAGAAAAATACACAAAAGAAATTTATATTAAAAAATTAGAAGATATTTTAAAATCTACAGACATTTAATTGTGCTATACTGTAGAAATATAAAATGGAGTGCGGAAGCTTAAATGAAATTAAAAATTGATTACTGGTGTATATTTTTAATATTTTATGCCTTATTTATTCCTTTTGGTGGTCTTTTTCTGAAAATAGGCGGAAAATTGAACGTATTTTTTTTATTGATGGGCGGATCTCTTGTTTACTTCTTTTGGCTATTTTTCAAAAAGAAAAAAAAACAGCTAGATTTCAGTGTATTAGGTAATTATATAAAATGTTTTAAACTTTTTTGGATGTTGATTGGTATAGTATTACTTCTTTCCTCAATCAAATTCGCTTATTTATTGTTTAATTTGCAAAATTTGGACTACAATTTCAGCTTTGTATTTCGTCAAGGATATTTCTTTTTTGTCATTCCTATTGGAATATTATTATTTAGACAAATTGCTAGTACAGATAAACTAGAAAAATTAAGTAAAATTTCAATATATCTATACACCTTTTTATTACTTACACTCATTGTGTTTAAAGTGCCTTTCACCGATGGAATTACCTATTCGGAAGGTTTATTAATAATGACAACATTTATATTTTACAGATTTAATAAACCATTAGGTTTTATTTTGAGTTTGTTAAGTGTGGCATTTCTAACGAGTGACCAATCTTCTTTCTTATTGGGATATATCGTCATTTTTGGCACAATGACATTGAGTATTTTTAATATTTCAAAACTTAAATTAAATTATGCACATGTTAAAAAACTCAGTCTTTTACTTGGAATTGCAATTCTCACAATTGTTGTGGCAGTATTACTTAATATAGATAAATTTGAACAACTTTTAGCTTCTGATGCAAACGCTTTATGGCGATGGCAATATTGGAAAAATGAAATGGTTACTTTAGCAAAGACATATGGTTTGGGTGTAGGTTACGGAACGGCTTACGCCAGTGATAACATTTGGTGGACAATTAATAATCCAAATTGTTTTGCCACAGCGAATGATTCATTTTCAATACCTCAAAAACTGGTTTTATTTGTCGTTCCACAACACAGTTCATTAATCAATGCTTTTTATAGATTGGGAATATTTGGTGGCTTCTTATTCTTAACCCTTAATATTTATCCGATAATGCTTGCATTGAAAGCTATTTGTAAATCTATAGGCAAAGAACGTGATATTTTATTATGGTCAGTTACCAATTATATCGCAAGTATATTTATAATATTTTTAAACCCTGGTATAGTAAGCCCTAGATTTATGTTTTCATATTTGTTTATGTACGCAATAAATTTAGGATTAGCCTATAAAACATTATTAAAAGTAAAGCAAAAAGAAATTCTTGCAATAGAGGAAATTAAAACTATTGGCAAAAATAATGAAGGAGAAATATATCAATGAAAAAGGCATTAATAACAGGTATCACCGGTCAAGATGGCAGCTATCTTGCTGAATTATTGTTAGATAAAGGCTATGATGTCCACGGAATGAAGCGCAGAGCCAGTTCTTTTAACACTCAAAGAATTGACCATTTATATCAAGATACCCATGAGAAAAATGCTGCATTTCATTTGCATTACGGCGATTTAACAGATAGTACAAACTTAATTCGCTTAATACAAGAAATTCAACCGGACGAAATTTATAATTTAGCAGCACAATCACACGTAAAAGTGTCATTTGATTGCCCTGAATATACAGCTAATGCTGACGGATTGGGCACTTTAAGGATTTTAGAAGCCATAAGAATTTTAGGACTTGAAAACAAAACAAAGTTTTATCAAGCTTCAACATCGGAGTTATACGGTTTAGTGCAAGAAACACCTCAACGTGAAACTACACCGTTTTATCCCCGTTCGCCTTACGCCTGCGCAAAACTTTATGCCTATTGGATTACGGTAAATTACCGTGAAGCATACGGCATATATGCTTCCAATGGTATTTTATTTAATCATGAATCACCACGACGAGGCGAAACTTTTGTCACAAGAAAAATAACAAGAGCAGCCGTCAGGATTAAACTTGGACTGGAAAAGACATTATATCTAGGTAATTTGTCATCTAAACGTGACTGGGGGCACGCAGCTGATTACGTTGAAGGCATGTGGCGAGTTCTACAACAAGAAAGACCTGAAGATGATGTTTTATCAACAGGCGGTACT
>CAZTVM010000094.1:0-7433 GCA_964617065.1 uncultured Muribaculaceae bacterium
ATGGATGGAACTCCGGAAACCCGCGAACCTTTGGACACTTCACCAGGAGGGAACCATGAAATATATTTCTTTAGATTTGAGTATAATTTCAGGTTTTAAACCCAAATTTTCAGCGATTTCAATAGCATGACTGACCCCGGGAACACCGATAAAAAGTCTGTAAGTCGGTTTTAAGGTTTCGCAATCAAATTCGACTGAGGCATTTTTAAAACCGTTTGTATTATAGCCCATCGATTTTAATTCGCTAAAATGTGTTGTCACCAAGCAAAAAGCTCCTCGTTTTTGTATATATTCAAGAATAGTTTGAGCGAGAGTTGCACCTTCTTTAGGGTCAGTTCCTGCAGTTATTTCATCAATTAATACTAGTGTTTCTGAAGTAGCTTTATTCACAATTTCAACGAGATTTTTCATGTGAGACGAAAAAGTTGACAGACTTTGTATTATATTTTGATTGTCGCCTATTTCCGCAAATATTTGTTTAAACGGATAAATTTCCGCACTATATGCAGGTATAAAGCAGCCGGCTTTCGCCATTAAAACTGCAAGTCCTACAGTTTTTAGTACAACCGTTTTTCCGCCTGTATTTGACCCTGAAATTATTAAAGACGTAAAATCTTCACCAATTTTAAAATCATTTTCTACAATTTTTTCGCAAACTCTCATTAAAACAGGATTTCTCATTCCTTTTAGTTCAATGACTTTTTCATTAGTTATCTTCGGCATGCAAGCCCCTGTTTTTATTGCGTATTTAGCTTTTGCAAAAATAAAATCAAACTCCGACAGCTGCTCAGTCGAACGAATTAATTTATCGGCAAAATCTAAAATTTCCAACGTCAGTGCACTGATAATTCTGTCTTTTTCAGCCTGAATTTTAATATTAATTTCACGCAATTTATTATTGATTTCAACTAACTCTTGAGGCTCAATAAAAAATGTTTGACCACTGGCTGAAACATCATGCACTATACCTCTAACCTTGTTTTTTGATTCGGCTTTCACCTGAAAAACTATTCGCTCATCACGAATAGTATAGATACTGTCCTGCAAATAGTTTGTGAATGTTGAATTCGACATAAGCCGAGTAACCATAGTTCTTATATTCACTTCAGTGTCTTTTTTACTTCTGCGCAAATTCTTTAGCTCTACTGAGGCGCTGTCCTTTATTTCGAGTGCATTGTCGAATGTGTTTTCAACCTTTTCTTCAAAAAATTTATTTATATATAAATTCTCTCTTAAATTTGCTAATTCCGTAAAATATTCTGAATTTTTTTCAAGAAAATTGAAAATTAATCTTGCTGTAGACAAATTTTTTGTCAAATTGATTATATCCTGAGCCTCAATCGCTTTAGCAGTATTATGTTGTTGAATAATTTTTTTTGCGTCGTGATAAGTGCCTAATGGAAAATCTGATACGCCATAAGCTTTGTCTAATATAAGTTTTGCACAATTAGTCAAAGTTAGTTCACTCTCGATTTTTTGTAAATTATCAAATAAAATTGCCGACTTACATTTTTCTTTGCCCAACTCGCAAATAGCGTATTCACTGATATATGATAAAACTTTATCAAATTCTAATGCTTCAAATAAATCATTCATAGTGATAATTATAGCAAAAAAACTATTTATAGTAGTTTATCTCGCTGAAAGTTAAAATTTAGATAATTCTTGAAATACTAGTTTCATTGATTTTTCGTCATTTATTTCTGCAAAACTGTTGTAGGCAGTCTTATACAAATTTTTAGCTTTTTCTAAATTTCCCATTTTAAGCATTATTTTAGCGGCTTTTAAGCAATTTTTTGCAACTTTGTCATGAGATGATGTTTTTTTGTATTCTCGAGTCGATTTTTTGAAAAACTTTAACGCATCTCTGTTTTCCCCCATAACAGTGTAAGCTTTACCGCTTTTAGCCAGAATAGATGCTATGAATTTAGGCTTTTTAGTTTCTTTCGCTATTTGATTAGATAATTCAGCGTATTCTTTAGCTTTCTTTTTTTCTTGCTGCTCAGCGTAGAGAGTCGCAATATTGACGAGTGATTTTGATTGCGTTCTGAAATCATCGTCTTCTCCTGCGTAGGAAATAGCCACAAAATAGTGGTCAACAGCAGGTTCGATTTGCACTACATCATCATAAATTTTTGCCATGTTATAGTGAACTTTTGATTTTACAGATGAGTCGCTTGCTGTTTGAGAAGCTTTATAGTAGTTTTTTAGTGCTTGCGAAAGCAAATCTTTTTGGTCGAAAATTTGACCTGCTTCGTAATAAATCATCGCTTGGGCTTTATCGTCTTTTATTTCAATTGATTTTTCCAAAGCTTTTTGAAAAGTACGCAATGCCTTTTCAGGCTCGTTTATCATTGAATATTTTTTGGCTTGTACATATAGCTTTTTTAAGTCTTTGTTTTCCGGGATATAATACTTTTTTTTAGCTGTAATTTCTGGTTGGGTTACAGTTTGCACGACTTCTTTTTGCTCAATTTTTTCAGAGGCTTGAGTATTTTCTGCGGTTGTTTCCTGTGTTCGTTGTTCACGTTCAGGGAATTTAATTTGAAAATCAGGATTAACTTTATCGATGTTATATTGATAATCTACTTTTTGTAAAAACAGCGTATCAATCCAATTTTCGACGACATGAGACTGTTTACCGAGACTTTCTGTAATGTAGTTGTCCAAAAGTAAAGACGCATTTTTTAAATTTGATTGTATAAGTTTTCTATTCGGTTCAGTTTTTTTAGATTGCTTTTCAATAAGCTCAAAATAAGTATTAACTTCATCGAAAAGTTCTTGAGGCGTGCCGATTGCAGTTGCTGTATTTTTAAAATCCATTATAATCTGGGCGATGTTTACATTGTTTGAATAGGTATGGTCAGAATAATCTTTTTGCTCAGATTTAGGTGTAATTTCAGATTTAACATAAGTGTCTGATGGGTATTCCTGCTGTTTTTGATGTTCTTGATTTTGCTCTTGCTGTTGGTTATTACGTTGAAAATAATTTCTTCTTTTTTTTTCGCCGGAAGACTCGTCCTCACTTTGCGACGTAACAGACTGTTTATTTTTAGGCCCTGAATAAGGCTTGATGTTTATAGGATAAATTGAATTATACAATCTTTTGCGCCTTTTTACTCAAAATACTACTTATTACTGTATATCGGACATTTTTAGCAAAACTTTTTTAATTATCGACAAAATCATACTTTTGAATGATATTTTATTAATGTCGTTTAAGAAAAAGTCAAAGGTCTTTCGTCAAAAGTATATACGGTTAAAATTGTTGCGAATATTGATTTTTTGCTATATAATTAGTATGTAATCTAAAAAGAGAATAAAGATGGAAGAAAAAAAACTAAAAGGTATCGTTTTGGCAGGCGGTGCAGGTACGAGATTGCACCCTGCGTCATTACCTATATCGAAAATTTTGTTACCTGTCTATGATAAACCTATGATTTATTACCCGATTGCAACGCTAATGCAAGCAGGTATAAAAGACATTTTAATCATCTCTAATCCGAGAGATATAGGTAATTTTAAAGGGCTGTTAGAAAAAAATGTTTTCGGTGTTAACTTTGAGTTTGCAGTGCAAAATGTTCCTCGAGGTATTGCTGACTCCTTGATAATAGCTGAAGAATTTATAAAAGATGATAATATAGCATTGATTTTAGGTGACAACATTTTTCAAGGTTATGGGTTATCAAATTTATTAAAAAATGTTTCTAAAAATATAGATGGTGCAACCGTTTTTGGTTACACAGTCAAAAATCCTACTCAATTTGGCGTTGCGGAATTTGACGAAAACAAAAAAATAATTTCACTGGAAGAAAAGCCTCAAAATCCTAAATCGAACTATGCTGTTACCGGGTTGTATTTTTATGATAACAATGCAATTGAGTATGCAAAGAACTTAACACCTTCTGCTCGTGGAGAATTGGAAATTACGGACTTGAACAAAGTCTATTTGCAAGAAGGAAAATTAAAGATTGAATTGCTAGAACGAGGCTACGCTTGGTTAGATACAGGTACTCACGAAAGTCTTTTGCAAGCCAGCAATTTCGTTTATTCTATGGAAACTCATAAAGGCGAGAAAATAGCTTGTCTTGAAGAAATTGCTTTAAAAGAAGGCTTTATAGACAAGGAAACCTTACTAGTTGAAATCGCTAAACATAAAAATAACGATTATTACGATTATATAAAGGAAATAATTTAATTTTGGCATAAAAAGTTATTTACATTTTGTCAAAATTTGCTACTATTATAAAATAACAAAATTAAGGAGCATAAAATGCGAAACATAATTATTTACAGTGAAAAAGATACATCAGAATTTACAGATTATCTAAAAGACGAGATAGAATATGATGTCAGAGTGAAAAATCTTTCGGATTTCGACAATGCGTCAACTTATAACCCTTCGCTAATAATTATGGACTGCCCTATGGACAAGATAAAAGGTAAAGCAATGATTTCAAAGTTTGTTGCGCCTACGCTCATTGTTTCTGACTGTTTTGTGAACGACTTGACTGTCAGAGGAGATTCCTTTGATTATATTTATAGACCAATTAATCCGGAAGAATTTAAGTTGAAATTAAAAAATTTAATTAAAATTAAAGAATTACGTGAAACAATAGACAAAATTTCAACTACAGATGAGCTTACCGGATTACATAACAGAAAATATCTACAAGACCGTATAGAAGCTGAATTTTCACGTGCGAAACGTTATAAACAAAAGGTTTCTTGCCTTTTAGTTGATATTGACTTTTTCAAGGTTGTAAACGATATGTATGGTTATGATTGGGGCGATGTTTTGCTCAAACGCATAGCTGAAATGCTTAGCAACCTTATTCGTAGAGAAGATATTTTAGTTCGTTACGGTGATGAGGAATTTGTCGTTATTTTGCCAAATACTTCTGAAGAAAATGCGTTTATCTTCGCTGAAAGATTTAGACGAGATATAGAAAAAATGGAGTTTATACCCGCAGGTGAAACTGAAAAACATATTATAACTATTTCCGGGGGGATTTCGTCTTACCCGTTCTTGGAAAATGTCGAAGAAAATGTTAATACACTCGTGCGTTATGCTGAACATGCGTTGTACAACGCTAAAAAACGTGGCAAAAATAAAATCGTTCCATTTTCACAAGTTAACTTAGAATATTAATTAATAAAGAACTAAAGAATATTCTCCAAAATTGAACGTACAGGCTCTGATTTATTCAAACAATAGAAGTGTAGCCCATTTACGCCCATGTCGATAAGTTGTTGGCACTGGTAGCTAGCGTATTCAATTCCTATTTTTTTGATATCCTCTGGATTATTTTTATTTTTTTCTAAAGTTTCACTCAATGATTTAGGAACTACTGTTTTGCATAAATTAACCATTTTTTCAAGCTGAGAGTAACTGCTTATTGGCAAAATTCCTGGAATTATAGGGATAGTGATACCAGCATCACGTACTAGTTGTACATATTTGTCAAAATTTGTATTATCAAAAAACAACTGTGTGTAAATTACGTCAGCGCCTTCATCAACTTTCTTTTTCAAATTTTCAATATCTTTTTCTAGACTAACGCACTCTGAATGACCTTCAGGATAGCCGGCTACACCTATAGATAAGTTCGTTTTCGATTTTATAAATCTAACTAAATCAGATGCGTAGCGAAATTCTGAGTCTGTTTCCTCATAATCCGTCGTCATATCACCTCTCAGGGCTAAAATGTTTTCTATCCCCATATTTACAATTGTTTGCAAATAGTTTTCGATATAAGTTTTATCTCTACAAATGCAAGTAAAATGAGGCATTGGCGTCAAATTTAATTCTTGTTGCATTTTTTGTGTAATTTCAAGCGAATTTTCGACATTAGAGCCACCAGCACCGTGTGTAATCGAAATCAACGAAGGACGATAAAGTTTCAATATTTTCATTTCATTGCACAAATTTTCAACTTTTTGTTCAAAATCGTCACCTTTCGGTGGAAAAACCTCAAACGATATAATCGGTTTTTTTTGTACAAAAAATAAATTTGCGACCTTATCTTGATGACTATAAATTTCATTTAATTTCATGTATTATATTTTACTATAGATGTTATAAAAAATACAAATAAAAAAAGTGAATAGGTAAAATACCTATTCACTAAGATTGGTTGAGTATTATTATAAACTTTGTTGAGCCTTACGCAGATTGTTTCTCAAACCTGCAGCGAGGTCTGCACGACCGTTTTTTTCGTAAATTTTAGTCATGGACTCTAAAAATTTTACGCTGTCAACTCCGTGAGGACTAGTCGGAGGCATTTTGCGTTGTTGCGCAACACTCTTAGGTCGAGTTTTAAGTAGAGTGTTAGATGCAGCTTTAGCTGGTGTAGAGTCGCTCTGTCTGGAATAAGATGCAGAAGATGTCTTCGCAAACGTTGATGTAGAACGCTTTTGAACCATATCAGGTCGTCGTTGGCTGTCTTGATAAGATCTTAAACCGTAATTCATTGATGGTGCAGGTGTCGTAGCTCTACGATAAACGCTTTCTTCATTTAGCGTTGGCAATTTTTTACTTTCTGCTGATAAACCTGCTAAAATTCTTTCACGTTCTTTCAATCCTTGAGATAATCCGACTGTTTGCTGTCTATTTCCTTGCTTTAAAGATTTTAGACCGAAAAAGAAAATAAACAAAATTCCCATTAATGTGAACATTGTTTTTGTGTCCATTTGTTTTAAATTCTTAATTAAAGTACTTAGAATACTTTGAGAAGAAGCCTTGTCTTCATTTTGAAGCTCACTTTCTTCACTCCAAACAGGTGCGAATGTTTTTATAGGAGGATTAATTTCTATTGCTTGTGCATTTGAATTTTCTTTTTTTGTATCAGACACCCACGAGGTGTTCGTATCAAAATCTATTTTACTTTTAGCTACGTTTTTGCCTTGCAGAATTACTTTGAGAGTATTTTTGCCTGATGATTTAACAACTACATTTTCTATATTAGGAACTTCATTATAAATAGTACTCAGAGTCGGGGAAGCTTGTACTTCACTTAATTCTAAGTACATTTTATCATCGTTTTCAATGACTTTTTTTATTGAAGCTTCTTCATCTGTTTTCAAAAGAACATGATACGTATTTTTATCTGAACTGATTTGTATAGCGGAAAGCACATTTTCGGTTGCTAAACAAAAATCCGTACAAAAAGCTATTGTTCCAACCGTGATAGCGCTAACTAAAAGTGTCTTTTTAAACTTACTCATCTTTTTATCTTCTCCCCCTGAGAACTATACTCAACTAACTTTCTTATAATACTGACTTTTTTGTTTATGTACATCAATCAATAGGTTTAAAGGTCTATATTAACCAGATGGTCTATATTCTAACTTAATATTTATTTAGCTAAATCAATATTAAGTTATGTAAAAAAAAATAAAAATTTTGAAATCAGACTAAAAAAATTGTTTTT
>CAZTVM010000095.1:0-7322 GCA_964617065.1 uncultured Muribaculaceae bacterium
GGGGGCACGCAGCTGATTACGTTGAAGGCATGTGGCGAGTTCTACAACAAGAAAAACCTGAAGATTATGTTTTAGCAACAGGCGTTACGACAACAATCAGAGATTTTTGTCGGATGGCATTTAACGAAATTGGCATTGAACTCGATTTTATAGGTGAAGGCGCAGATGAAAAAGGCATAGACAAATCAACAGGTACAACTATTATTGAAGTGGATAAACGTTATTTTAGACCTACTGAGGTTGAATTATTGCTCGGCGATAGTTCAAAAGCAAGAGAAAAATTAGGCTGGCAGCCAAAATATGATTTACAAACGCTTGTCTCTGAAATGGTTAGAGAAGATTTATACGAGGCGCAAAAGTATAAAGTCCTTGCTAAAGAAGGATATCGAATTCTCGAGCCTCAGGAGTAATTGAAATATGAAGAAAACTGATAAAATATATTTAGCCGGACATTGCGGACTTGTGGGGAGTGCAATTTTAAGAAAACTTAATTCTGAAGGGTTTGAAAATATTGTTTATCGGACTTCAAAAGAATTGGATTTAACAAATCAGACTGCTGTTCAATCTTTTTTTTCAATCGAAAAACCTGATTACGTCATTTTAGCTGCGGCAAAAGTCGGTGGTATTATGGCTAATACAACTTATCCTGCTGAATTTATATATAAAAATTTAATGATAGGAACAAATGTTATCGACGCAGCCTACAAATCAGGTGTAAAAAAATTATTAAATTTAGGTTCAAGTTGTATCTATCCAAGACTCGCTTCACAACCGATGAAAGAAGATTGTTTATTAACTTCTGAATTAGAAAAGACCAACGAAGCTTATGCTTTAGCTAAAATTTCAGCAATAAAATTATGCAAATACTATAATCAACAATACGGAACTAATTTTATTTCTGCAATGCCTACAAACCAGTACGGTATCGGCGATAATTTTAATATGGAAACAGCGCACTTACTTCCTATGATTTTGAGACGTTTTCATTTAGCTAAATTATTGCAACAAAATGATTTTGAGCAATTAAAATCCGATTTACACCGCTATAAATTAGGCTGGGAATTAGACGACAAAATAGATTTCAATAGTAATTCGTCTGTAGAACAAGCCCTTAACGCAATTGGTGCATACAAAGACAAGGTGACTCTATGGGGCGATGGTTCAGTCTACCGTGAATTAATGTGCAGTGATGACTTGGCGGATGCGTGTGTATATTTGTTGAAAAACAAAAATTATGATGAAATAGGAGAACTCGTTAATATCACTGATGGAACGGATATTTTGCTGAAAGATTTATTTGAAATGGTGAAAACGATTGTTGGATTTGAAGGCGAAATTGTTTACGACACATCTAAGCCAAACGGTACTCCGAGAAAACTTATGGACGCAACGAAAATTAAGGCATTAGGCTGGCAACCAAAAATTAACCTAAAAAAAGGCATAAGCGATTTTTACGATTGGTATAAAAATTCAAATTAATTCATTATGTCATCAGGTCAAATCTCGCAGAAGCCCTCGTAACTGTTGCTCTGATTGTCCTCCTATTTTTTTACCCACTAATTCACCTTTTGAATTAAAAGCTAAAACTGTAGGATAGCTCGTGATACCATATTTACTAGCGATTGCATTTGCTTTGTCGGCATCGACCCTTCCAAAATTGACTGTTCCATCGCTTTTAGCTGCAACATTTTGCAAATGCGGCTCCATTTGTTTGCAAGGTCCGCACCATTCTGTGCCTATTTTTATTATTCCAGGTTTACCACTTTTTAAAAATTCATCAAGATCATTGATATTGTTAAGGTCATTTACTTGTTTTGGCTTTATTTTAGAAGACTGTGCGGCATTAGTATTGTCAACAGCAGAAGTGCCCATGTTTGAATGTCGAATACCAGTGCTTGTATTATCTACTCCCTTAGAATTTGTATTTTCTGTTGTTTCTGATGCTTTTTTGTCTTCATTTTGTTTTGGACTAGCCGCAGAATCTGTTTCTACAGGTTTATCTGTTTGTTTTACATCGTCAAAGCTTTTTTGTCCCATACGACGCATTGCTTCTTGACGAACTTTGTATTCATTGGAATTTTTATCAATAGGTATCCATTCTGATTTTCCGTCTTTGACTTCTCCATCTGTCGGTTGACGATACATTTTTCCGTCTTCACCGACAAAAGCGTTTCCTCCAAAATGGTTTAGTGCCATTATTTCACCATCACTCATGTCTTTCAGTGTTTTGTCAAAGTCACCGTTATTAGCTTTTGTCAAATTGTTCAACTCGTTATCAAATTTTTCTCTTGTTTCAGCAGAATTACGATTGTAATTTGAAGACTTACCATTAGAAAAAGGATTATTTGAAGCTGTTTTATCTTCAGAATAATTATCAAATTCTAAAAAGCCGCTAAATGGCTTGTCGTTTGAGCTATCTGCTTGTTTTACAAAATTACCGTCTTCACCTATTTGCGCTTTTACAGAGCTATTTGCACTACCAGAATACTCTGTACCGGCATTTTTATTGACACTACTTGTTGACTGTGAGTTTTGACTTGCAACAGAAGTGTCTGTACCAAGCTGAATACCATTTTTATCATCAGCCTGATTTAAGCTTTGACCGTTTTTGCCTTGCATTATACTCACTTGCGTAGAAGTTTCAGGTTTTGTTGAGTTGTTCTTGCCATCTTTTTCAGATTTTTTATAACTCCAATTATACTGTTGGTAATTATTTGAACTTGACGTTACAGCAGAATTGCTCACAGCTTTACTCCCTCTAATTATTGACAACGACTCTCTACTTCTAGAAAGTTGTTTTTTTCTTAAAAATTTACAAATTTTTGTAAATTTTTAAAATTTTACGTCAAAAGTCAATATTAGCAACTCATATCAAAATTAATAAAACTTAATACAAGTTAATATTTCAGGTAAAAGCACATTACAAATTTAAGCAGAGTGAACAACTCCTACACGAGAAAATACTTCTGTTTCCAAATCATCAAAAGTATTGCATAAAAAATATGCCGCCGCTGCAACCATCGAGGCATTGTCTGTACAATATTTCATAGCAGGTGCATGCACTTCATATCCATTTTCTCGTAAATCAAAGAATTTTTTTCTTATTTCTGAATTAGCTGCTACACCACCTGCGAGAACGATTGTTTTGTAACCAAATTTTTCAGCAGCTTTGAGTGTTTTTCTCAATAAAGTAGCTGTAATTCGTTCTTGAAAACTAGCGGCTATATCATTTTTCGGCAATTCGAAACACTCAGTAGACAATTTTTGGACTTGGCGTAAAACAGCAGTTTTTAAGCCTGAAAAGCTAAATGAAAATTCACCGACTCGGGCATCTGTAAAATTGTAAGCTTTTGGATTTCCTTCATGAGCTATTTTGTCAAGAGTTGCGCCGCCTGGATAAGGTAGTCCCAACAACCGTGCAACTTTGTCATACGCTTCACCTGCAGAATCGTCAATAGTTTCCCCAATAATTTCTTGTTTCATGTAACTGTCTACTTTTATAATTTGTGAATGTCCACCACTTACTAAAAGCGCAATAAAAGGTGGTTTTAACTCTGAGTCAATATAATTAGCACAAACATGAGCGTTTAAATGGTTCACACCGATAAATGGCTTGTTCCAAACGAGTGAAAGTGTTTTAGCGGCATTTAAACCAACTAATAGTGAACCTATAAGCCCCGGGCCGACAGTCGCCGCAAATGCAGTAATATCTTTAGCTGTCATATTTGCTTGCTTAAAAGTTTCTTCAATAACCAGATTTATAGACTCTAAATGTTCTCTTGCAGCTATTTCAGGAACAACTCCACCGTAAAGAGCATGCGTTTTTATTTGCGTGCTAACGACATTAGCCAAGACTGTTCTACCATTTTTCACAATAGCACAAGCAGTTTCATCACAACTGCTTTCAATCGCCATGATTATGTTGTCAACTTCTGTATCCGAGCCAATCATAACACTTTCAGCGCTAACAGGTTTTTTAAATTCTTTTATCATTTTTTCGTTATTTGTGTTCATTTTTTACTTTCCTATGCAAAAATTATCAAAAATATTATTCAAAATATCGTCAGTAATTACTTCACCTGAAATTTCATTCAAATATAGTAGCGCAGACTTTATATCGATTGAGATTAAGTCTTGCAATTCGTGGTTGACCGTTGCAGTTAAGGCGCTTTTCAACATTTCTTTTGATTTTTTTAAACAAGATTGTTGTCTTTGATTTGTGACAAACTCTGTTTCACTGAAATCTCGTTGCGTAATTTTTTCTTCAATTTTTTTCTTTAATAAATCTAAATTTTCATTTGTTTTTGTCGAAAGATAAAGTATTTCAGGTCTTTTTTCTGCGTTTTCAGTTAGTAAATCAGCCTTCGAGGCTATTTCAATATAATTTTTATTTTTGACTAAATCAAAAATTTGCATATCATCGTTATTTTTTCCTGTGGTTGCATCCGACACAAACAAAATTAAATCTGCGTCGTTTAAGGATTGCAGCGAATAATCTATGCCTATAGCTTCGACTTTGTTGACGTCCATCCCCTGACGGATACCTGCTGTGTCTACCAATGTAACTGGAATACCAGCAATATCAATTGTTTCTTGCAAAATGTCCCGTGTAGTTCCTGCTATATCAGTGACAATGGCTCTTTTCAAGTTTAAAAGAGCATTAAACAAAGATGATTTCCCTGCATTAGGTTTGCCGACAATTGTAACTTTGATGCCTTCTCTCATTATGTTTGAAGATTTTGCGCTTAATAAGATTTTGTCTATTTCCGCAATTGCACTTTTAATTTTTTCTTCAAGAATACAGTATTCGGGCTCGTTAACATCTTCAGGGAAATCCACTGCTGCAATAATTTGAGACAGTAGTGTAAAAATTTCATTACTTATTTTTTTCAACGCAACAGATAATGTGCCGGAAAGGGTTTGAGCACTTTTTTCTGCAAATTTTTCCGTTTTAGCGTGAATTAAATCCAAAATAGCTTCAGCTTTAGACAAATCTATTTTCCCATTCATAAAAGCACGTTTAGTAAATTCGCCTTTTTCAGCTTGTCTTGCGCCATTTTGAATTGTTAAGTCAAGAATTCGTTTCATCACATTCAAACCGCCATGGCATTGAATTTCGATAACGTCTTCGCCTGTAAAACTTCTTGGAGCTTTAAATGCGAGTACAATAGCTTCGTCAATTTTTGTTGTTCCGTCAATTATCCAGCCAAAATGAATTTTATCAGGTGAGATGTTTTTGTGAGCAAAAATAGTTTTGATAATGTCATACGATTTTTCACCTGATATACGAATAACACCAACACCACCAGTTCCTAAGGGTGTAGCTATCGCCGTGATTGTGTCAAATTCATACTTTATATTCATAGTTTCATGATAGCTTAAACATAATTAATTTAGTACAAATATATGATTTATTGTGGCATTTCTCAATTATAGACGACTGGCTAATATAAATCTATAAAAAACAGTAATATCATTGAGTCAATAGAGAATATGTTTTACAAAGAATTCAATCTCTATACAGGAGAGAAAAATGAATTATTATGTAAAGAATTACATATCGAATTCAAATGTTTTTGTGTCTATAGCTGATACTATTGAAAAAGTATTAAAAAAAATGGATGAATTTAAAGTTGACAGGATTACGGTTATAGATAAAAATGATTTTGTCAGTGCAATTATATCGAAGGAAGATATAGAAAGAGCCACAAGATTTGGTATCAAAAACTTATTGCAAAAACCTGTAGAAAGTATTTTGCAACTTTCAAAGTATAGTATTATAGCATATCCTCAAAACAACATAGATGAAGCCTTTTCAATAATGAAAAATATGAAAATGAAATATTTGCCGGTTGTAAAATCCCCATGGGAAAAAAAATTAATCGGTTTTGTCAGTATGGAAGAATTGCAAAATACCAAGTGGAACAAAATTTAACTCTAATTATTACAAAAACTTAAAAACTTTATCTTTATTAATTTTAAAGTAAAATTAAGATATAGTTATAAATTAGAGTATTGACATGAAGTTTACTATTGATGAAATAATTGACATTACAAATGCAAAAATTCTTTTCAAAGCAGATGATACGCAAGCATTAAAGTCTGAAATATCTACTGATACGAGAAAAATTAAAAAAAATGACCTTTATATGCCTTTAATTGGTGAAAAATTTGATGGACATGATTTTATTGATAAAGCGCTGGAAAATGGGGCTTTAGGATACTTTACATCAAAATCAGGAATTATTAAAAAAGATGCAAAAATTGTTTTAAAAGTTGAAAATACTCTTGAAGCATACCTTTCAATAGCGAATTATTACAAAAACAAAATCAGTCCAAAAACTGTTGCTATTACAGGAAGTTCAGGCAAAACCACTACTAAAGAAATGATTGCAACTGTTTGCTCACAATATTTTAAAACTCATAAAACACTGCTAAATCACAACAACGAGGTTGGTTTAGCACAAACCATGCTCACAATGCCTGAGGATACTGAAATATTGATTGTTGAAATGGGAATGAGAGGACTAGGAGAAATAGAACTGCTTTCGAAATATACTCAGCCTGATATAGCTGTAATAACAAATATTGGCTGTGCACACTTAGAAAGATTAGGAAGTGTAGAAAACATAGCTCGTGCAAAATGTGAAATTTCAAAATACCAAAATAAAAATGGCGTTTTAATATGTGAGGATAGCGAATTAGCCCAGAAATTTGTCAACTTCTCAGGCGAAAAAATTTTTATAGATATTGAAAAATTAATTTCAAATAAAACTTTGGAAATAAAAAATTTGACTCAAAACGGTAGCGAATTTGTATATAAAAATAAAAAATATGAACTAAATATTGAAGGCGAATACAATATTCAAAATGCTGTTTTCGCTATTGAAGCAGCTGAAAAATTAAAAATTCCTTACGAATTTGTGAAAAAAGGGCTGTTTGATTATGCGCCTATAGAAAATCGTTGGCAAATAAAAGAATGTTGTGGTTATAGAATCATCAATGATAGTTACAACGCTAATCCTGAGTCGATGAAATGCGCATTGAAAACTTTTTTAACGCTTTATGGCTCACCCAAAGTCGTTGTTTTAGGCGATATGAAGGAATTAGGCGAAAAAGAAAAATTGTATCATGCAGAAATCGGTGAATTTTTGAATAACTACGACGTAAATTTATTAATTACAGTTGGTGAATTGGCGGAAATAATAGCACGAAATACATACTGTAAATCAGTTAGTTTTAGTGATACAACCAAAGTTGCAAGCTATATCAAAAAACATGTTGAAATCGGTGCAGCCATGTTATTCAAAGCTTCACGTTCT
>CAZTVM010000096.1:0-7113 GCA_964617065.1 uncultured Muribaculaceae bacterium
AAAAAGCACAGGCTGCTATCGGTTGCAACTGCACTTGCTCTTGTGGCTGCAAGTAGTTTCTGTAAACTATAACGAAAGACGGGTAATGGAATATTACCTGTCTTTTTGTTTTCTGTTCTTTTTAACTCGTTTAAATAAATAGCAAAGCGGTAAAAGACTCAAACACAAAATGCCAGCAATTTTAAAGCAATCCATAAACGACATTAAATTAGCTTGTTGCAAAAGTTGTCCGTACATCAAAAAACCAGCTTTCTGCTCAGCAACGACTTGTCCAAAATTAATTGCAAGTGCTGATTTAAGAGCAGCAAATTTTTCGAGAAAAACTAAATTACCATCACTCAAATTATCAACTAAATAAGCTTGGTGGATTTGTGCATGCCGAGATATTAAAGTTGAAATAAGTGAAACACCGATCGCACCTCCAACGCTTCTCGCCAAACTAAAAATCCCTGAACCATTAGTCATTTCAGAGTTTTTCAACGTAACAAACGTAATCGTACTCAATGGAACCATGATGAAAGAAAACGAAGTCCCACAAAGTACGTTGGGAATTATAACATTATAAATAGCAATGTCTAGGTTTAATGAGCCAAACATAAAACAAGATACCGCCAACAACAAAAAGCCTATTGCAATAGTATGACGGTCATCAATTTTTGTAGATAAATACGCACAACCTGCTAAACCAACCAATGAACCAAACCCTCTCGGACTAATAGCTAAACCGCTTAATGTCGCATTATAACCAAGTAGGTGCTGCATAAAAAGCGGCAAAATCGCCAATGTGGAATATAAAATAGCACCGATAAATGTCGACAAAATTATGCCTACCGTAAAATTTTTGTCTTTAAAAATAGTCAAAGAAAGTAACGGTTTTTTCATTTTTAACTCCCACGCTATAAAACCTAAAAATGCAGCAGAAGAAATTAAAAAAGTTCTCGTAATCCAAATTGACTCAAACCAATCATTTTTTTGCCCATTATCAAGCACAACTTGAAGCGAAAAAAGCCAGACCAGCAGTAACAAAAAACCAAGATAATCAATTTTAGGACGTGTTTTTTTCTTTTTCGCATATTCCGGGTCATGCACATATAAATTAGTACAAATCACAGATATAATCCCAATAGGCAAATTAATAAGAAAAATCCAATGCCAAGAATAAGTATCGGTAAGCCATCCGCCAAGAGTAGGTCCGATTACAGGCGCAAAAACTACTCCGACACCAAAAATCGACATGCCCAAACCACGTTGTTCTTTCGGAAATGACTCAAGCAAAATAGCTTGTGCAATAGGAATAATTGCACCCCCACCTAGCCCCTGAACTATTCTCGAAGTTATTAACATCGTCATACTCGTGGAAATGCCACAAAAAAGCGACGCAACAGTAAAAACTATCGTACAAATTATTAAAAATTTTTTTCTACCAAAAATATCAGAAAACCAAGCAGCTGACGGCAAAATAACACCATTTGCAACTAAGTAACTTGTAAGTACCCACACTGATTCATCTTGCGTTGCAGAAAATGTGCCTGCAATACTAGGCAAAGCCACATTTGCTATTGAAGAATCCAAAATCACCATAAAAGTCGTTAACATAATCGCAAATGTGCACAACAACAAGGATTTATCAGGTTGCCATTTTTTTACATTAATTTCTTCTATATCGCTTGTCATTTTATTTGCCGTTTTATTTCACTTTTACTTTTGGAACAACTGACATTCCCGGCACCACTGCATACTTTTTAATTTCTTTGTCAATAAAAACTATTTTGACAGGAACTCTTTGCACAATTTTTACGTATGACCCAACTGCATTTTCAGGTGGAAACAAACTCGTTTTTGCACCTGTACTTGCCTGTATAGAGTCAATTTTGCCTTTAAACCTTTTTTTAGGATAGGCATCAATCTTTATTTTTACTTCTTGTCCTATTTTCATATTTTCAAGTTGAGTTTCTTTAAAATTAGCAGTTACCCATCTTTCTGCCGGCACAATTGAAAAAAGTGGCGCTCCTGCGTGAATAAAAGCCCCTTTCTCAGCTGAACGATTGGTAATTTGACCATCACAAGGTGCAAAAATTTTCGTGTAAGACAACTCCAAAGCAGCTTGTTTCATCCCACTTTGCAGTTGCATTAATTCAGCGTCCGCAACTTTATTTTTATCTTTTGAAAAAACTTGTTCATCAGCAACAGACAACTTTGCTTTAGCAGCTTCATATTTAGTTTTTACTGAGTCATACTCTTGTTTTGAAACAGCACCTACTGCATACAAATTGCTATATCTATTATAGTCGTTTTCAGCGGCAACCAATGCTTCAGATTTCGCAACTACATCTGCTTTCGCCGCACCTTGTTTATTTATCAATATCTGATGTTTAGCTTTTGCTTGATTAAACTTGACTTGATAATCTTTGTCATCTATAACCAAAAGTAAATCGCCTTTTTTTACAAATTGATTATCTTCTATATTTAATTTTTGTATAGTGCCTGAAACTTTTGGGCTAATTCTTATTATTCGTCCATCAACGAAGGCATCATCAGTCGATTCATAACGGCAAGAATTTATGTATAACACAACAGCTACAAGCATTACTACTACAATAATAGGTAACGAGGCTAGTTGTTTTACAATTTTAAAATTTTTACTTTTTTTTGTTTTTTCGGCTTTTTCCACAATTTTATTCCTTATATTTGTATGTTTATTTTATTTTCGATGTTAAAACGCATTTTTTCAAGCAATTGAAGCAATAAGTCCTGTTCTTCCGCAGATAACGGCTCTGCGATACTAGCGTGAATAGAGGTTTTATAAGGTTCAATTTTTTCTACAAGCGCACGTCCTGACTCACTGATATACAATTTGTGTATTCGTCGGTCGTTTTGGTCTGCTTTTCGATAAAGCAATTTTTTATTTTCTAAAATATCAACCATCCTGGTTATATTAGGTCTATCTTTCATCAATATTTTCGCAAATTGTCGCTGATACAATCCGTCTTCTTGTGACAACACGTACAATATTGCGTACTGCTCCAGTGTTATTTCCATAAACGGAGCATGTTCTTTTAGTGTTTGTTGCGCAAAAAGCTTTAAATATAAAGACGTCAAATGTATATAATATCCTACGCTTAATTTTGTTTTCATTGTTTTCCTTTTTTCAGTTGTACTTGTTGTTATTTCTTATCAGTGATAGTATAATGTTACCATGATAATTGTTATTATAATAACATTATATTAGAAAATCAAGTTACATTTTAGGAAGGCAGAAATGAATACCAAAAAAATATTAGCGACAATATTACTTGTAATATTGACTCTATCGCAAAGTACAGAAGTCGTACACGCAAAAAAGGTTTCCTGTACACAAACTGACATAGATTATCGTTTAGAATATATAAATATGGATTGGTGGAAATGCTTTGATGATAAATTTTTAGAGGAATACATATACGCAGCGATTGAAAAAAATTATGACTTAAAAAATGCCACACTAAAAGCAGACGAATATCAAAAATATGCGAGAATGTCATTAGGACGAGAATTGCCACATGTGTCAATTGGTGCTGATTACGCATACTTAAGGACACCCAATATCGACTTAGGAGATGTACAATTTGACTCAAGAAACAGTAATTTATTCATAGTACCAATGATTGTGAGTTACGAAATTGATTTGTTTTTGAGAAACAGAGACAAAACACGTTCAGCAAAAAAAGCTTATGAAGCTTCAATATACGCTGAAAAAGCAGCATATATTTCTTTGATATCAGCAGTTGCAACGATTTATTTTAATATAGTACAATCTGACCGATTGATAGAATTGCAAAATGAAATAATATCTACGCAAAAAAATATTTTAATTTTAACCAAACAAAGAAATAAAAATGGCTTAGACCCAGATAATAAAGTTTTTACCGCAGAACAAGAGCTTTTAAAAGCCAATATCAGTCTAGCAGAAATGGAAAAACAACGAAGCTCTTTATTAAATCAATTAGCTATTTTAACAGGTGAAAGTCCCGAAAATTCAGATTGTTTGAGCCGTACAAAATTTGAGAATTTAGTATTTAAGGGGAAAATTCCAACGGAAATTGACACAGACGTGGTTTTTAGCCGCCCCGATGTAATGCAAGCAGAAGCTGAATTAGCGAAAGCGAAAATTGATATAAGAATAGCGAGAAAAGAATTTTTGCCAAGAATACCGTTAATTGGAAATTTAGGATTTTCTTCTATTGAATTTAGCAAATTATTTAACTGGGACAGTACCTTTGCACTATTAGGAGCAGGAGTTATGCAGTCAGTATTCGCAGGCGGAACAAAAATTACTAATTTAAAAATTAAAAAAAACAAATACGAACAATTATTCAATAATTATAAAAAAACTGACCTGGTAGCATTGCAAGAAATTAATGACAGTCTTTGCATTATAAAATACGACACAATTAGCAATAACAATGCAAAAAAACAGTTACTACTAGAACAAAAAAACTACGTTTTAACTCAAAAAAAATATGAACAAGGTTTAATTTCTTTCATGACTAAAAATCAACTCAATAATAAGTTATTACTAATTTCACAAGAAAGTGTTAAACGTCAAAATCAGGAATTTTTGTCGTATATAACGCTATACAAAGCGACAGGCGCAAAATTATAAAACAGTTGGTTTTATTTTTACAAATGTAAAGATACAATAAAATATGCGAGTTTTTTTTATATGTTTATGGCAAAATTGAAATGTTCTTATGAGATTAGTTGTTGGGTGCTAGATGTCGCAAGTAAAAACTAAAGCAGTGGTGTTAGCCGCAGGTAAAGGAACAAGGATGCAATCATCCTTGCCCAAGGTTTTGCACCAAATTTTTGACAAACCATTATTAGGATACGTTCTTGATTCAATAGAAAGAACGGGCAAAATAGATGAAAGTTTTGTAATCGTAGGTCACGAATCAGAAAAAGTGGAAAGTTACGTGCTTTCTCGATTGAAAAAAGATAAATGTATATTACAAATGCCACAAAAAGGCACAGGTGACGCCGTCGCAAAGGCATGTTCCGAGTTAAAAGGATTTGAAGGCAATGTTTTAATTTTGTGTGGTGACACACCTTTGATAACAGAAGAAACATTAATTGAATTTTTGGAAATACACAACACGTTAGAAGTAGATTTGAGTGTGCTGTCTGCTATTTTTAACAACCCAACGAATTACGGCAGAATAGTGCGTAACAGCGATAAAACTTTCGCAGCAATAGTCGAAGAAAAAGATGCAACACCGGAAATTAAAGCAATAAAAGAAGTAAACGCCGGTATATATTGCTTAAATTGGTCTAAAATAGCACCAGCATTTGAGCAGTTAGAATGTAACAATGCACAAGGTGAGTATTATCTAACAGACATAGTCGCATGGGCAGTTAAAAGAGGTCTTAAAACGCAGGCATGCACTATTCGTGATAAACAAGAAATTTATGGCATAAACTCAAGAAGTCATCTTGTAGTTGCGACAAGCATTATTAATGAAAGAAATATCGCAAAACACCTAAATGCAGGCGTAACCATCGTTGACCCTCACAGTACTTTCATATCTTGCGATACAGAAATTGGCGAAGATACTATTATTTATCCAAATGTATACATAAACGGAAAAAATAAAGTAGGTAAAAATTGTAAAATTGGTCCATTCGCACATTTACGTGGAGATGTCGTCATAGGAGATAACGTCAAAATAGGCAATTTTGTTGAAGTAAAAAAATCGACGATAGCTGACAATACGAATGTAAGTCATCTAAGTTACATAGGTGACAGCGAATTAGGCAGCCACGTAAATATAGGCGCAGGGACAATTACAGCGAATTACGACCCTATAGAAAAGACTAAAAGTCGTACTATTATTGAAGATGGTGCCAACACAGGTTCGAATACAGTTTTAGTCGCTCCGGTTAAGTTAGAAAAAAATTCAATGACAGGCGCAGGCTCAGTCATCGGAAAAGACATTCCCACTTTTGCGCTTGCTTTGACAAGAGCACCTTTAAAAATCTTCAAAGGCTGGTGCAACAAATAATTTATTAATATAAATTCAGGAGAAAAAAATGGAAAAAGAGTTAGCTTTTTTGCAAAAAGAAAAATTTATTAACCCCACTCATGACATTAAATTATTTTCAGGACGTTCAAATATCGCTTTGACAGAGGAAATAGCAGATTATTTGGGGACAAAAGTCGCACCTATGATAATTAAAAATTTTGCAGATGGCGAAATTTACGTTCAAATAAAAGAAAGCGTCCGAGGCGATGATGTTTTTATAGTGCAACCTATTTGTAATCCTGTGAATGAAAATTTAATGGAATTACTAATAATTATTGATGCGTTCAAACGTGCTTCAGCAAAATCAATCACAGCTGTTATCCCCTATTACGGTTATGCTCGTCAAGACAGAAAAACATCAGGTCGTGAAGCTATCACTGCGAAATTAGTCGCTGATTTATTGACAACAGCCGGCACAAATCGAGTACTGGCAATGGATTTACACACAGGACAAATTCAAGGCTTTTTCAACATATTAGTTGACCACATCTTTGCAACACCTGTCATTGTTGAATATATTAAAAGTTTAAAAATCAATCCTGAAAAGCTTGTGGCTGTTAGCCCAGATACAGGTGGCGTAGCTCGTACGAGACATTTTGCTAAAGAAATCGAATGTCCTTTAGCGATTATTGACAAACGCCGTGACCGTCACAATGAAGCTATTGCTGATCATGTTATTGGTGATGTTAAAGGTAAAATTTGCGTGATGTTTGACGATATGATTGATACTGCCGGAACAATAACGGAAGCGGCAAAATTACTGAAACGTGAAGGCGCTGAAGAAATTTATGTTTGTGCAGCACATGGTATATTCTCCGGTCCGGCGTTGCAACGTCTTGACGATTCGCCTATAAAAGAAGTTATCGTCACAAATTCAATTCCTGCTGACAAATTCATGCCTGACAAAATTAAAATTTTGAGTATAGCACCACTTTTAGGTGAAGCTATTTCAAGAATTCACAGTGACGAATCCGTAAGTTCTCTTTTTGGATTTGAAAAAACTTACAAGGCCTAATTTTAAATAATTGTACGAGGAAATATGCAAAACAAATTG
>CAZTVM010000097.1:0-6942 GCA_964617065.1 uncultured Muribaculaceae bacterium
GCCTCCACCTATTACAAAGTCTTTATTCGTATTCATTATTTTTTCACCAATAGAATAAGCGATATCAAATATTTTATCAGTGTTAATATCTTCTCTATTCAATCCCATAGAACCGGTCATATCTACACGGCCAAGAACTATTCCAGTTACATCTTTAAAATACGGTGATGAAAATATTTCATCTAAATTATTAAACCCTGTGATTGTTTCAATGTTAATCAGAAATTTTATTTCATTACGTTCTTCCTCAGGAAAAGCCATTTTTGTCGCTTGAATATATTTTTGCATTGCATAAGCCGTTTCAATCATAGGTGCAACAATTGCGTTTACTCCGATAGTTCTAGCATCGTACATGTCTTTTATGGCTTCGCAACCGCCTATTTTTATGGTTAAATCAAGCCCTGCTCTAGTAACGACCTCTTTCAATCGCAATGCTTCTTCTAGTCTCGTACCTTCCGCTTCAAACTCTGCTTTTACACCTATAACGTGATGATTTTCTTTCAAATCTATAAGCGTTTCTACCATTTTTTTTTCTAAATTATTCATTTACTCTCCGATTATTTGTCTGATAATAACAAATTTTTGTCTATTATTTCTTTTCTATTATTATAATATTCGTACAATGAAGAAATTGCATCATTTATTGAAGTAAATTTAAGATTGCTCATTTCCTCATGTAGTCTGGTATTGTCACCTGTGTAATCCAGTCCATATCCTTCTTTTGCAACTTTTATTTCAATATCTTTTTTACTTATTTTTTTTATTTTAAGCGCTAGTTCTAAAAGTTCAACACTCTCGTCCGGCACAATATTATACGTTTTATATTTTACATCATTTTCAATAAAAAACTCTAGTATTTCCATTAAATCATCGATAAAAAGATAACTAAACCTTCGATTTTGACGCAAAGTTATAGGTAGTCCGTAAATAGATTTGCATATTGCGTTTGATATAAATCTAATTTCCCAATCTTCGTATTTCCCAAAAATCCCAAAAATATTCAAATCAACAAAATTATCCAAATTACATATTTGCTTTGCAACAACATATTTGCAAAAACTGTGGTCGTCGCTTCCTAAATTTTTGAAAATTTCTTCTTCCTTAACTTTGAAATTATTTTTAGCTGCATCGTAAATCGCTCCGGAGCCAAAATTTATAACTTTTCCAAACTTGGCTTTATGTCTTTCGAGATTTTGAAACATTTTTAAATTTGAGTAAAAAATATTATTTAAGTCTTTTGAATTTCTATGGGACGGTTTTACTGCCGTATGCAGAACAACATCAAAAGATTTATTTTCTAAAAATTCATCAACTTGCTTTGTATCAATTAAATTCAAATCAGATGATGTCGGTGCAAATATTTCATACTTTTCATCGAGATAACTTTCTTTTATATTTTTTCCGATAAACCCTCGTCCGCCTGTTAATAAAATTTTTTTCACTGCTTTATTCCCTTAATAAATTTGTGAATTAATGCAGATGTTTTGTCCAACTCTTTTTCGCTCAAACCGGGAAATACACCAACCCAAAAAGTATTATTCATGATAAATTCCGTATTTGGTAAGAGCCTATAATGCTCCTCATTTAAATTTTTTGAATTAAGTAACTTAGAATTACCTATTCTTAAATCAATGTCATTTTCAACAAACATAGGCTGACGTAAAATATTACCCGCAAAAAGTTGACGAGTTCCGACCCCATTTTTTTCGAGGTACTCTACTAATTCTTGTTTATTGAAATTTTGATTAGGTTTTACTGAAATCAAAAAGCCAAACCACGAAGGAGTAGTTTTTTCAGAAATACTCGGCAAAATCAAGTATTCCTGTAAATCAGATAATTTATTCGACAAATATTGAGCATTTTTTGTCCTTTTCTCTAAAAAGCTTGATAATTTTTTTAACTGGGAACAGCCTAACGCCGCTTGCCAATCTGTAATTTTTAAATTAAATCCTAAATGAGAGTAAGTAAATTTATGGTCATAACCAAAAGGCAAATTTCCTAGTTGCTGAGAAAATCTTTTTCCACAAACTCCGTCATGTCCAGTAGGACAAGAACAATCACGTCCCCAATCACGAAAACTCATTATAATTTTGTGCAAAGTTTCATTATTCGTAACAACTGCGCCTCCTTCGCCCATCGTTATATGATGCGCAGGATAAAAGCTAAATGTTCCTATATCACCTATTGTGCCGACTTTCCTGCTGTCATACTGCGCTCCTAGTGCGTCGCAACTATCCTCTATGAGCCACAAATTATGCTTTTCACACAAAACCTTAATTCTGTGTAAGTCAAAAGTGTTTCCTAATGTATGAGCCAGAAAAATTGCTTTCGTTTTTTCAGTAATGGCTTGCTCAATTTCACTAACAGCAATATTATAAGTCCCTATTTCGCAATCGACAAAAACCGGAATTGCGCCCCATTGAACAATAGGATTGATTGTAGTCGGAAATCCTGCAGCTACAGTGATTACTTCATCGCCTTTTTTTATACGTTTTTCACCGAGTTTTGTTGATGTTAACGCTGAAAAAGCTAACAAATTAGCTGATGAACCTGAATTTGTCGTGTGTACGTATTTTACATCTAAATATTTTCCGAATTCTTTTTCAAATTGAGTATTAAATCGACCTGCAGTTAGCCACATATCCAATGTAGCGTCTACTAAATTACTTAAATCTGCCTCGTCTAAAACTTTTCCTGCCGATGGTATATATGTTTTGTATTGGTTTTTATTTTTTGATAATTTGAAATAGATTTTAGCCATTAGTTTTATACAATTTCTTAATATTTTTTTCATTATAGCCTCTATTTTTTATCCCACGTCGGTGCAAATTCTTCGCCGATTTGTATAAAAGGTTCTTTATTATTCCAATTAGCATGAGAAGACTGATAACAGCGTCTGCATTCAGCGCACATTTTTGTCGTATTTACGTTTTTTCTGAAATCTTGGTATTCCTTTGAGTTCCACATTTCCTCAAAGCTTTTTTTTATATCATATTCGAAAAATTTTATTGCATTTGATTGACATGGACGAACGTAACCGTCTGAACCGACAAAAAAATCTCGATACGCTACGTAGCAATTTTTGTGTATCATTTTTTCGGCGACATCATCACCTTGCAAATAAGGTAATTTTATTTTTATTCCTAAATTTTGTGCAATATGTTCTGTTTCATCGAAAATTCTTTTTACTTTTTCTTGTTTATTATACAAAGTTTCATTTAAAAGATTTTCTGAAAACACTGTTAAGTAAACGCCTTTTACCTCGTCAAGTCCGATTTCTGCTGCTAACCTGACCAAATCAGGCAGTTCATCAATATTTGAGTCAAACATAGTCATAACAAAATTCATGTATGGGTAAGTTAAATTGCGTTCTTTTTTGATTTTGACAATATCTTTTAATTGTTCAACTATAAAATTCAGTTTTGAATTAACTCGTATTCTGTCGTTAGTTTCAGGTTTTGCGCCATCAAGACTCATTGCCATAATATCGACTTTTTGCTCAAATAAAGCATTTTTTATTTTGTCCAGTCTCATTCCATTAGTTACAAAATATTTTCTGACAGGAAATTTATTCAAATAGGCTAGTATTTCTTCAAATTGTGGGTGCAAAGTAGGCTCGCCCCAACCAAAAAGTGTAACTTCTTCTATTTCATTCAAAATTGGCTCAAGTGATTTTAAATAGTCAATATTAAAAGTAGTAAGTGAAAAATTAGCTTCATCTCTGCCGCACATGATACACTTTAAATTGCAGGCATTTGTCAATTCTAGCACTAGCCTTTGTGGCTTAGATTTCAGAATTGTTGCACAACTTTCCATTTCATTTTTATTCAAAGCCGTATTTTGTTTTTGTAATTCAGTTAACTCACTGACTTGTAGCAATGACGTTGTTTTTGCTCTTAAAATTGTCATATTATTTCTCCTGTTTTATAACCAAACAGCCCAAGGGGCTTTGTTTGTGAGCCACATTTCGTTCAATTCGTTCTTATCTCTCAACGTATCCATTGGTGACCAAAAATCAACATGCTTGTATGCGTTTAGTTGTCTAATTTTTGCCAGATTTTCCATCGGCTCTCGTTCAAGCATAATATTGTCATTTTCTGAGTCGATATAATCGAAAACCTCAGGCTCAAATACAAAAAAACCTGCATTTATCCAAGCTCCATCGCCTCTTACTTTTTCTTTAAAAGCGGATATTGTATTGTCACTATTTATTTCCAGAGCGCCAAATTTCCCTTTAGGTTGTACAGCTGTTATAGTGAGCAATTTTTTCGATTGTTCATGTGATTTTATTAATTCATGAATGTTTACGTCAGAAACGCCATCGCCGTAAGTAAGTAAAAATCGTTCTTTACCAACATAATTTGCAGCTTTTTTTATACGGCTGCCGGTCATTGTATTTTGACCGGTATATAAAATAGTTACTTTCCAAGGTTCATTACGTGTTTTGTGAATTTCAACACTGTTTGTCGACATATCAACGGTGATGTCTGAATATCGATTATAATAATTTATAAAATAATCCTTTATTACGTGCGATTTATAGCCACTAAGTATGATAAAATCGTTAAATCCATAATACGAATAAATTTTCATAATATGCCACAAGATAGGCTTCCCACCGATTTCAACCATTGGCTTTGGTTTTAATTCGGTTTCTTCACTGAGTCGAGTCCCTAAACCACCTGCTAAAATGACTACTTTCATATTATCTCCACTTCCTCGTATGTATAAATACTACCATAAAATATCAATCAATGATTATATTTTTTTTTCGTTTAATAAGTGTATCCGTTTTAATTTTTACACCAAGTTTTTTAATCGCAGACATAGCTGTTTGTGGTTTGTATAGAGTAAAAAGAATTACGTCGGCATCTATATTTTTGAGTGCCTCAGGTGGCACTGCTAAACAATTTTTGAAAGTACTTTTTTCTTTGAATTTAGCGTCACTTACAGCTACTATATCGAATTTATTCATATCATAATTTTCAAAGAGAATTTCTCCGATTATTCCTGCACCGTATATTATTATTTTTTTATTTTTATATTTTTTTGATAATTTTTTTAGTCTATTTTCTTGTTTTGCAAACTTAAAATATTCAATCCATTTTTCTTTCGTTTTTATATTCCAAAAATCAAAATTGCAAAAGCAAAACTCAATTTGCGCAAGTAAAAAAGCATACGCAAAAAATATTTTTTGAGAAAAAGAAAATAATCTGAATACTGAAAATAAATTCCATTTTGAATTTTCACGTAAAAAATGATTTTCTTTTATCATTGACATAAAAAGACCAAATAATGTAGATTGGTTTTGTCGCAAATTTTCAATAATTTCAGTTCTTTTACGTTTATCGAATATTAATTCAGTCGAATTTATATAACCAACCGTAAAAAACATGTTTCGTTTTGTATATGGCACTTCATTTTTATTTTGACCACGGAGCAAATTATCGGTTACAGCGTTTTTGCAACCGATTTCGACAATATTTTTTGACGGTATGAATATTTTACTGTTATCATTCAAAAATTTTGCAAAAACTGCTAAATGCGGAAAAAAATTTCTTACATTATCGTACGCATTTGAAATAGTCGTGTCAGTTATGAATTTTGTTTTGTAAATGCATGCCGGCACAAAAGTCGCCGCATAAAACAATGCGCCGATATCATTGTCTGATTTTCGAGTTAGGACTACGTCATAGTCAGCTGTTAGCGCTGCCTCGAGCTCGTTCCAATTACTAAAATCAAATTCATCATCATCACACAAAACCCAAAGGTATTTTTTCTCAGCCATTTCAAAGGCTTTGACGATATTGGCATTGCCGCCGATATTACGGATGTTACGTATGTGCGTTATATTTGGATATTTTTGTGCGTATTGACTAATAAGTTCTGAAGTCTTATCAGTCGACGCATTATCGAGTATTTTTACACTCAAGTTCTTTACAGGTGAATTTTCGGTAAACAAAGCGTTGAGCGTGTTTTCTAAAAAAAATTTTCTATTGTAAGTAATTAAAATTACTTCCAAATTTTCTTGCAAAAAAGTCATTTTTCACTAATCTTGATTTAATTCTAACATATTTTTTTGTACAGATTTAACAGCATTTTTTGACCCGGTAGTAACCTTGTTAGCTGTTTCTTTTGTAGTATCGACAACAGTTGAGCTTACATCTTTTACTTTTTGTTGAGCTTTATCAATTGTGTTTTGTTCTTGCTCAGGTACATTGTAATTAAACACTAAAATCAATTTATCCCCAGCTTTTACATCAATTTCTTCGCCTTTTGACGCATAGCTGACGACTGAAGTTTCATAAGTTTTTTGAACAGCAGACTCTAGTCTGTTTTTATCTTCTTCTGGCGCTACCAAGCCACGAACGAAATTAATAGGATATGAAATATATGGTACAACGAAATTCGCAGCTGAAGCACCGACATTCAGTGAAGTCTCTTTCAAGTCCAGTGGATTGTATGCAATACCTTTCGCTATTGCATTAGGATTTTTAATTAAGACCGGTTTTTCAGGAGTATTAACAGGTACGTATGTCGTTAACTTAAATGCAAATGAAGCATCACGCTTACCTCGTTTGGCTTCAGTAACAGAAGTTATACGCCCCATTAGAACATCGCCTGCATTCACAGATTCGCCATTTTTTAAGTGGAAGTCTTCAACTATTTTGACCTTTAAAGTCAAAGGCGGATTTAGCGTAGAAAGTGGTTCTTGCGTTTCAACAAGTATTTTCGCTGTAGCTGCAAAAGCTATATTGCTAAGTTGTAACGTTACTATGGCTGTTAATATTAAAAATAATTTTAAACTCTTTTTCATATTCACTCCTTTTTTTTGTTTCTGAATTTAATTTTACACCACTTTGTTAAAATTTGCATTAATTCCATTCAAATAATGATGATTTTGTATACAGTTTATTGTATAATCAGCGTAAGGTAAGGTTA
>CAZTVM010000098.1:0-6847 GCA_964617065.1 uncultured Muribaculaceae bacterium
TTAATAAAATTAGGCAAAGCAAAACAAGCTTTATGAATATCTTTATTGTAAATCTTACAGCTTTTTGTAATTTTCTCAGCACGCAACTCATCATAAAAAGAAAGAGGCTCAACATTTTTAGAACAAAAAGCCCAAGACCAATTTCCTCCGGGATACGTAGGAATAGAGCCAATAAAAGTGTCGGTAATAGGAAAAACTTTTTTCAAAAGTTTATACATCATTTTCATTTCTTTTTGATTGGCGAATGGCGATTCTGATTGTGCAACCATAATCCCGCCATCTTTCAGAGCATTTTTAACATTTGTATAGAATTCTTCTGTAAAAAGCCCTTCACCGGGACCCATTGGGTCAGTTGAGTCAATTAAAATCACATCAAAACAGTCTTTTTTGTCTTTTATGTATTCAATTGCGTCAGCTACTATTGTCTCTACTTTTGAATTATCTAATTCACAGGCAATCGTAGGAAGATACTTTTTGCATGCCTCAATAACCAATCCGTCGATTTCGCACAGGACAATTTTTTTGACAGTTTCATGTTTTACTACTTCTCTGACTGTTCCTCCGTCACCACCACCGATAACTAAAATATTTTCAGGATTTTTATGTGTTAGCATCGGTATATGAGAAATCATTTCGTGATAATAGAATTCATCTCGTTCAGTAGTCATCATCAGACCGTCCAACGTCAAAATTCGTCCAAAAAAATCACTTTCTAAAACATCAACTTTTTGAAATTCAGATTGTTTTGAAAATAAAACATCTTTAATTTTTATTGTTATACCAAATTCATCATTAACAAGCTCAGTGTATTTCAAATCCATAATCAAAACCTTTCATAGTTACCAAAGTGCTTTAGGCATTAATCGTTCATAAAACCAGACATCAACACCATCAAATTTTTCGTCAAATTGCTGCTGTAATTCGTTAGGAACTCCAATTGCTATGATTGGTAAATCAGCTTTATCAGCAGCTTCTTTAATCAGCTTGTAGCCATTAATAATATCTTCTTTCATCGTTTCGTCGCCAAAATGTGTATTGCTAACAATACCTGAAAACTTTTTCCAGTCACGTTTTTCCAGACCTTCTGAAAATTTTATGTATTCTAAAATATTTTCGACGCTGCTAGTTTCATATTTCGATGAATTTACGACCAAATATATGTTTAAATCTTCTTCTTTTTCAATATTATTAATAATATCTAGAATATCAAGCCCCGAAGCACCATAGCCCACATCAATAATTATATCACCCGACTCATTCAAGCAGTTAATTTGTAGCGGTGTAACATAACTTGCGGCTTCACCTAATCCAAAATAATCAGCTTGTGCAATTACGTTTATTCCACGAGCTTGTAAAGGTTTTATAAGTGGACGTAGAGTATACGCAGGTTCAACTGTATCTAAATCAACCAACGTTATGTGTTTATTTTGAGCTTTGTATTGCAGTGCTCGGTTTATCGAGGTTTCTGACTTACCACTGGCATAAGCGCCAGTAAAAACTTCTACTTTTCTCATTCTTGAATTTTATAATAAAAAAATATTCATGTAAATTAATTAAGTAATAAAATTAAAACGTAAAAAAATGTTAATAAGTTGTCACTTTTAAGGAAATATACTAAGCTAAGAACAGATAAAGGGTGAAGGATGCTAAAAAAAGCTAGATTAGTCGTAGTTGATGACGATGTAATGATTACGAATACACTGAAAAATGTTTTGTTGTTAGAAGGATTTGATAATGTCGAATATTTTAACAATCCCCTTATGGCGCTTGAATTTTTAAAATTGGAGAAAGCTTCAGTAATTATCTCAGACTTTTTAATGCCTGAAATGAATGGAATAGATTTTTTGACAAAGGCTAAAAAATATTCTCCAAATTCAAGTACAATACTTTTAACAGGTTATTCAGATAAAGAAAATGCTATTAAAGCAATTAACGAAGTAGGATTGTATAAATATATCGAAAAGCCTTGGGATAACGATAGCTTGCTTATAAGTATAAAAAATGGTGTTGAACGCAGTCAGCTTATTTCAAATTTGCATGAAAAAATAGCAGAATTAGAAATAGCAAATTCACAAGTTGAAAAGTATTCACATTCTTTAGAGGAAATTATAGCTGAAAAAACAACCAGCTTAATAAAGACCAATAATAAACTTTCAGCAATTATAAATTATTGTGCAGATGGGATTTTAACGATTGCTGCAGACGGAAAAATAGAACAAGTCAATCCTGCTTTTGAAAATATGGTAGGACTAGGCGCCAATATGCTTATGCAAAAAAATATCAATGAGCTTCTAAAATCGGAAGACTTTGATAACATTTTGTCTACGCTGCAAACACCGAAAGAAATTTTCTTGCGCAATGTGACGATTAAAAACGTTATGAATAACAGAATTATTCCTGTCGAAATAAGTTTCGCACCACTATTCGTTGAAGAAACTGACACAATTCGTTTCGTCGGAGTTATACGTGATGTTCTTTTACAAAAAGAACTTGACCGTTTGAGAGATGATTTTATCGCTACGTTGACACATGACCTCAGAACACCCTTACTTGCCGCTATACAGACGCTTGATTTCTTTTTAGACGGTACTTTAGGACAGTTGAATACAAGACAGCTCGAAATTCTTGATACAATGAAAAACAGTAACGAGGATATTTTAGGATTAGTAAATACACTTCTCGAAGTTTATAAATACGAGTCAGGAAGAATTACTCTTTATCGTGACAATTTTGTATTAAACGATTTGGTCGAATATGTGCAAAAAGAATTAAAACCTTTAGCTGAAAAGAAAAATTTGAATTTTGAATTAAACATCTCGCAAACAGACGATTTCGTGATTAATGCAGATAAAAATGAATTGCGCAGAGTTCTCGTAAATCTCTGTGCAAATGCAATTAATCATAACAAAACAGGAAAACATGTAGAAATTATTACCAGAGTTCAAAAAAATGATTTGTTGTTATCAGTTAAAGATGACGGAATTGGGATTGCAAAAGAAAATATACCTAAAATGTTTAAAAGATTCTCTCAATTGTCCAATAATAAAATCTCTGTCGGTACAGGATTAGGTTTGTATTTGTCGAGACAAATTATAGAGGCACACAATGGAAAAATTTGGGTAGAAAGCGATACAAATAAAGGCAGTGAGTTTTTCTTCTTATTGCCGGAGGTAATTCAGCACAAAGCGCAAGTGAACGCTTAAATAAGGGGTATTATGGGAAATATAAGGGTTTTATTAGTAGAAGATCACATGATGACAAGAATGGGTTTATCCCTCGTTTTTGAAAAAGCTGAAGCTATTGAACTTATTGCAGAAGCTGATAATGGTGAACAGGGTATAGAACTAGCTAAAGAACTAAAACCTGATGTAATTCTAATGGATATTGGTTTGCCGGTTGTCGATGGACTGGAAGCAACAAAAAAAATTAAAGAATTTGATGAAAATTTGCATATTTTAATCTTTACGTCAAGAGATAATGAAGAAGACGTATTTTCAGCCTTAGGTGCAGGGGCTGATGGGTATATAATGAAAGGTGCTACTCCTCAACAACTCACTGCCGCTGTAATCGCCGTGAGTGACGGTACTGCATGGCTCGACCCTGCAATTGCTAAATTAGTTTTATCAAATATTAACAAACAAAAGAAGTTCGATACTAAGTCTGAAACAAATGATGCCAAGGTTTTTAAGAATACTTTTGGACTTACGGAACGAGAATTGGAAGTTTTAAAATTAATTGTCGACGGTTTTTCTAATCCGCAAATTGCTGACAAATTGTATATTACAAGAGCAACCGCAAAAGCTCATGTGCACAGCATTTTACAAAAATTATATGTAAAAGACCGCACACAAGCTGCTGTTTATGCGATGAAAGAAGGACTCGTTTAAATGAATAAAGTTTCAACAAAAAAAATATTAAATATTTTTTTGTTGCTCACTTTTTTGCTAAATACCAGTCCTGCTTTTTCAAGTGCAAGTGACTATAGCTGGCTTGATAATTACAAAGAACAACGACGTATAAAAAAACAAGTTAACGAAAAGAAAAAACAAGAAAAATATGACAAAAAAAATCCTGTAAATTTAATGCCACAAACATACGAAGAATATGTAGAACAATCGCAAGACATAAAAAAATATTCACAAAATCCTGCTACACCTAAGTATGCAACAGATTTAAAATTAACCAATGTGGATAATCCAAAATTAATAGTCACAAAGTATAATAGCCCTCCAGGTGCTGCAGCTATTAACTTAACTTCATTAAAAAAAGACAGGCAGGTAAATTCATTAGGTGTACTCGCTGCACAAGGTGATAAAATGGCTTATTCTGCAGTTTATTACGACCAAACTACTCAGAAAACATCTTCTGAGATTTATTACATTTTAACTCAGTCCGAAGGTTCTTTTGCCCAAAAAATCAAATCTGCAAATATAGCTTTTCGAGTATCAACGCCTATTTTGCAATCAGGAACAGAAGACACTGATTATTCTAAACAAAGTATACTGACAATCATTGACTGGTCTGAAGATGGTAGCAAAATTGCGGTCAAAGAGTCTATTGGCGCTAAAGACTATGGGAATTGGCAAACCAATTTGTGGGTTTATGATTTCAATTTAAAAACGGCTACAAAGCTCAATGAAATTCGTGAAGCTATAAAATACTATTGGCTGAAAAATGAAAATCTAAATTTAGATAATTATCACTGGGATATTGTACCACTCGGCTGGGACACTGAAAATCAAGATAGAGTCATACTTGTTGCATTTGTATACACAAAACAAAAACCTAAATTTTTAGGAGAATGGAGTATTGACGCAAGTGGGAATTTTTCTAAACTTATTTCTTTGGAAAACGCCATTACTCCGATTTCATGTAACGGTTTAATACTTCAAATAGTAAAATAACAAATATTACAAAGTGTTTCAGCTCTAATGCTAATTTAATATATTTTTGTTGACAATTAAATAATGTTTTGACTAAAATTAACTTGTTTATGTGTTTTGTAGAAAATAGCTAAAGGAGTAAACTATGAAAGTTTTTGCAATCAGTAGTGGTGTATCGAACAATACCCATTCTCATCAAAATGTACAAAAGTCTTCCCAGCAGGCAACAACAAACAGTATGCAACTCGCAAATTTCCCTTCGAGCATGATGCTTGCGCAATTTTCTAATGTGTCATTTAGTGGCAGTAGAGAAGAAATTGCAAGTGCAAAATTAACAGCAAAAGCTCGTGAAGCCGAAAGTGAAGGACGTTATGGCGATGCAGCCAGATACCAACGTGCAAATCAAGAAATTCTAAGAGGTGAAGGCAAAGATAGAGATGCACACATAGTTAGTATCGCTGCAACTAAATGTGAAGCGCTCGAAGAAGCACAAAGAGAGCTTGATAAAAAATAACAGAAATACCAGCGTTTCGTTTTAAAAAGTAAAAAAGTGAGATTAGAGAATTTTCTAATCCTTTTTTTTAATCATTATTTAACTATAATCTAACGTAAACTCGCCCCAGTCGAACTTTTAACCGACATGTCAACTCATAGTTTATAGTGTTTAATTCTTTCGCCCAATCATTAATTGATAAAAAGTTTTTATCGTCTTCGCCCAACAACGTCACAATATCACCAGCTTTAGCCTCTACATCTGTAATATCAAACATCATCTGATCCATTGTTATATTACCTATTTGATGTATAAGTTTTCCGTTCAGTGAGGCTACAAGCTTGTTTGACAATTTCCTCGATACTCCGTCAGCATAACCCAACGGAATTGTAGCTATTTGAGTTGAACCGCTAGTTTGATACGTATGTGAATAACTAACACCTTCATTTTTATCTGCATTATGAATATTTACAATTCTAGCTTTTAGAGCTATAGCTTGTTTAAAATTATTATTTTGTAATGTAGAAAATTCAGGCGCTAAATCAGGCATTAATCCATATAGCGCAATACCGGCTCTTGACATGTTTGTATTTTGATTAAACTTTGAAAGAATTGCGGCCGTGTTGTTAGTATGAATTAGCAGCCCTTTCGTATCAATATTTTCAATTACACTATTAAATTTATCTATCTGAAGTTTCGTTTTTTCGATATCTTCAGCGCACGCAAAATGAGTAAATACACCACTCAACTCTATAAAATCAGTAGCTTGCACTTTTTTTATAAAATCAACAGCTCTCTTATAACATACGCCAATGCGATTCATGCCTGTGTCAATTTTTACATGAGCCTTTGTTTTAATGCCATTTTGTTCGTACGCAACCTTACATGCTTCAATATGCGCTTCAGAAAAAATAGAAATTGTAATATCATTTAATGTCGCAGAAGTAACTGACCAAACAGGTACCGCACCTAATACCAGTATCGGCTTTTCAATTCCAGCCTCACGCAGTTGCACACCTTCATCAATAGAAGCAACACCAAAAACATCTACACCGGAAGCTATAAAAGATGGTGCCAACATTACAGAACCATGACCGTATGCGTCTGCTTTTGCAACTGCCAATAATTTTGAATTAGGCTGCAAAAATTTCTTCACCTCACGGACATTTTGTTCTATGTAGTCTAAATTTATTTCAATCCAAGCATCTCGGCGAGTATTTAAATATGCGCTTCTGTTAAATTTCATACGATAATATTATTTTAAACACTATAAATTATCAACGACCAGTTCCTAGTTTGTAAAATTTTTTAGTGCAATTTGTCCGCAATTAGAATATTGTCTAATTAAAAAAATTTTTTTTCGTATAATAAAAGCATAGGGAATTTTTAAATTAGTTGTTGTATCTAAAACAATAAGCATTGTTAAATGTCTTGCAACTTTGTATGCAACAATCTCGCCTGTTGAGATATC
>CAZTVM010000099.1:0-3958 GCA_964617065.1 uncultured Muribaculaceae bacterium
TAATAGTAGATGATGACGACGAAATACGAGAGTTGTTAGAGTTTGATTTGGCTCATAGCGGTTACGTCGTAGATAGTGCGTCAAATGGTTTTGACGGTTTGAACAAAGCTTTGAACAATTCTTATGATTTGGTGTTATTAGATGTGATGATGCCAAAAATGAACGGCTACGAAGTCTGCGACAACATTAGAAAAGTGAAGCCTCATTTGCCAGTTTTATTGTTAACCGCAAAAGGAACTATTGACGACAAAACACAAGGCTTTGAATGTGGTGCTGATGATTATCTGGTGAAGCCTTTTGACATTCAAGAAGTATTGCTGAGAGTACGTGCACTATTGCGCAGAAACAAAAAAGAACAAACATCAGATGCGCCGTTTAGCAACGAAATTTTAAAAATGGGAGAAATTGAAATTTATCCTGATTCATTGGAAACACAAGTTTTAAATAAACGAATAAAACTCACGCCTATCGAATTTGAAATTTTGTATTGTTTAATGCAACATTTTAATAATGCCGTTAATTTAGCGACTTTGCTGAATGAAGTTTGGGGCTATGATTCTGATGAGGACGTGAGAATGTTGCGTGTTCACGTAGGAGGACTTCGTCACAAAATTGAGTCCGATACGAAAAACCCAAAATATTTGCATACAGTTACAAATGTCGGTTACAAATTAACACCGTTGGGGCTTGTAGAATAAATGAAAAGAACCAGTAAAAGGTTAAAAATAGTTGAACAGATTATGATTGTTTTATTATTATCTGTTATTATTCCACTTGTGATTAGTTGGCTTATTATCAACAATATCAGCCAACAATCAGTAAGAAAAGAATTAAAAAATACTGCAATTATAACAGCGACAGCGATAAGCAAAAGTATGCAAGCACTTTCAGGAGTAAATGAAAATAAACTTGAAGAAATAGGGTTAGGACTAAAATATATCCCGACAAATAAAAGACAAGCATACCTAAACGAAATTATATACAACAACGAAAGTTGTAAAGGTATAAAAATAATAAAACAAAATGACCCTGAATATTCTCAAATAAATGTCCGTAATTTTTTATATAATTCAAACACACGTTATATGACTTTGAATGAAAGACTTTCAGACGGTTCTTATTTGCAAGCTGTTTTTGATGTTGCCGATTACGAAAACGACCTTTTCAGCGTTTTAAAAGACGATAACAGACAAGTATACATATTGAATGCCGATAACGATGTTATTTTGTCTTATAATTACAGCGAAAAAGACTTAAAAGACACTCTTTCGATGTTACCTAAAAAAATTAAAACTCAAGAAGCCATTATTTTCGGAGAAAATAAAAATCAACCATTGGTTTATTACAAACTGAAACAGCCGGACATAATGATAATAGTCGACACGACAGAAGAAATCACGGAAGACACGATAAATAAAAGTAGAAATCGTATAATAATGGCTTTCTTAATTACAGGTCTTACAATAATTTTGGTTGTCGGACTTTATACATATTATTTGTATATAAACATTCGCCAACTTATAAAAGGTATCATTGCAATTTCAAAAGGAAGTTACAGAAGAAAAATTCGACTTTTAAAAAGTTTGTTTACACCTTACGAAATTGTGTTTTTGTCATCAGAATTTAATAGAATGAGCGACGAAATTTATAAATCATACAAACAACTTAAACAAAAAAATCATGAATTAAAAATGTTGGACGAATTTCGCTCTAATTTGATAGACACAGTAAGTCATGAATTCAGAACACCTTTAACGAGTATAAAAGGATACACTTCCAGACTGCTGAGAACTGATATAGAAATAGACGAACAAACAAAAAATAAGTCCCTAAAAGTTATCAAGAGACAAGTCGAAAGACTCAGCACGATGGTTGAAGACTTATTGGTTATTCCTGATATAGAAGGTGCAAATCTACATATAGAAAAAGAAGGTATTGTTATAAGCGACGTAATTGAAACCTCTGTACTTTCAGTTTCGAAGTACGCAGAAAGTGTTTTCAACATAAATATTTCTCAAAACATTTCAATGGCTTATGCAGACAGAAATAGACTAGAACAAGTTTTGATTAATGTTTTTGAAAATGCTTCAAAATACGCATACGAAAATACAAATATTGATGTAGACGTGACTCAAGACGCTTATTATATTGATATAAAAGTACAAAACAAAGCAGATTACATTCCAAAAGATAAATTAAACAAATTGTTTGAAAAATTTACCAGAATAGATGACAAAACGACACGAACCACGTCAGGCACTGGTTTAGGGTTGTTTATAGTAAAAGGGTTGGTAAATTCAATGGGTGGAAATGTAAAGCTGCAATCGTCTAAAGAACATATTTTTACTATAACAATAAGTTTACCGATATATCATGAGGAATTGGAAGGAAAAGAAAATTAGATTAGGTACAAAAGGAACATCAAAATGCGAAATTCAGAAGTAAGACAAAATTGTTTTAAATTAAATTTTGAAGATAATTTAAAACAATTATATAGTACTCTCGTGAAAGGAATACAGGATTATTTTTTCAAATATGGACAAAAACGAGCTGTTTTAGGGATTTCAGGTGGACTTGATTCTGCTATTTGTGCTGTTTTATTAGTTGACGCACTGGGGGCTGAAAATGTTTATGGAATTAGCATGCCCTCAGTTATTACGCCTGAAAGCAGCAAAAATGACGCAAAAAATTTAGCTGAAAATTTAGGCATAAATTTTATAGAAATGCCTATAAAATCTGTCATAGACAATTTTTGTGTAGAAACAAATAAATTGTTTGAGCAGATTGATACTCATTGGAAAAACAGACTGTCTCAGTCGTTTACAGTTGATAATATACAAGCGAGAGCAAGGGCAATGTTTTTGTGGGCAGTAAGTAATGAGTACGAAAAAACGCTAACAATAGCTACTTCCGACAAATCTGAAATTTGCATGGGCTATGGAACGATTAACGGTGATTTATCAGGTGGTTTTGCACCGATTGCAGATGTACCGAAAACGAGGCTATTTGCTTTAGGTCGATGGCTCAACAAAAACAGGTGCAAGAAAAATGGTATTCCGAATTCAATTCTTGAAAAACAACCAAGTGCAGAATTAGCAATCAACCCTAAAACGGGGAAGCCGTTACTTGCTGAAGAAGCACTGATGCCTTACGAATTTATTGATGAAATTATTTATCGAATTGAATTCACAAATGCGACGAAAGATAGACTTTTAGCAGAAACTCTTTTTTATCAAAAAAAATATAATATTTCAGAAACACAGAAAAAAGAATGGGTCGAAAAATTTTACTCTCGAATGAATGGTGCTAGTTTTAAGATTAAATTTTTACCAACATTTGTGCTCACTGAAAACAATTCTATGCTAAAAAATTTCTGATGTGGAGATTTTTTGCCGCTTTGTTTTTAAAGAAAGAGTGATTTTCCCCAATAAACTGTAAATTTTTTAATTTTTTCATTTCCTTCACTGATGTCAATGTGATTGATTGTACTATTGTCAATATGGCTGACAATATAAGAATTAGCAAGGAATATTTACAAAAATTTGCAAATAATTTGATTAATAAAATGAGAACAAAAGCGAGTATGTTTAGCGCAGCAAGTTGCAAACAACATTCTAGTAAATTTAGCAAAATTAAAGGACAATGTAGGGCTTTTTATATTCTCTTATTATTTAATAGATAGTTGTGCAATGCACTTTGTCATGGTACTATTAAATAAGTTGTAAACAATTTTAATACGTTATGAAATAAATAAAAAAATATTTTAAAAATAGCCCTGAATGGCAACATTCGGGAATGGTAATATAGATAAGACGAGGTATAGGACAATCGAAAGTATTAACTCACCAATGCACATCTATTATATTGTAATAGCAGTGCTTGTCATCGCCACAATATGGCTGACACTTAGAAATAAAATATTGAACAAAAAAAATTCTGAAATGTCTGTTATTCTTGG
>CAZTVM010000099.1:3968-6560 GCA_964617065.1 uncultured Muribaculaceae bacterium
AAAAGAAAAAGATAACTTAGAAAAAGAAAATACTATTAAAAGAGAAGCTAAACTTCAAGCTAAAGAAGAACTAAGCATTGAACGAGAAAAACTGAATGATGAAATAAGAGAAAGAGAACAAGAATTTTCTAGAATTGAAATCAAATTAGCTCAAAAAGAAGAAATGCTAGAAAACAAAATTCAGCAAAATGTTGATAAAGAAACCGGTCTACAAAAGAAAATGGATGAAGTACTCGGCAAAGAAGATTATTTGGCTGAGTTGATAGCAAAACAAATAAATGAACTCGAAAAAATAGCCGGTATGACTGCAGAAGAAGCTAAAAATATTCTTTTAGAACAAATCAAAAATGAATTAAAGCAAGAAGAAATGCAGCTTATAAGAGAACACGAATCTCACATAAAAGAAATTGCAAATGAAAAATCTAAAGAGATACTGTGCACAGTTATGCAACGTTGTGCGATTGATCAAGTTGTTGAATCGACAGTATCAGTCGTGAATTTGCCTTCTGATGAAATGAAAGGTCGAATAATCGGTCGTGAAGGTAGAAATATTCGTACATTAGAAACACTCACAGGTGTTGATTTAATTATTGACGACACTCCAGAAGCTGTTGTTTTATCCAGCTTTGACCCTGTTAGACGTGAAATTGCAAAATTAACTTTGGAAAAACTTATTGTTGATGGTCGTATTCACCCTGTCAGAATAGAAGACATGGTAGAAAAAGCTAAGGAAGAAATCGACCAGAAAATTAAAATTGAAGGTGAAAATGCAACACTTGATTTAGGCGTTATGAATTTGCATAAAGAACTGGTAAAAACTTTGGGTCGTTTATATTATAGGACAAGCTACGGTCAAAATGTTTTGAAACATTCTTTGGAAGTCGGACATATAGCAGGCATGATAGCTGCTGAAATCGGTGCTAATGTCAAGGTCGCTAAACGTGCAGGATTGTTGCATGATATAGGTAAAGCTGTTGACCAATCACAAGAAGGCACACATATAGAATTGGGCGTAGAACTTGCAAGACGTTTTGGAGAGCGTGATGAGATTATCCATGCGATAGAAGCGCACCATGATGATGTAGTGGCTAACACAATAGAAGCTGTTTTAGTTAAATTGGCTGATACTCTTTCAGCAGGTCGACCAGGTTCAAGACGTGATACATTGGAAATTTATATTAAGCGTTTGAAAAAACTGGAAGAAATAGCTTCAAGTTATGAAGGAATAAAGCAATCATTTGCAGTTCAAGCAGGTCGAGAAGTTCGTGTAATTGTTCAGCCTGAACAATTCGATGATTTAGCCAGTGCAAAGCTTGCTCGTGACATTGTGAAACGTATTGAAGACGAGCTTGATTATCCGGGGCAAATCAGAGTCACAGTCGTTCGAGAAATAAGGACTACAGAAGTAGCAAAATAATGTAAATGAATAAAATGATAAATATAGTTTTTTTGGGTGATATCGTCGGGCGTCCCGGTCGGCGAATTGTTACTGAATATTTATCAGATATTTCATCAGAGACTATTGATGTCAATACTGATTTTATTATCGCAAATGTTGAAAACGCTTCTCATGGATTTGGTTTGACTGAAAAGAATTACAAGGAGTTGAGTGCTCTAGGCATAGACTGTTTCACATCAGGCAACCATATTTGGGATAAAAAAGATATATATAGCTACATCGAAACAGCTGAAAAGCTTGTTCGTCCTTTAAATTATCCAGATAGTGTTCCTGGAGTCGGAGCAAAGATTTTTGAAAAAAGCAATATAAAAATCGGCGTAATAAATATTTTAGGTAAAGTTTTTATGGATGTGGCAATTTCACCATGGACAATAATTCAGAGTACTATAGAAAAATTAAAAGTTGAAACTCCGATAATTTTCATAGATTTTCATGCAGAAGCAACCGCTGAAAAAATTTGTTTTGCAAAACACTGCTCAGATTTAGGAGTGAGCGCTGTTGTCGGTACACACACGCATGTGCAAACAGCTGATGAAAAGATTATTAACAATCACACAGCGTACATCACAGATGTAGGATTTTGTGGTGCGGCTGATGGCATTATCGGAATGCGTTATGAAGATTCGCTAAAACGTTTAAGCACAGGTCTTCCTGAACGATTTGAAATTGCTGATGGTGATACAGCAGAGCTTAACGCAGTTGTCACTACTATTGACGTCGAAAATGGGTCGGCTCATAGTATAAAAAGAATTCAGTATAAAAAAACGTATGATGAGGTAAAATTATTATGAAAGGGTAAAAAGTGAAAGCAGATTTACATATTCACACAAATTACTCAGACGGCGCATTTTCGCCTGAGAGGATTGTTGATACTGCGCTTGAATGTGAATTAGATGTCATAGCATTGACTGACCATGACAACATTCTTTCGCACAACATCGCTATTGATTATGCAAAAAAAATAGCAAATAATGAAAATAAAGAACTTATAATAGTTCCCGGCGTTGAAATCAATACTATTTACAAAGGATATGAAATACATATCCTCGGATTTTTTATGGACACTCAAAATGAGGATTTTAAAAAATTATTGCAAACACAACAAAATGCTCGTATTAAACAAACAAATGAAA
>CAZTVM010000100.1:0-6499 GCA_964617065.1 uncultured Muribaculaceae bacterium
AAAGGTAACGGAAAAATAGCTTTAGAGTCTGTGCCGATAAGAGCAATAGGTAAAACGTCAGCTTTAGTAGCTTTAGCTATTGTTGCGAAACCTTTGTTAATATTATCTATTTGTGAAGCTAATTGTCTAGTTCCTTGAGGGAAAATTCCCAATTTCCAATTAGTATTTTTGATGGACAAAGCCGTTTTAAGAGTAGAAACAGCAAATTTATCACGTTTAACAGCGAAAGCTCCACAACCATCCATCAGCAGTCGAGATAAAAGTTTATCGAATAATTCTTGTTTCGCCATAAATGCAATGGGGGTATTCATTGCATCAGCCACTATGAAGGGGTCTAAATTCGATACATGGTTGCCTGCAACTATGTAGTGCTTCAATTTCGGTATGTTTTCTTGTCCTTCAATTTTGAAATTATACATCAGTCTTACGTACGAACCGTATCCCCAACGACAAACAAATCGCTGAAACATTATCCGGAAAGTGTTAAACTCGTTCAAATCTCTTTTTGTATAATTAGTTCGCATATCAACTCACATTTATATTTACATCTGTAATTCTACATCAAATATAAAAAAATATGAATATCCTACAATAATTAGCAATTTATAAAAAAAACAAATATTTTAAGCCAAAATACTATCCATGATATACTTAACGAAGGATGTTGTAGGAGAAAGTGAATGCAAATAAAAGTTATTGAGGAAGCAGAAATAAAATTACAATCAAATTCAAAGCAAGTCGTGATTTTTGGTGCAGGTGATTTAGGTACAAAAATAATACTTCCTATACTAAAAAACTATGATTGTGATATTGTATCTATTTGGGATAATGATAAAAATAAACAGGGAAAAGTTGTTGAAGGGATTAAAATAATTTCTTACGAAGATTTAACTCAAGTTAAAGACTTTATTCTAGTTGTCGGCAGCAACTATATATATCAAGAAATGGAAAGAATAGAGAGTCTTGATTGTAAAGGCATACTGCAAATTAAATTAGAAGAAAATATTTTGTCGAGCTCAGAGGATTATATATCAAAATCAATTGACAATATTACTAAAATGAAAAAATTTTTTAATGATGAACAATCACTTAGCTCTATAGATTGTTTTCTGGATTTTTTAAAAAATAAAGATGTCAAAGTTTTTCAAAAAGTAGCAACTAATCAAAATCATTATTTAGTAGAAGAAGTTTTAGCTGCACTAAAACCGACAGATGTTTTTGTCGATTTAGGTGCATTTATCGGCGAATTCCCACTTGATTTGCTGAATTTTAAAATTCCGTTTGAAAAATGCTACTGTTTTGAGATTTCAAAATCTAATTTTGCAAAGCTAAGTTCCAAAGTTCAAGAGTACCAATTAGAAAACAAGGTCGAATGCGTTGAAAAATCTGTGTCTAATGAGTTAGGCGTGTCATATTTCACTGAGGATGGTGCAAATTCAAAAATAAGTGATGACAAAACAGGCTATAAAGTTATTACAACAACTTTAGATAAATTTTTTGAAAATAAAAAAATTGACTATATAAAAAGTGATATCGAGGGTGCTGAAATGAATGCGCTTAAAGGTGCTGAACATATTTTAAAAACTAATCGTCCAATTCTTGCAATTTCAATATATCATTCACTTAGCGATTATCAAAATATACCAATATTCTTAAATAATCTTCTGAAAAACTATACATTTCTAATAAGACATCATTCAGTCTATTGTGCAGAAATTGTTTTGTACTGTATACCAAATGAGAGGCTGAATAAAATCTAATTTTGTAAATAAATGTAAATATATAAGAAAAAATTCTAAAGTTTTTTGAAAAAATGTCGATAAACATTAAGTCAGAAAAAAGGACTTAAGATGTTAAAGAAAATTCAAAAAATAACGAATAATTCTTCACCAAGTGTAGATTTCATATTAAGCGCCGCAAAAAAACGCAGGTCTATGGCGATAGCGAGCGCAAAAATGCTCAATGCTGACTATGGTATTCAATCGAAACTTACTGCTTTACCGTAGTTGATTGACAAAATTCTCTTACTCCTTACTCTTATTAAATTTATTAACAACAAACCTTAAAATTCATGTTTTAAGGTCTTTTTTTTAGTAATACGATTTAATTAATTCTCAAGTATTATATAAAGACGTATATAATCATTCTCAAGTAGGGTGTAAACTACAAAAAAATAGTTTATCATAAAAAGGTAAGTAAGCAAACTACCAAGCACGTTTTCGGGGTTGCGATAAAGATTTTTCTTTTCAAGGTTTGGTCATAAATGTTTGCAAAAATACTTATATTTGCGAGAAGAAGCGTTATGAACTTTTTCTCGCAAATTGTATATAACCATATTGTTAAATAGGTAATAAATTCGACAAATTTAGTTTATTGCCTATTTTTTTTGTGACAATTGAGTCAATAAAATTTTAGAGGCTTCTTCAGCAGCATTTTTTTCTGATAGCAAGGATTTTAAATTTTTTAGATTTTCGCACATAAAAGCACGTTTATTTTCGTCATAAAGCAGTTCAGAAATATTTTTTTCAATGATAGTTGGCTTGCATTTTGTCTGAATTAACTCAGGGATTATATTTTTTTGTAAAATTATGTTAGGTAAAGAAACATTTTTAATGCAACGTACAAGAAGGTATACAGAGTATAAAAGCCAAGGCGCACGATATATGACCACCATTGGAGTCTGGTAAATAGCTGCTTCAAGAGCCACTGTGCCTGACGCCAGAAGTAAAACGTCAGAAGTGCTTAGCAATGCGTAATTTTCATTTTTTAGGATTTTTATTAACGGAGGAATATTATATTTTGCGAGCAATTCATCTTTTATGTTCGGTGATTGACAAAGAATAAACTGCAAATCTTTATGATTTTGTATAAGTTTTTCGACTGATTTTAGAATGGTTGGCATTAGCATTTTAATTTCAAAAGTTCTACTTCCTGGAAAAAGCGCAACTGTCTTTTTATTCAAATCCAAATGGTTTTTTTTATAAAATTCAATTTTATCAGTTTTAGACGGTAATTCTTCAATCAAAGGGTGTCCGACGAATTGGACAGGAATATTTTTACTTTCGTACATTTCATTTTCAAAAGGAAAAATTGTTAGAACTTTATCTATGTATTTTTTCATTGAATTTAATCGCCATTTACGAGAAGCCCAAATTTGCGGAGGAATGTAATAAATAATTTTCAAATTTGGCATTTTCTTTTTCAAAACTTTGGCAATATTCAAATTGAAACCGCCGTAGTCAATTAAAAGGAGCACATCAGGCATGTAGTCAGCAGTCAAATATTTGACTAAATTTTTACCAAGCAAAAAATGGTCAAATATGATTTTTAAATTAATACCGGCAGCCGACATTTTAGCGTGAGAGCTAAAGAGTTTAATGCCTGTTTTTTGAAGATTAACTCCACCGATAGCTTCGATAGATAAACTCGGCTGAGCATTCAACAACCTAGAAACTATCCTAGAGGCATGCAAATCGCCTGAATATTCACCGGTAATGATAAAAAGTTTTTTCATACTGACATCACGATAATATTATGTTTATTAGCGTAATCAATCATTTCTTTTTGGTCAACAATAATAGTTTCGCCGGCTTCCATCGCTAATAACTTGCCTTTTGCTTTTCTGAGAGTTTTTAGCGTACCAAGTCCAACTGCAGGTATATCAAAACGTTTATCTTGAGTAGGTTTACTAACTTTAACTACAACAACATCTTTGCGCCCATAGCGACCGCCACGCCTAATGCAGGAGTCGGTCCCTTCAATGGCTTCTACAGCCATAATCATTCGGTCTTTAATTACAACTGACTGACCTACATCGAGTTTTCCCATTTCTTTGGCGAGCCAAAAACCGTAGTTAATATCTTGTATTTGTTCCTCGTTTGGTTTATGAATGCCAAGAACGCCATGAGGCACCATTAAATTTTTAATGAAAATGGTTTGGTCAAGAACTGTAATCCCCATTTCTTCCAGCAAATCAACGAGTTTTAGCATAACAGCATCATCATTCAGCTTTTTAGCTTGCAGCAGTAAGTCAAGAGCTACAGAGTCCAATCGTGGGCGTCTTAAAAGTAACCCTTTATGCACTTTACCGATAAAAGTGAGTTGTTTAATTTGCTCATCAATCAGAGTTTGTTGAATTTTTTTTACTTCACCCGGACTATAAACGTAAACTTTTGAACAGTGTTTTTTAAGCCTATTGCGATTATCAGACGCCAATGAAATAGCTATAACATCAAATCCGTTTTGTTTTGCATTTTGCGCCATTATAACAGGTAGCTCACCGTCGCCTGCGATTAAACATTGTTTATTTTCTAAAGTGATAGACAAAATTTTTCTCCATTAATCCATTGCATATACCGTCATAATTATAATACAAGCAATATGAAATGCAAAGTTGTTGTAAATTCATTTTTACTTTAATTTTTTGATGTTATAATGATAATGAGGTGAGTTGAGGTCATTGTTGATGAAAAAGTTATTCGTAATACTGCTTGTACTTTGTTTTTTAACTACAGATTTTGCGTTTGCTGAGCAAATTACGGCTCCTACAGTATCCACGCAACATTATTTTCATGGTCATGCTGAAATAACAGATGAAAAAAGTGCAGAAGAACAAGAGTTATTTACCGGAGAGATGGATAAAATTGAGGAAAATACAGAAATAAAAATGACTGTATCTCAAATACTTAGTGCTAGTTTGACTGAAGAAGGCGACGAATTTTTCGCTGAAATCACGAGCGAAGTCGAAGGCAAAAAAGGTATGATGTTGCCAAATGGAACAGTAGCTCATGGGACAGTCAGAAAATTGGTTGACTCAAAAAGGCTAGGACGTGATGGCTATATAGAATTAACTTTTGATTATTTGATTACTCCTGACGGTCGAGAAATCCCTATTGAAGGTAAAATGACGACAAAACTCAATGCTGCTGTGTCTGTTGCGAAAATTGTCGCAGAAAATACGGCTTATACAGCTGCTGGTGGTGTAATCGGTGGTTACGCAGCGTTGAATTTGCTTGGCATTGAAGCTGCAATAGCAAGCAATGGTTACACTTTAGCCGGTGGCGCAGCTGTCGGCGCAGCTGTCGGACTAGGCATGGGACTTGCTCGTAAAGGCAAAGAAGTACTTATCACACCAGGTGATGAAATAAAAATTAAAGTTTTAAACACTGTAGAACTACCTGTTTTTTCGGAGAACGCTTTTAGACAAGAAGAAATAATTGACGATGCGCTTAGAATTAAAATTACTAATGTTAAGTTGGAGAAAGACCCATTCGGCGCTTTAAATACAATCACTTTACATTTATCGATAAATAATTTTACAAATTCTGATTTTTCGAGTTGTGATATAGGATTGGTCAATGATTACAATAGATTTTACCATCCATCGATATTTACTGAGTCTTCATTGTCTTATAATATTATAAAGTCCGGTGACAGAGTCGCTGGCAATCTCTCATTCGCTGTCGATAATCCAAACAGAAAACATTGGCTCGTTTTCTACGATAGAAGAACAAGAAAGCTAATTAGCAAAATATCAGTTGATAACGCTGAAAAAGCAATTGAAAAAAGCAAGAGAGACAAGAAAAAAAATAAAAGAACATAAGATACATTAAAAACTCGTTACGTCGAAATTCTGCGTAACGAGTTTTTTTTTGAAAAATTATTATTTAACGTAAAAACTGGCTGAAACATCAGCATTAAGTTTAATTGTACCTGGTTCTAAATTGGGCTTAGAGTTAACAGATGCAGCCTCGTCTGCGTTTGAGCCAGCGGTTTTCATCATTGCGTATCGAGGATAAGCTGACTGGACGCCGCAACTTGCGTTGATATATTTAATGCCGTTTAGAGTCGTTTTCGCTGCTTCCGCAGTTTCTTTTGCTTGCGTAAGTGCTTCTGCAGTGGCTTTTTGAATAAGATTGTTGCATGTGTCATTGTAACCTGTCGAAATAAATTCCAACTCTCCGACAGCTGTTGCGCCGTTAGACATTGCTAGTGAAATTAAACTTGATAAATTATTAATGTCAGAAGTTGAAATTGACATTTTAGTTGTTCCGATGTAGCCTACTAAAACTCTTTTTTTATCCTTATAAACATATTGCGGTGAAACATTATATGTAGATGTTTTTATAGTATCAGTTTCCGCCATTTTTTCTTTCAGCATAGCAGAAAGCTTGTTAGCTAATTCATCAATATCTGTGCTTACTTTATTGATGTCCTTACCTTCAGTTTGAACAGTAAATGATATTTTAGCCAAATTGGGTTCAATCTCCGTACTTTCATTTGCATTGACTGTAATATATCCGGGTTCTTTAGCTGCAGTGCCGTATGACGTTGCAGGTGCAGCGAATACCGTTGCAGAATACAACACTGAAATCAGTGCAACAATCGATAATAATTTTTTCATACTAATCTCTCCTTATTGATTATTTCTTTACGGTTTCTTTTTCTTCTAGTTCTTATTTTTAGGTCGTATTTTTAGCTTCTTTTATTTCATTTAATA
>CAZTVM010000101.1:0-6023 GCA_964617065.1 uncultured Muribaculaceae bacterium
GATCTACTTCCAATATCTTTCGCAGGAAAATTTCAAATTGTCGATTATAGCGTTCACCGTTTATAAGTCTTGTAATGTTACTCTCTGACAAGTTCAACTTGTGTGCCAATTTCTTTTGATTTAATCTTTTCGCTCGCATTTTTCCTTTGATTGTGTCGCTTCGCTTTTTTAAAAACATCTGCTCGCTCCTTCCGCAAAAACAATTCTGTTTATATCAAATTCATTTTTTTCGCTTAATCTTCTGACTTGAAAGTCACATACTTTTTCTGCAAAGCCTTTATCTTTCGCATAATGCAATATTTGTCGTAATAGCGCCATAATATTTTTTATGCATTTTTCACTTAAATTTTTGTCTTGACAATAAATAAAAAATCCCATCACATCATCAATTTTTATCCTTTCAAATTTTTGTCATTAAAGTACGGAAGAATATGATTTCTAAACATCGAATCATAAGTTTTGATAGTACTTCTTGTGCAAAATTTTAAAACGTAGTTATTGAAAAAATGTTCTACAACATTATAAAAATTCATATTCTGGTTTTTAGCTTTTTTCGGTACAAAAATGCCAAAACTATTGTTTGATAATACTTTTTTCTTTTGAATTTCTCTTAACATCGGAACTGTAACAAAGACATAGCCTTGAGTATTTTTATTTAAAATATTTGCTCTTACTAACTCTTCAAGCATATTTGTTAATTTGTCTTTTTCGATTTCTGCAAGAATAAAGATGTCGTCAAACGTAAATGCTTGTAACTTTTGTGCTAAATAAATAATTTTGTCCATAAATCTCCTTTCTATAAAAATTTATTTAATTCTTTTAATCCAACTTCACTCAAATCATTTGCTTGGGCTATTGTTTCAGCTTTGTTTATCAGTTTAACAATTTGCCTAAAACGATTTTTTGTTTGATAAATATTTTGGATAACCTCATCAGCGATTTTTATTTCCGATAATTCCGATATTAAAAATTTCACATCATCAATCGAAAAACTTTCGAAATGAAGTATCTCAGAAAACCTGTCATACAAATGTTTGTAGCGTTTTAACTTTTTATCAGCCATACTCATTTCGATTAAAACAATCGGGTTGTGGGTTCTATCATGAATGCCTCGAAGCATTTCTACTGCACATTTATCGGTAGCGAGGTAGTCAATTTCATCTACAATCAAGACTCTTGGACGTTTTATTAACTCCATAACAATTTGTTCAAATAAATCAGAACTTCTAAAAAACGGAGTTTCTCCGAGTTCTTTGACAATATCTTCAATCAACCATCTGACAGCAGGAATTGTTTTTAAAAGTTTAACTTGTTTTGATAAAAAATCATCATTTTTTATCAATCCTTGAATGTCTGCAATCACTTCTTCTGTTTGCTTTTCAATAAAATTGATTTTCTTTTGAATTAATTTTTGAATATTTTTATCTAAGGGTTTCATCTATCAATCTGTCTATTTTATCTTGATAACATTGTGCAATTCTGTTTTCTAAAACGGTACATCTTTTTTTTAATTTACTTAGTTGTTCTCAATGATATTCTTTCTCATCCACGTGGCTGTCTTTTAGAGCAATAATTAAATCTTTTTTTATCTCCGAAGTTAAACTTATTTTCTTAATAGCCTCACCTATAATTTTTTCGATAGATTCTTCTCTAATATATACTGTTTTTTCTTTACAGCCTTTAGTTTTAAGAATTAGAATACTCGTTTATATTACCCAAGTTGAGACGGAAGATTTTTCCAAGTAAAATGTCAATTAACACATGGTTACAGAAAAAGTAACACCTATTGGCAGAAAAAATAAAAATATTGTAAAACTATAAACAAATTATTTCATTTCTTTCAAACCATTTATAACTCAACACATTTGCTTTTAACAATTCAGAAGATTTTGTATACGCAACGACTGCCAAGCTTCTTTTGGCACGTGTACAAATAACATAGAATAATCTTCGAGCACGATCAATACCTGTTTCTTTACCTTCCTGAGAATTTTTAATATCCGTTGAAGATAATTCACTAAGCCCAAATAATTTATCATATTTAAACATAAATCCTCGACTTTCTTCATCGTCAATTATTGCCATTACTCTATCAAATTCTAATCCTTTTATGCCTTGATGAGTAGCAAATGCAGACTTATTTGAAATATAATTTGCATAAGCTTCAAATTCGCAAAAATCGCAATTTAATGCATCAGCCCACGCTCTTATTTCGTCAGAGAGCTCATCGGGAATATTTTTTGTATTTAATACCAATGTGAAAATTTCCGGCAAATCAAATAATTTTTGATCTTCTGCCAATTTTATTATTTCATATAATTTAGGAATTTTATCATTATTCCATAAGTCAAACAATTTATTTGTAGCATTATTAGAAGTTTGTAGCTCAATCTTTGGCGATTTAGCTTTTTTTAAATGCTCCTTTGATAGTAACGGAGAATATTGTTTAATAATTTGAGCTATTTTTAATTTGTTATTATCTCTTTTTGCATTTACTAAAGGTAGAATTATATTTAACAAAAAACTTGCACCGTTTAAAGAACCATCGAATAAACTCATTTTGTATTTTTCAACATTATATAAAGATTCAAAGAAATTAAGAAAACCTCCTCTGGAAGCAGCCATATGGTGTTCTAATGTTAAAGTTTTAATTTCTGAATTATTTAACCATAGGTCGTCTTCTGTGATATCGGACATTTGTTTGGCTATATTTATTTCAATTAATTCCTTGTTAATATTTTTATTTGTATCTATGATAAACAATCTTACAAATCCATCAATTTCTTTTACGGGTAATTGTTTAATATTGTCTGCATTAGAACGTACTACATTTGCTAATTCTATGATTCTGCGGCAAGAACGATAATTATATACTTTTTCAGGCGTTTCCCAATCTTTTGGAATATTTTTACCTAGATTTACGAGCCCATCAAAATATATTCTTTGCATTGTATCTCCAAACAATCCTAAACAAAAATTATCTTTATGCTTTTCTTGAATAATAAAAAATGAATTTATTAAATTTTTATTAGTATCCTGACTTTCATCTATTAGTATAATTGGATGTTTCTTTACTAATATTGATTGAAGAAGAGGCTTGTTTGCTAAAAAATCCGCAGTTATTTGAATTACTTCAGAGTGATTCAGTGAATCTCGTCCAGAATTTATACCATTTGGCTCATATGAAAATGTTTTAATATCGTTAATTTTAAGCAATCTATCTCTTTTATTTATCAACTTTTCTTGACTACTTGCATATTTTTTTGTCGTTTTATTTTTGGCTTGAACTAATATTTCTTCTAATTCAGCAATCTCTAAATTTAAATTAGAAATAACCCATTTTTTAATATCAGATTGAAATGTTTTAATTAATTCCCAAGAAAAACTGTGAATTGTAGAAACAAGGAATGTATCATCAAAATCTAATCTTTCCCTTATTTCATTGCAAGCTGCATTCGTATAGGTTATCACTGCAATTTTTTTGTTATGCAACTTTAAATTTTGAGCATATGTTAATTTAAATTTTTTCAAAATTGTAACAAGAGAACGAGTTTTTCCGGAACCTGCTCCTGCAAACAAAAAGAAACTTTTTAACTTGTTCGGTGTTAAGCAACCATACATAATTTCTTCTTCTTTAGTTAACAAATCAGATGTTTGCATTTTGTAATTCCTTCTCATTTTCAAGTTTCTTCAAATCTTTACCGTTAAGTTTTGCTAATAAAAACTCTAATCCTTCTTTGATGTATATAGGAGTTACTAATTTACTTTCAATATCATCAAAATATAGTAAATTAAGTGCAATTTCAGCTTTTTTCATGTTTTTCAATTCGTTAAAAATTTGAGCATGAGCATCTTTTATATTTGTATTTTTTATTGCATCTATAATTTTTTTTGAAAAAGCATTGTTAGTAGCTAATGCTCTAAAAAAATTTAGATTAGTATAAATTAAAGAATCTTCAAATGTATAAGGTAAAACTTCTTCATTTTTATCTCCATCAACACCGACATTAATTGGAGTTTGGTAGCAAATCATTACGCTTCCATCTTTGGATATTTTTTCTTCAAGCTTTAAATTTAGAAGTTCATCAATACTCTCTTTTTGTGGTATCCAGCTTTTTAAAGTATAATTATTTGTTTTTAGGTTGATATTTCGTTGAGGTATATGCTTCCCATTATCATCAATACTGTCAATATCTGTAATAACAAGCGTTAATATTCCAAGACTTTCTATCAGTGGCTTTAGCCTGTGAGCATGACTTCCGCCTATTTCAAGAATTGTTATGTAATTATTTTCTAATAAAGGAGTGCTGTTTTTTATAAATTGGGGTATTAATATTTTTTCAGCCGTACCTTCTGCAAGTATCGCTGCATCGGCAAAAAATAAATCACAATGAGTAAGTTTTATATACCTTGTTACGAATTCTTTTGTTTCTTTATCATTTCCAAATACGTCCGATAAATTAACAATTTGGCAACAAGGTAGTTTTGTAACATTTTCAAAAAAATTTTTTTTAAAGTAACGCAAAGAATTAAAGGATATTTCATGTGCAATATGACTAGAATGCGTACTAATTATCATTTGCGTGACGAATTCTTCAGAATCTTTTAAAAGTTTATGGTTTCCCAATATAGAATAGGCTTTATTTGCAAAAACTTGTTGAACTTGTGCATGTAGATGGGCTTCTGGTTCTTCAACTAAGACCAATTGCAACGGAGGAATTGCTATTTTTTGTGATTCAGAATTATTGGCTTTTTTCTCCCTCATCCAATCATATCTAAATCGTATCAGTTTTAAAACCATAGAAATTAAGTTTTGATATCCCAAACCGTTATATTTCTCTGGTAAAAAATTATCTTCATTGGTTTGATCAATTTGTCCCATAATATTTAATTTTACAGCCGATTCATGTTTCAAGCATTCTGAAAGATTAATTTTTGTTGCCATTTTAATTTGAGGATCTGTAAATCCTGGGTAACCAATTGCTGTAATTTCTTTTTTTATATCTTCAAAACATATATTTAATTTGTCGTCAAATACAGTTTTTGCCCCCTCTAATGTTGTCAGAGCCTCAATATCTTCAGGCGAAGGTTCAACATTTGGATCCAAATATTTTTCAAATAAAGATTTGGATTGCTCTGTTAGTCCTCCCGTACCGTAGCTTTCTCCACCTTCATCAGAAAACCCTCGATTTGCATCAATTAAATCTATTTTTATTAAATTATCAAATGGCGAATTGTTTATTTGACATTGATAATAAAGAGCATCAAATTCTTTAATCTCGTTATCATACCCTATTTGTGGATCAATTAAATATGCAGAAATTCCAAAATATTTATCAATGTGTCTTTCCAAAAACTCTTTTAAATTTTTAGGAAACAATTTTAATTTTTTCTGATTTTCTTGTGCCGCATTTTTTAAATTATATACTTTTTTGTAAGATTCTTTGTAATCGATATATAAAGCCTCGATATACTTAGATTGAGGCTCATAGCAAAGTCTAACTCCTAATTGACCGATTTCCCAATCTAATGTTGGAATTAAATTACTAATATAATGTAATTCAGAATCTTTTACTTCAATCCACACATCCATTGTTGGACAAAGATGTCGAAATAATATTTTATCAGCTTCTAGATCAGAATTATCTGTATTTATCCAATTTTGTCCTATGCTATTAATTTCTTTCCAATTTGTAATGGTGAAATCTAATGCTTTCATTTTTTTATCTTTAAGAAAATATTTAAGAGCCGTCATCGCCGAAGTTTTACCGCTATTATTGGCTCCAACTAAAACGGTTTGTTTTTTATCTAACTCTAATACGCAAGACTTTAGTTTCCTAAAATTCTTTATTTTAATTTTTTTAATATGCATTATCAACTTCCATTTTATTCCAAAACCTTGTAGTATTATAACTTAAATAGTAATACTGGATATTAGACACTTGGGTATAAATTAAAATAATCTGTCCCAAATTTCTTCGAGTCTTTTAGCTATATGGTATGCCAATAATGGCGGGACTGCA
>CAZTVM010000102.1:0-5911 GCA_964617065.1 uncultured Muribaculaceae bacterium
AGTAAAAGCAGTGCTGGACTCAGGTAAGCATGTGTACGTCGAAAAACCTATTTCAACTGTTGCTCAAGAAGCAAAGGACTTAATGGAAATGGCTGAAGCTAAAGGTTTAGCGCTAATGGTGGGACATTTGCTTTTATATCATCCTGCTGTGAATAGACTTAAAAGTCTTGTGCAAGATGGAACTTTGGGTGAAGTTAAATACGTTCAAAGTGACCGATTAAACATAAATTATTTTAAAAATGACAGAAGCGTTATGTGGGATTTAGCGCCACATGACGTCTCTATGATAAATTATATTTTGCAAGAAGAACCCAACCAAGTTTTGGCTGCTGTCGGTCAGTCTGCTGAAGGAAACAACATTTTCGATATTACTCATATTTCAGTCGGCTACAAAAGCGGTGTGGTTGCTCATATAGCAGACAGTTGGATAAATCCGCAAAAACGTGTATATCTAATGATTAGAGGAACTAAATCAACCGCAGTTTTTGATGATACAGTAACTGAAAATAAGCTTGTATTATTTGATAATACTACCCCCGGACAATCTACAAAAATTGCTTTGGATTATTTGGAAATTGAACCGTTAAAGTTGGAATGTCAACACTTTTTAAATTGCGTTGAATTCGGCTACAAGGCTCGCAGTGACGGAGAAAACGGATATAATGTAGTCAAGATTTTACAAGACGCAGAAAAAATGATGCTGGGCGACAAAATATCACAATTAGATTCAATTGATTATGCTTATTCAAGACGGAAAAAGTAAAATAGTTAAAAGTTTAGAGGAGTTTTAAATGGCAAATTTGATAACAATTTTAAGAATGATTATGGCGGTGATTGTCGTTGGTATGCTTTTTATCAAAACAAAAGAAGTATATATTGCTGCGACTGTTTTGACAGCTATTGTTATATGGTTTGATGGTTTAGACGGTTATGTTGCAAGAAAATTCAATGAATGTTCAAAAATGGGTGCAGTGCTTGATATCATTGGTGATAGAGTCGTCGAAATGGTATATTGGATTACATTCTGCAAACTCGGTTGGTTGCCGCTTTGGGTACCTTTAGTTGTAGTAGTTAGAGGTCTTTTGACTGATGGGGTTCGTAGTATTGCACTTGAACAGGGGTACACTGCTTTCGGGTCTTCTACAATGATGAAATCTGAAATCGGTAAATTTATCGTTGCTTCTAATTTCTGTCGTTTTACGTATGCTGTTACAAAAGCTTTAGCGTTTGTATTTCTCATTGCTGGGTACATTCCGACACAATATGCTCATCAATCTACTATTTTGCATGCCGGCTATATTTGCGCCTATATCGCAGTTGCATTTTGCGTTTTGAGAGGTATTCCGGTTCTAATTGAAAGTAAAAGGTTTTTTATAAACAATGACAAATAATTTCAATGTTGTACTAATTGAACCTGAAATTCCTCAAAATACAGGAAATATTGTGCGGCTTTGCGCTTGCACAAATTGCGAACTTTATCTCGTCGGTAAATTAGGATTTTCTATGAGTGATAAGTATATGAAGCGTGCAGGGCTTGATTATTGGGATAGCGTGAATATCCACAAATACAATTCAATTGAAGAATTAGTGCAAGAAAAAAATGACGCTGATTTCTATTTTTTAACAACTAAATCAAAAAAAAAATATACCGATTTAAAATTTAAAAAAGGTGATTTTTTTGTTTTTGGTCCTGAAACGAGAGGAATTGACGAAAAAGTACTTAAAAAGTATTCTGATAATGCAATTACAATTCCAATGGCTGAAAATCAACGTAGTTTAAATTTATCTAATTCCGTGGCTATTGTTGTGTACGAAGCTGTTCGTCAAAATACCTGTTTATGAGGTTTTTATATGGAAAAATTAACAAAAAATTACGTGGCTTCGCTTTTGCCCAAACGTACAAATGAGTCGCACAAAGGCACTTACGGAAACATTTTAAACATTGCAGGCTCCGAAAAATATTGTGGTGCTGCAATTTTGTCGAGCTTGTCAGCCTTGAAAGTCGGTGCAGGATATGTTACTCTAGCCTGCACTGATGTAGTAGCACAAGCAGTACGTGCTTATACTCCTGATGTCGTATTAGTGCCTTTGGCATCATGTTTTGGCGCAATTAATTGTGGATTTTTCAATTCTACAGCTAAAAAATTGTTGAAAATTTTGTCTGACTACCGTGCACTTTCACTTGGCTGTGGGTTGATGGGCGAGCCTTCCTCTAAAATCGGATTAAAAATATTTTTAAAATATTTTTTAAACGGTATTGCAGACTCGAATATTCCTGTAGTTATCGACGCTGACGGTCTGAATTTATTATCTGATTTCGACGATATAAAGCTTCCTAAAAATACGATTTTGACACCTCATCCGAAGGAGTTGTCGAGATTAATCAAAGTTGATGTCGCCGAAATTCAATCTGCTCGTGTAAAATATGCCGAATTTGCTGCAGCAAAATATGAAACAATAATAGTATTAAAGGGACATGAGACGATTATTACAGACGGAGACAAAACTTTTGTGAACACTACTGGCTGTTCTGCGCTTTCAAAAGCAGGCATGGGGGACGTCTTGACTGGTATGATTAGCGGATTTTGCGCACAAAATGTTTCCTCTTTTGATGCTGTTTGTCTAGGCGTTTATTTACACGGACTCGCAGGCGATTTGGCGAAAGAAAAATATACCGAGTACGGCTGTTTAGCGTCAGAATTGCAGGACTTTATACCTGAAAGTATTAAATCTCTGCAATCTTAGTCGCTTTGCGCAATTTCACTTTTCAGTGAAATATCTTTTTTCAAAGAATTTATAAACTCGTCACGATATAAAAATCCTAAATGTCCTCCGTTATCAATCAGCGTCAGTTTATTACCTGAATATTTTTTAAGTTGGCAAAGTTGATTAGAGTTTATAAAATAATCGTTCATCGTGTGGTATATTTTGTAGTTTTCATTGTTTTGAAGATAAGTTGCAATGCTGTGAAGACTTGTTCCTAAACGCAAATCATCAAGTTTTTTGTATGTTTCGTTCAACAAGTATTTCTCAACATAATCACTGTAACCAATATTATTTACAGAAGCATAAAATGCTTTTTTATCGCTAGATGGGGTGTTTTCAATAGAAAAAATCAGGTCAGATAATTTTTGTCGCATAATAAATCCGGTTATAAGTTTCGCTTCTTCCTCAGAAAAAGGTAAGGTTTCAATTTTTGCACCTTCGTCCTTTTTGTCGCTAAGTTGAACAATTTTTGCAGCAGTTGTAGCTGTTTTGTGTTTTAGGTTTGATGTATCATTTTGCCATTTTTTATTGTTTTCATCTAGCTGCTCAAGTGCATAAACCAACTCAATCGGCGGATTAATTGAAATATATTTATTTATATTTAGTGTGTTATTTTTTATTTCATCATCAGCGATGAATAAAGTCGTAAAAGCGCCAAATGATGTACCTAACAAGACTTTTTGCTCAAATTTACATTTATGCTTATCACTTATTTCTGCGAGTATTTGAGCAGTCACATTTTTCAAATGAGCAATATCTTGCGCAGGTATGCCGGGTTTGTACCCATCAGGCATGCTGTTTACAAATTCCCAATGGAAATGGCTGCCCTGTATTATGACAGAATAACCTTCATCGTAAAATAATTTTGCGAAAACAACAGAATGGTGCGACATAATACCTTCACCTATAGATGGGTAAATTATTGCAACAGGTGCGTTTTTGTCCTTTTGCAAAATATAACGATATTTGTAGTCAGGTCTATTTTTAGTTATATTAACCTTATCCGTTTTAAGTCGATTACTAAAGCTCCTATTCCACAGCGAAATCTCAGACCAAATAGACTCGTCAACTCCCGGTAAATCGAATAATGCAGTACGCATTGAATCGACTACCGGATGTTGTGGATTGTATTCCTGCAAGATTAAGTCAGGAACTAGATTGTTATTTTGCAAAATGACAATATTATCCTTAATTTTAGCATTTAGCTGAATTTTAGGTTGAGTTTTTTCCAATTTTAAATTATCAATATCTGCACTTTTGCTGCCATCAGGTTCTTTTTTTATTTCCAAAACGCTATTATCGACTTCTGCCAAAGCTGTTTTTTCATTCGTCGACGTGACGAAACCTCCTTCATCAATTATGTTAGGAGCATTTACATGCTGAGTTGTGTTATCAATTAAATTTTCTCGGTCGAGATTTGCAGTTTTTATGTAACGTTCGATTCCATAAAGCTTTTTTGTGATGTCGTAAGGATCTGCGTATGTAAATTCTAACATTTTACTCAATGGCTGCATATAAGCAGTTTTGTTGACAACCAGACCAAATTTAACAAGTGCTGTAATCGGGCTCGCAAAGTACAACGAAGGGTCTAGCGGACATTCGAGCAATTTACCGACAATACTCCTCGCACTGCATGACGATAAAACAGGCATAACCAAGTAACTCCCACGTTTGATTTTGCATTTTGCGAGGGCTTGTTCCATATCTTCTTCTGCAGGTTGTATTTTGAATAAACTTTTTGCCGGGTCGTACAGACCACCTAGTCCTATTGTCGAATTAGCCAAAAAACGCAAAGTTTCACTTTTTGTCGCTTTAAAATCTTTTTGCAATAACGAACTGGCAAGCCTTTTAGGATATTCTATATTTGTATAAACATTTTTAATTCTGTCCATTCCGTACTTAGGCATGATTGAAGCCCACGTCATGTGCACAGGAAATATAATAAATTTGTTTAATTTTTGATTAAATTTAAACATTTTTCGATTAAATTTTTCATATTTGTCCTCACCCAAAAACTCGTACGCATAATCAGGATAAATTGCTGAAGACTGTATTTGCTCAGTAGCAAAAACTGGCTTAATGAGCAAGCTTATTACAATTAATAAAAATACAGTGATTTTACTTTTAATATACATTTTTCCTCTCTATTTCCGACGAAAAATATTATTTCGCCATTTTATAAATCATTAAATTTTTAAAATGAAAAAAAAAACATTCCTCATGCGTATAGTGTGCCAATTCGTCAAGACTTATTTTTTAAAGTTTGCTTAAATTTTTGAACACATTAAGGAAGATTATAAAAATCAGAGATAAATTATTTAATATTTTTAATTAGAATTGGTAATTTTTTTATTTCCAAAAATAACTTACTGTTTTGAACAAAATCCACAGGATTAGAGGTGACGAAAAATTCATTTTCAGAGTCTTTTTTTTGTGAAATCAAATTTTTAGAAATTAAATCGCTTTTTATGTAATTCGTGAAACTGTTTGCTGGATTAATAAATTTATTTTCAGGAACGAATTGTTTAAAAATTTTCATTAAATACGGATAATGGGTGCAGCCCAGTATAATTTTTTCGACACCCGAATTATTTATTTTTTCTAAGTAATTTTTTATGCATTCAACATTATTTTTATCGTCAGCTATATTACTTTCTACAATCTTAACCCATTCAGGGCAAGCTATCTCAACTACTTCAATATTTTTATTAATTTTTTTTAGTGATTTAGTATACATTTTTGAGTTTACTGTAGCTTGTGTAGCAAAAACGCCAAGTTTTTTGTAATTATTGTTTTTCAAAATATTTTCGCATGAACACTGAATTACAGGATAAATTGTGAAATCATAATCATTTTTGATTTCCTCATAAACTACGGCTGACGTCGTGTTACAGCCCATTATAACAGCTTTAACATGTTTTTCAGTAAAAAAATTCATGATATTTTTGACAATAACGACTAACTCGTCTTTCGACTTTGAGCCATAAGGTAAATTCAATGTATCACCGAAATAAATATATTTTTCATCAGGCAGAACTTTTATCATGCTTTTCAGCACTGTCAAACCGCCAACGCCTGAGTCAAAGACGCCTATTGGAGCATTTTGTTGTAATTGTAATGTTTTATCGTATTTCTTTTCCATTTA
>CAZTVM010000103.1:0-3364 GCA_964617065.1 uncultured Muribaculaceae bacterium
CAGTCGAATCTTTGCCACCGCTCAAACTTAATATATGATATTCTTTCTGCATATTTTCTCCTTGATTTTATTATCGAGCCAACACACTGGCAAAATACTGTTAAAAACCAGACTTTTTGCACGTTTTCGCTAAGCCTCAACAACAAAAGTAGTCAAAAGTAGTTCAGCATGACGAATAATGGGCGTTTTTACACACCAATCAGCCGCTACCGAGCCTGTGATGACAAGCAATGCAACGCAAATACTTATAAAGTTGATATTTCTTTAATCACCGAATAATGTTACAGAATGTTAAAATATAAAAACAAAATTAGCAATATTTTTTTTTCACGAACATTAAACCAAATGTAAACTCCTCTATAAACTCCGTAATACTAATTCTATCCATCACGGCTCACAATCGAGCCGTTTTTTTTGTTACAATTTAGCATTTTTTATTTAAAAATTGTTTTTATAAATTTATAAGTTTAGGTTTTAGTATTTACGTGAAAGGAAAAGTTTAGTTATGTCTGTTCAACCATCTGCGCAACCTGGTACGGTTTTACCTAAGTATACATCTTTGAATCCATATATGAATGATGCAAATGCAGCGATAGCAGGAACAGAAACCAGTTCTGCTATTCCTGTTACTCATCTTCAAAAAGAATTTATTCCTAAAAATGGGCTTTCTCGCAGTCCTTTAGCTGATTGTTTTGAAAAAAGTGAGTCTAAGACTGTATAATTTGTATGTTAGAAAACTCTATATTTTGTATTGAAAAGCCCTCGCCAAGCTCTTTTGTGTAAAAATCTATTTCCAAAACCTTGAATACAGAGGGCTTAGGCAGGTTGCAAATAATGCTAACGGCTGATGATGAGTACCAGTACATTGTGTTCCAATCTGAAACATTCCACACATGGTAGTTTTTGTATTCTGCGCTGATTTTTTTATCTTTGATATCATCAAATACTTTTAAATCTTTTCTATATTTGACCCAAAATATATTATCTGCTGCATTTAGTGATATTCGAGGGGGAGCCCAAAATCCTTTTAGTGTATTAAAAGAATTTTCATTATAAGCTGATGTTTTATAATATGAGGCTATAAACTCTCCATCAAAATTATTCCCCTGATATTCTCGTAGTATTTTATTTGAAGTCGCAGAATATAATTGGTTATTAATCATTTTTGCGCATGTTATTTTTTGAGAAACTCTTTTTACCCATTCACCTGTTCTGTCATCGTATATTAATATTGTTGAATGTGTATCAGTTGTCGGCAATATTAACCAAACTTCATTTCTATCGTCGTAATTTACTGAAATCATTTTTATTTGATTTAGCTTACTTCTATCAAGTGAATTTAGTGTTTTAGCAATATTGAGTGCAATATTATTACCTAAAGTTTTATTTCCTAAAATCACTTGTTGAAAGGAAAAAATGCCTTTTTTGCTATCATCGTAAAAATATAAATCAGTTCCGTGAAATACGAGTGAATTATAACCTGCACAACCTCCTGGAGAATCCTCAGTGGCTTCAAATGGGTAAGTACCGGTAACGATGACACTGCTGTCACTGAAAAATACTGCAATTGAAGATAAATAAGGACATATAGCTGTGATTTTTTTTGGAAATTCTATATAACCTGCTGACGTTTTTATTGATATATCAGATGTAGACCAGTCAAATACATTTGATGTCACGCAATAATGAAGACGATTATCGACGAATGTCCAAATTCTGCCACTATAATTGGTTAACCCTAAACCTTTTATTTCTCGTTCTTCGCTATCTTCAGCGCTTATTGTTCCGCTTTCCGGAGTAGCTCCCATTTCGATATAGTGTAAATCATCAACCCCATTTGCAAATATAAATAAATCTCTATATCCTTGTGAAAAGTCGACTCCCTCGCTAACATCTGTTACACTTAGACCGCTAATTTTCTCTACCACAGTTGTTCCGTTGAATAAATAAACCTTGCCCTCTGTCGAACTGACAGTATGGATAAAAAAGTATGTCACTTGATTTTGTACACTCTCAAATATGTTGACAATCATTTCTTCAGCAGGAATTAAGCTTGCAGAAATATTTGTGTTCCCCTTTTGTGTTCGTATTCCGACACCTTCGTTAATTCCAGTAAAATACAACTCAACATTCTGCATGTCCTGTGCTGTGATTATATTTGAACCAAATGCAGGTGTTATTTCTCGTATTCCGCCAAATTTGTTACATAAAATTCTACTCATAATTACCAATTAATCTCCATATTTATATCTAATCCAGACGTATTTAATACTAAAGACTTGTATGTTTCTATAAATTGTTGCAAATAGGGCTCATATAATTCTGACTTCCCAGATGCCAGTGCGTTTAGCATTGATTTATTGATTAACGTATTTATAAATAAATCTTCAAACATTTCAGGTATATCTAACTCATCTGTCAATTCTTTTAAATTGTATATTGAACTACCTGTCGCCGTTTTCCCAAGATAAAATGTATTATAATCCACCGATATTGTATAATCCTTCTCGGGTATTGGTGATACGCACAATTTGTTGTATTTTATGTAAAAATATTTAGGTTCACCGTAAGAGTTATCTTTTATCTTCGTGTATATTGTTGGCTTTAATATTGTATTTTTTTCAAGTAGTCTTACGCCGCTGTTCACAATATTTCCGCTGGGTCTATTATATTTATATTCACCGCTGATTAGCTTTATTTCTTTATTTTTTAATCTAAAACAATAAGAATGTCCTAACCAGATTACTTTTAGTGCTTTTTGTATAGCATTCAAAACTGAACTGTCTACTTCATCTGCTGTTTCTATACCTGTGTTGTAAATTGACCAAGATTGCCCTGTTACCTTGTTATAAATATCTAAAAGTGTTACACTCATTGTCGCTCCTTTCCTTCATTTTTTTGCTTACTTAGTGTTTTTTATCACCGAATACTTTTTGTTGTATACTTAAATGACTTTTCTTTATTTCTTTTATCATATTTTCCTCCGATGTTTTTGCGTCTATAACATCAAAACAGTCATATCTTTCCAGTAATTTTTTTCCTTCTTTCAAGCTTATAAAAAACGTATTACCAGTTATTGTGTTTTTCAATTTCACTTTTAATCTCCTTTCTTTTGTAAAAATTTCGTCTTTTTCTAGCAAATTTTATTATGTTTGTTTTTTTTATGCGTATAAGAGAACAAGGGGAAAATATGAAAATATTATCAATCAACAATACCGGATTATTTTTTAATAAAGATTTGAATTTTTCTGCAAAAAAAAGAATGACTTTGCATGAGCAAAATGAAAATTTGCGCATAGAAAATGAGATTCTCAAAAAAAACAATCAACTTTTAACTGAAATTGCTAAAAAACAAGAAACACTC
>CAZTVM010000103.1:3374-5891 GCA_964617065.1 uncultured Muribaculaceae bacterium
AAATCTTACTCTAAAGTATGTTACTCTAACTTTGCGAAACTTGATAGACGAAAATCAAGAAAAGTTGATTATAGAGCACATGCAAAAAATTAAAAATGAAATTACTACGCTAAAATCCGAGTTAAAATAAAAAAACTTATTACAAACTTTCATCGATATAAAGCTGCTTGTTTTGTAAAATTGCCCTAATATTGAGAATTTGAAATAATTTATTATTTTTTAAAAATTCTCCTGAAATATACTTGGATTTATTTACTTCATTATAAGACTGCTTAATGTCATCAGAGGAAAACTTTAATATGTCTTTGACTTCTTCTACCCAAAAGCTCATTTTAAAATCTGCAACATTTAATACAATAATTTTGCTATATTCTACTTCGTTTTTTTTAGTTTCACTTATTCCCAAAAAGTTAGACAAGTCTATTACGCTTATGAAATCACCTTTAAAAGGCATAACCCCATACAGAAAATCAGGCGTACAAGGTATTTCAGTAACATCTACTGCCTCTTTTTTTACTAGTTCTCGCACATACTCAATGTCTAAACAATAATTGTAATTTCCTATAGTAAACCACATATATTGCTTTTCGTCGAAAAAAGTCTGTTGATTGATGTAATCGCTTTTTTGAGTCAAATATTTTTTTCTTTCGGCTAATATCCCTTTAGAATCGGCATCTTTTTGAAATTGACTGCCTGTATTATTTTCATTATTGAATTCTGAATTGTCTTTAATGAATTTTTCTATCGCTCGCAAATCAAGTATAAAAACCATTTCACTGTCTATATAAGTAATAGAAGTCACAAAATTAGTCGCTGCATTATATGGTCTAGACTGAATATTAGTTGGCGAAATCGATATTAAATCAATGACCTCGTCAATAATAATACCCAATATAGATTCGTCCGTTTTAACCATTAGTAATTGATTATTTAATGTGTATGTTTTATTTTCATTTCCCAATATAGCATATATATCAACAATATTTATTACCATATTATTGTAGTTGAGTAAACCACAAATAAACTTTGGTAATTTTTCAGGGAACTCTAACTCCGGCAGACGTAAAACTTCCAATACATGCTGCACTGAAATAGCATATCTTTTGCTTTCAACCAAAAATAAAACATATTTGCTTTCGTCTCTGATTGTAATATTCTCAAGCATTGCCATTGTCACATACTACCAATTTGCTTTCAGAATTATTCACCACTTCATGATATGTATTGATAACTTTGTCTAACATCTGCTCAGCTGTATTACATTGCGTGTGGTTATCTATTATCACTGCGTTGGTTATTACAAGAAAATCCTTTTCTCCGAAATCAATATTGTAACCGTTAATCAATGATGTAATACGACCGACTGGAATTTGCGCTTTTTCTGCATTAGCACTAGGCATGATGATTAACAACGTCTCATGGTCGTAACGATAAACTTTGTCAGGAAAACGTAATGATGAAGTTATTAATTCTATAGCTTTTTTTATTAAAAAGTTAGCTATATCCACTCCGTACTTCATTTTTATATCTTTATAATTCGCAAATGAAAATACGATTAAACTTACCGATGAACCGTTTAACTCACATCTCAGCAACTCACTTGTTAATGTTTCTAGTAATTGCGACTTATTGTACAATCCTAACTTGATGTTTTTATATGCCAAAAAACTAATATTATCTATGTATACTTTACTTTGCAGCAGTGATGTTAACTCAAAAATTAAATCATTAAAATAACTTATGTCTGCAAGATTATTTTCTGATACATAATAAAACCCGACCATGCCCATAATTCTGTCATCATTTTTTATCGGTATTAATATCGGCTCTTTATATTCTTTTATTTTCTTTATTGTATTCTCAGGTTGTACTATGCTTTTATGCAAAATTACATTTGTTTTTTTTCCTGCTGCAAAATTATCTTCTACAAATTTAGTTGCGATTTCATTCAATAGATTTGTACTTATATCTTTGTAATTTACATTTGCATACAAATTAACATTATGAAATTCATCTTCCTTGTTGAACATGATGAAACAAAGATTATAGTTCAATATCAATGATAGCATGTCAAACAACTTTTTTATTAAATCGTCTGTAGACTCTATGTATTTGCTTATACGCTTAAATTCTTGAAGGATAACTGCTTTCATCCAATCCTTTTCTGATAGTATCATTTGTTCATCAAATATTTTTTCTGCTTTTTCTTTATTTTGTTCGATTATAGCCTTTGTTTCTTTAGAAACAGGATTCTTTTCAAGTATTCCCATTGCAAGTTCTGAAATGTCTTTGATATCGATATCTTTGTCTACAAAACTATCAGCTCCAACCTTTTCTGCCCAAAATGAATTAAAATACACATCTATCGAGGCAGTAAAAATAACAACAGGTATTGAACGTAAAATTACATTGCTTTTTACTAATTTGCAAAACTGAAAGCCATTAACTTCATCCATTATTACATCAGATATAATTACATCAGGCTGACATTCGAAAAGACGTATAAAACCTTCTCGT
>CAZTVM010000104.1:0-5811 GCA_964617065.1 uncultured Muribaculaceae bacterium
GTAGTGATTTTAAGGATAAAATGTCAATTATTCATTATTAATGTAAAAAATTTATAAATCAGATATAGTATAGTTAAATATCTACGGTTCAACACTTATGTTAAACATTTTAGTGTATCTGTTAACAAATGAAATTATTGCTTTACTGAATAAAAAAGAAGGCATAAAAATTTCATTTGATATGGTTAAGTCACTTGTTGCAGTTGGCGGTAGTATTGGTAGACCACATATCGCAAAAGCAATAACAATGGCAAAAGGAACAGGCAGCGTGATTGAAGCGTATTCAAAATACATTCATGACGGTTCAAGTGTTTACGTACAAAGAAAAACAGTCACTCCGCATGATGCCGTCGAAATCATCTATCATGCAGGAGGAGTTCCTGTAATTGCACATCCATGTGATATTGATATAGCGGAAAAAATTATTGAAGAATTAATGCAGTGTGGTCTGCTCGGAATTGAAGCGTATCATCGTAAACATTCTCCGGCTATGGTAGAGTATTATTTTACGTTGGCTGAAAAATTGGGTCTGATTGTAACAGGTGGCTCAGATTTTCATTCACCAAATCCGAACAACGGAAATATAATTATGGGTAAAAACTTTATACCTGAGTGGGTATATGAGTCACTTGTAAAAGCTAAAAAAAGGCTTGATATAGCTTAATTATAAATCGAGGTAATACGTTGAAAAAAGCATTTACATTAGTTGAAATTATAGTAATTGTTTACTTGTGTCAGTTATAGCAGCTATTTTTATTCCGTTTGTTATTGATGACTCGAAACAAGCGCAATTTATTTCAAAATGGATACAAGTAGAAACAAATACAAAATACTTTTTTTCAGTGTTCAAGGTAACGCATAACGATTTTATAAAGGATTTAGATGGGGACAAAAAAGTCAGCGAAGATGAAATTTTTAAACATTATTTGAAGTACTTGAATGATGAAAATATAAAAGAAATTGATACGAAAAATTACACCTACCGATACTTAAATAACAAAACAGTACCTAAAAATTCTCTGGATTATATCAGTAAAATTGTGGAAAAAGGCGACGAAATCATAGGTTTTACACATATTACTGACAAATGTAATGACAAAAATATACCTTGTGATAGATTATATTTCGATGTCAATGGCTATGAATTGCCTAATAAATTTGGTAAGGATATTTTTGGTTTTAATATATACAGGAGTAAGGTGGAGCCGTTTGGTTACGGTGAAAATTATTATGCAATAAAGCAAGACTGCTCACGAAAAGGCACAGGTTTATTTTGCTCAGTTTATTACTCAAAAGGTGGTCATCTGAACTGATTTTATATTAAAAATTGTTACAAATTGTTTACTTTTTATTAGAAAATATTAAAGTTTTAATCTGCGTTGCCGATATACAATTGCGAGCAAATAAAAGGAACTCAGAATGATAAATGGGATAAACAATGCTTGGGGGCAAATTTATAATTCGACGTCAAGTAACCAACAAAAAACTGTTTCAAAAGAAACTTTGAGCACAGCTATTACTAACTTATGGGAGCCGGTGTTAGAATACTTTGATAATCCTATGAATGTAAATTTGTTTAGTGAATAGGAATTTGACATGACTAACAATATTAATGAAATCAATATAAATTTTGGGGATTTGACATTATCTCAGCGTATACAACATATTTCAAACAAAGTCGAAGGACTGTTTGAAAATATTTTGGAATCTATAGGCTCACCAGAAGTAGATAGTGTTTTTTCAGGTGAAGTTGCAAGCGAAACTGTTAAATGGCAAGGTCGCATTCACAATTTAGGTGTAATAATGAGAGAAGGGCAAGAAAAAGCCAGTTTTAACAGTAAAATGTAATATTTTTATTTAATTAAAAATTTTTCTTTTTAAATTTTATCGGGAAATTTTTTTGGAAAACATCGGAATGAATTTTTTCATCTAAAGTATCTATGCTTGGATCAACGTATTTTTTTATTATGACATGTTCAGTAAACTTACTTATAGGCTCAAGCATTAGTCCTAAAACTATAAAACCGCCTGCCGTTTTTATCAGTTTGTTTTGAAATAACAAAACTTTTTCATAATTTTTTAAAGTTAATTTCGCAGAATGCGCTAAGTAGTCATTCATATATTTTTGTTTAAAAGTAGCTTCTTGCTTTTGAAATGCTCGGAACAAACTATTAGGCAAGAATTGATTTTTCTTTTTTTTCATTAAATCTGCTCTTATTGCAAATAGTTTGTCTATATTTTGGTCTAGATATTTGGATAATTGTCCTTTTTTTGCGTTAGCAAGAGAATAACACCCAAAAATATTTTTGAAAAATCTACTAACAGGATTGGTCATCGCTCTTTCATCATTTATATATGTAATACGATTTTCAATAAATTTATGGAATTTATTTTTATAACCACTTACATTATTGGTATAATCTTTAAATTTTTCCTGTTCCATAAAATCCAAAAGCGTATGTATAGCAGCATCTTTTTGGTTAAGACTCAACTTGTCACTAAACAACTTGCCAAGAGGACTCATAAGTTTTTGACCTGTAACAACTGCTGCAGTGGGCAGAACAATTCCTGAAAATGCTTGAAATATAGCTTGTTCAGTGCCTCGTTTCTTGCTTGGCGAATATGATTGTTTGTCATTTTTGTATTTGTCATAAATATCTGCACCAAAATATAATATTGTAGGAACCCACAAAAGAGTGCCCAATTTGGGCGCAATTTCACTAATTGCTGCACCAATTTCGTTGGAAAATGACAAACTTTTTAGCGGCCACCTTTGAAGGGGATCGTTGTACCTCATTTCATTTAACTTTGCCCGCTTTTCCTCATCTGTCGCAACTCTTTTTGGAGTGTTTTTTTTAAGAGGTTCAGATTTCTGCTCCAACACAGTCGTTGATGCATTATTTTTAAATGAAATGTTATTGATTTTAAACATTCTGATAAACTTTCATTCTCGATGCGTTCCTTGTTTATACAAATAATATAAAAATAATTCGTTGTCACTATCTACTGAAATTTTTACTTTTATTAATATATTTGCTAGTATTTTAGATATGGAAAAAGAACTTCTTGAAATCAAAAATAAATGCTTAAATTGCCAAAAATGTGAACTTGCTAAAACTCGTTCAAATATCGTATTCTCAGATGGCATAGCTAATAATAAACTTATGCTAATAGGTGAAGCCCCGGGATTTTGGGAAGATAAAAAAGGTTTACCATTTGTCGGAAAAGCCGGTCAGCTTTTAGATAAAATTTTTGAGTCTGTTAATTTGTCTAGACAAAAAGATGCTTATATTTGTAATACAATAAAATGCCGTCCTCCTGAAAACAGAACTCCTTTACCGCAGGAAAAAAATGCTTGCCGTGAGTATTTAGATGCTCAAATATCTATTTTGAAACCGAAAATAATACTTTTGTGCGGCGGAGTAGCCGTGAATTCAATATTAGGCGACATTGGCGGCATCACAAAAGTACGAGGTAAGTGGTTTGAAAACGCCAACGGTTTTGAAGGTGTTAAAATTATGCCTATTTTTCACCCCTCTTACCTCCTACGAAATGAGTCACATGCTAAAGGTAGTCCTAAATGGTTGATGTGGAAAGATATCCAAGAAATTAAAAGAGTTTACGATAAAATTTAAAAAAAACGACCTTACGGTCGTCTGAAAACAGTTCACGAGTGAGAGTGGAATATGTATTATTCATATAATAGTGAAAATCTTAAATTTTTTCATATTCCACATTTGTATACAAATTCATTAGTCTATCAGCCTAAGCATTTGAATAAAAAGTTACATCAATGTTTTCAGACAAAATATTTTACTTATTTAGGATAACGCTCTGTAGGATTGATTAACATTTCTGCAATTTTTTCAGAACCAACAAAATTCCGTTTTCGTAACAAATCAGACTCTTTTTTATTGTCATATTTTATAAAACTATGTCTTATTGAAAAACTTTTTGTCTTTTTTTCATCAATTTCTATAATCGCATAACACGGATTTGGCTCAGGTGTGAGTGGACGACCTACACTGCCGACATTTACTACCGTTTGTTTGGTGTTTGTTTGATAACCACAAGGAACATGTGTATGCCCCACTAAAATCAAATCAGCAGCTGTTGATGAAATCATTTCTTCTACTTTTTCTAACGGTAAATCAGGTGTGATATTTTCATTGTTTAATCTCGGTGAACCATGTGCTAAAAATATTTTTATGCCATTAATATTAATTTCTTTTGTTTTTGGCAAATTTCTTAAAAATTCTTTTTGTTGTTCAGAAATTGTATCTATATCCAGCTCCAAAGCGTTCCCCATAATTGGCATTTTTTCTTTTAGAAAATTTATGGTCTTCTTATCACCATTAGCTATTAGTTCATCAGTATTACCCTGGATAATAGTAAAATCTCTGGAGTTCATTAACTCTTGTATTTTTGTAATTATCTCTGAAGGACTTGCCCCCGCAAGCGATAAATCACCCAAACAAAAAATTTTGTCACAGTCCTCAATTTCTATATCTTTTAACACAGCCTCTAAAGCTGACAAATTCCCATGAATGTCTGATATAACAGCTATTTTCATAATTTTACCTCATTTTTGTAGTTTGCAGTATAATTCAATTATAGCAAAAAGAGAACAGAACTATGATAAAAAGAAGAAAAACAAAACAAATTCAAATTGGTAACGTAAAAATCGGAGATAACGCCCCCGTAAGCGTTCAGTCAATGTGCAATACAGATACTCGTGACGCAAAAACGACTTTAACACAAATTAAGGCGCTTGCTGAAGTCGGTTGTGACATTATTCGTTTGGCAATTTTGGACAGCACTGCTGCTGACTCCATAAAAGAAATTAAAAAATCTTCTCCAATACCAATAGTAGCAGATATTCACTTTGATTACCGTTTAGCAATTAAATGTATTGAAAACGGCGTTGACGCACTTAGACTTAATCCGGGAAATATCGGCAGCAATGAGAACGTGAAAAAAGTTGTTCAATTAGCTAAAATCAACAAAACACCTATTAGAATAGGCATAAATGCAGGCTCACTAGAAAAAAGTTTGAAAACTATGGATATTCCTCTTTCTGAAAAAATGGTCAATAGCGCAATGAAACACATTGAAATTCTCGAACGAAATGATTTCGATTTGATTAAAATTTCGCTAAAATCAAGTGACGTTTTGACTACAATTGAGGCTTATCGTTTAATGGCGCAAAAAGTCGACTATCCTCTACATTTAGGTGTAACCGAAGCAGGAACACTCAAAGGTGGTTTGGTTAAGTCAGCAGTGGGTTTAGGCGCCCTCCTCGCTGAAGGTATTGGTGATACCATTAGAGTTTCTTTGACTGAAAACCCTATCGAGGAAATACATGCCGGTTATGCAATTTTAAAATCATTAAATTTGAGACAAAAAGGAATAAACTTTGTCTCATGCCCTACTTGCGGACGTTGTCAAATAGATTTGATTAATTTAGCTAAAAAAGTTGAAAATAAATTGGCTGATATTGATAAACCTCTAACAATCGCAGTCATGGGCTGTGCAGTCAACGGTCCCGGTGAAGCATCTCACGCTGATTATGGTATTGCCGGAGGCATTAATGAAGGGTATATCTTTAAAAAAGGTCAAATAATTAAAAAAATCTCTGAAAATGAACTTTTAAATGAATTTGAAAATATCGTAAGAAATGAAATAAAATCTTTTTAAAACTCTGGACAATATTTTTTTTTTATAATATTATTATCCTTGCGTAGTCGGTACGCATATCCATTTTGACAATTAAATACTATGCCCTGGTGGCAAGGACTCCGCTTTTTTGAT
>CAZTVM010000105.1:0-5810 GCA_964617065.1 uncultured Muribaculaceae bacterium
TTTCTTTTTATTTCTTCTTCTACTATCTTTATTAAAGACGGTAATGACTCCATTATATATAAGGGCAATGTAATTCCTATATTTAAATTATCAAATATATTGCAAATGCGTCTACAAGAACAAACTGATACTGAAAAACTTACTATTGTTATTATTGAAGCTGATAACTTATTAGCAGGCATTATTATCGACAAACTGGAAGGCGATCAGGAAATTTTACAAAAGAAATTTTCTCCTCCAATTTTTAAATTAAAAAATATTTTGGGTCTTACTACCCTTTCTACAGGCAAAGTTTGCTTTATTCTTAATATCTCTGATATTCTGAAAAGTATTTTTAATGTTGATACTTTTTTGCCTTCACAAAGCCGTAATAAAATAAAAAAAATGCTGAATATTAAAAGTAACAGTGAGTATAAAATATTAATTATAGATAATTCGCAAAATGTTACTATTATGCTGAAAAATATTTTGGTTGCGATGAATTACAACATTAAAACGACTCCTAATGTGCTTGAAGCTCTTGAATTTTTGAAAAAACAGAATTTCGATCTGATAATTCTAGACTTAAAAACTCAAAACTCTGAAAATTTTGACCTAATTGCTTTTATGAAAACTAATGAAAATTACAATAAAATCCCTATTCTCGCTATAAAGTCTAATATTGACGATGACGCTCTCGATTATTCTGAAATCTCAGCGGACGCTTATCTCCAGAAAAATGATTTCGACCAAGAGCTTTACCTACACTACGTCAGTGAACTTTTGAACAAAAATTCTATTTAATATAGCCAAAACGGCTAAGTATAATCGCCTATCATTTTTTTTTAAATTTGAAATAATATTTTAAAATGAAACGATTTTTTCTGTGCATAATTTTTTTATTAGTTTTTTTTTCTCAATTAGTATTCGCTGATGAAACGGAAACAATCGATACTATTTGGGAAAATGAAGACAAAAGCTTCGTCGAAGATTTGACTGGTGAAGATAATCTTCACCAAGAAAAAGTCCAAGAACTCTTAGATATTGAAATTTCTCACAATTTAAACATTGATTTAGAATATACAAATTTAAAAAAATGCTTAGAACTCGCATTAGAAAATAACTACGATATAAAGATTTCTGAAAATATTTATACGGCTAAAAAATGGGCTTACTACAATGCTAATAGCCAATTTGTACCGAATTTATACTATGAGTACACTTTGAGACGTATTTCTGGTGAATATTTAGTTGGTACTATTTTATTGGATAAATTGACTGAAACTCCAATTATTAATGATTTTTCTTTTGGTTGGCTTCAAGTTAATTTTGCAAAATTATTTTTTAATTCAAAATCCGCTAAAAATATTTATAACGCCTCTCGGCATGAATTGAATTTTACGAAAGACGAGACCATTTTGTATACATCTACTAATTACTATAATCTTTTGGCAAAAAAACTAGAACTTGAAGTTCTTCGAATAAATTTGATTGAAAGAGAACACCAACTGAAAATAACACAAGGAAGGTACGCAATAGGTATTGGTACAAAATTTGATATTCTTCGTGCAGAAGCACAAGTAGCAGAAGGGAAACGTGAATTTATCACAGCCTATAACAGTCTAAGACTAGAACAAGCTAAATTGGCTAATATAATCGGCATTGAAGTGCTTGAACCTATTTATCCTTACGAAATTAATATCAATACTATCCGTTTAATTGATGAAAAGTTTTCTATTGAAGATTTATACAAACTAGCTCTTTCAGCTCGAGAGGACGTAAAAGCACAAGAAAAAAAAATCGCTTCCCTAAAACAGCAAAAACTGGCTGTATACTCAGACTATGCACCTACTGTATCCGCATATTACACTCATGAATATCTTGGACTTTTAGGCGAACGTTTTAGAAGTAACAATACTATAGGTATAGTTGCAAATTTTCACCTAGGTAAAAATCTTGGCATTGGGACATATACTGCACAAAAATCTGTTGATGCCCAAATCGCTGAACAAGAAAATATTTTAATTCAACTGAAAAGAAATATTAAAGAACATATTTTGAATTCTTTTTATGAGTCACGAACCTCGATTGAAAGAATTGAAGCTGCCAAAAAAGAAGTCGCAGCAGGTGACGAAGGACTGAAAAACGCGATGGTCCGTTGGGAAATAGGTGAAAATACTTTTCTCGACGTTTTACAAGCTCAAAATACAAAAACTACCGCAAGACAAGAGTACATCAGTTCTGTAGTAAGCTTTAATAAAGCACAAATTAAATTACTTTTTGATGCAGGTATTATATCAGCCAAAGCTGTTCTTACTGGCTATCCTCTTTTTGAAGAAAATAATCCTCACAATATCCAATAGTATTTAGTTAATATTTGTAAAATATAAATTTTTATTTTGTAACTTTATTTTTTTTGAGGTTTTCTATAAACTGTAGTAATATCGTAATATATTGAGGTATAAAATGAAAATTCCTAAATTAACTTCTGCACTCACTCCTGATTCAGTTACTAATTTTCTGTCAAAAAATAAGCGAAACTTGGTTGTTCGCCATGTTTATACGTCTGATGGTTGCCAAAAGGAAGTATATCAGGGCTATAAAAGAAACTTTTTAGGCTTTTGGTCTAAAATACGTACTGTCACTAAAGAACGTACTATACCAGGTATTTCACAAAGAACTACTCAAGATTCTTCAGGTAAAATACTATCCATGGGGGTTAAAACTAAAGTCGTTTCTCATGACGGTGCGCTTGTTGACATGCATGCTTCGCTAAATCATGAGAACCAGTCTGCTTTGTCTGTCATTCTTTACCGTGGTGATAAAACCACAAAAGACGGTCATAAAGGAGTCATGACTCAAAATTCTCGAGCTTTTTTTATTACTCCGACTTTTAAAAAAATAGAAACTTCGCTTAAAAACGCTGAAAATTTTTACAACACTGTTGTTGGCGGCAAGTTAAAGTAACGGTATATAGTTTACGAACTCTCTCTTTACATATTCTCAAAGTAAATTTAATTCTATTTTTTCATCTATATAAATGATTACTTAATTGTGTTTACAAATACAATTATAGTAGGCTATGTGCGTGCCACTCGGGGAATTTGGATATAAATGACTGATACAAATGAATTTACTTCTTATAATAATATTAAGCGTATCTCGGACGAGGAGTTAGCGTCACTTTGGGCTGATTACATGGAAAACAAACAAGACAAATCACTGCGAGACAAGCTCATAGTTCAATACATCTATCTCACCAGATATGTTGTAGGTCGTGTAAAAATTAATTTGCCCCCTAGCTTTTCAATAGAAGATATCGCCAGCTACGGGGTTGAAGGCTTAATTGATGCCGTTGAAAAATATTCTCTTTCTCGTGGCTCTAAATTCGAAACCTACGCACTCATGAGAATTAAAGGCAATATAATTGACAAAATCAGAAATCAAGATTTTTTGCCACGTAATGTCAGAAAAAAAATTAAAGAAATTAAAGAAACCTCAGAAAATTTACGTAAAAAATTAGGTAGACAACCAACTTCCTCGGAAATTGCAGAAGTCCTTGGAATTACTGCTGACAAAGTCAATGCTATTCTCGCTGAAGACGCTACTATTACTTCTCTTTATGACAAAAAAGGTGCTTCGGATGATTCACTCGAAGTTATTGATACTATTGAAGATGAGTCTAATATTTTACCTCTTGACAAAATGGAGTTAAAGGACTCTAAACAAGAATTGCAAAAAGCTCTGAACAAACTCCCTCAAAGAGAAAAAACTATTCTTTTGCTTTACTATCATGAAAATATGACTCTCAAGGAAATTGGTGAAATTGTTGATGTTTCTGAATCTCGTGCTTGTCAGCTACACTCACAGGCTATCATGAAGCTAAGAAGTATTTTAAGTGAAAATCGTTCAGAACGTTTACAAAAAAGTATTGTATAGTTCTTTATTTTTTAATAAAAATTCGCTCAAGCGCTCTCACAAAACGTACAATTTTTGACTCTGTCTCATACGTCAATGAGTCAACTAAAACAGTTCTCGCACCTAGTCGTTTTCCTAATAATATATCAGTAAGTGGTCTGTCACCTATTACGACAGTTTTCTCTGCTGAAATTCCGACTTCCTCCAAATATTTTATTGCGACTTTTCTTGAAGGCTTATGGGCGGAGCCAATTACGTCAAAGCACGACAGCTCTTTGACTTTTGAAATATAGTCTTCATTTTCATTATTGCTCAAAACTGCAATCTTAAAACTGCTTTTTAATTTACACAGCCAATTATAAACATCTTCTCTGTATCGGCAGCTTTTAGACTCCATTATCGTCGAATCTAAATCAAACAATAATAACTCAATGCCTTCACGTTTTAATGCCTCAATATCTATATTAAACAGTGTTTTTACGTTATAGTCAGGTTTTATTATCATCTTACGTTTTTCACTCCGATAGTTCGTCCTAATGCATATTTGCAGTTTATTGGCATTCTTGACATCTCTACGTAAACCTCATCATTTGTATTTGCGACATCTTTTATATTTTCTAGTTCTATATCTTTTAAATCGTATATCTTTTCAACTTTTGCAACAAAATTCTCATCAGGCGTGATTACTTCGATATCGTCATTCAAAAGTATTTTGTTTCTTGTTTTAATTTTCAACAAATTACCTCTTTTTTCAAGAAATTCACACAAAAAATCAGCGCCTGCGAGTCCCTTTGAAATATCGTAACTATAGCCATCAGTATTATCTTTGTCAACGAAAAAACCTGTCGTATAGCCACGGTTGCCTACTTTTGCCAGCTCGTTTTTTAAAAATTCAAAATCCGATTTTTCGTTATTCAAATATTCATCTATCGCTTTTCTATAAGTTTTTGCGACCGCTGAAACGTAATACAAACTCTTTGTGCGACCTTCGACCTTAAATGAATTTACACCTGCGTCAATCAATTGAGGTATGTACTCAATCAACGCTAAATCCTTTGGTGAGAGTATATGCGTGCCTCTTTCATTTTGTTCAATTTCATAATATTCATTTGGGCGTGTTTCTTCTAAAAGTTTATAACTCCACCGGCATGGCTGTGAACAATTGCCGTGGTTAGCTTTTCGCTCGCCGCTGGTCATGTAGTCACTTAACAAACATCTGCCTGAAAATGAAACACATTGCGAACCATGCACAAATACTTCCAACTCCATCTCTGGTACTTTGTTTTTTATTTCAGCTATTTCCGGAATTGACAGCTCTCGAGCCAATACAACACGACTCGCTCCTAAATCTTGCCAAAAACGCACTGCTTCGTAGTTTAAAGTATTTGTTTGAGTGCTCACATGCAAGCTAATTTCGCCCAATTCCTTTTTTATTATATTATAAATCCCAAAATCACTCACTATCAAAGCATCAGGCTTCGCTTCTTTAATCACTTCAATAGATGTACGCAAATTCTTTATATCGTCATTAAAAGCAAAAATATTTAACGTTAAATAAACTTTTTTCCCCAATGTATGAGCGAGTTCAACAGCTTTTTTTAAATTATCTGCTGTTATAATTTCACCTTTGCGCATTGAGCGCAAACTGAAATCTACCATTCCTAAATACACAGCGTCTGCACCGTATTGAAACGCATAATCCATTTTTTCTATATTGCCTGCCGGCATCAATAATTCAATTTTATTCTTCATTTATACATCATAATAAAGTCACAGCAATTAGTCAAAGCCAACTTACAGATTATGCCTGCGGCAACTGACTATTAATAGTTAATAATTTTTCGTGAATTATAGAGCTTTGTCGGTTGGGCATACTTGCCCGACAAAATTTTCGTGAATTATTGTGCTTGTCG
>CAZTVM010000106.1:0-3690 GCA_964617065.1 uncultured Muribaculaceae bacterium
CTATGCATAACGAGATTTTAGAAAAAAAGTTGTCTTGACAAACTGGCACATTATATTGTTTGAACAATTACAACTCAATGTGCCCTTCTTTTTTTACATAACAAATAACTCTCTACATAGATAAAGTGTTTTTTTGTATAGAAATTGCCAAAATACGATAAAAATATTAAGAAATGCAAATATGCAATTTAACTATTCAATTTTTTCACGTTTGATTTCGCCTTTAGAAAATCTTTTGTCAATGTCGACCACTTGTCTAATTATAGATTGAGCAGCAATCATCAAATAGGGATTTATTTCGTTTGAAGTTTGCATATCGACTTGTGGCTGATTATTTTTGAGTTTTTGGTGTTGCAATTCAATTGTTTTATATTCAACAGACGTTTTGACATTGTAAGCAAGTGTTTGCGTTTCCATAAGTTTTTGCAGTTCCACTTTAGGAAATTCGTTAGGGCAATTTATTTTCATCATAACTTTAGTTTTATCTTCTTTGTCAATCATCAAAAGAATTTTTATTAACCCAAAATTCACGGTTTGAATAATTATAGTCATGCAATCGTCATCTACGCTGCCACTGCCGTCGTTTTGTTCCACGCCTAGTCTTAGTTCAAAATCTATATTTGCACCTAAAGGTAGCCAAGGTAAATACAACAAGATAATGTTTTTGAGTATTTGTATTGTTTGCGTATCTGCATTTGGAATAATAGAGCTTATAAACTTCATCATTTCGCTTAATTGCTCAGTTTTATAAACACCTTGTTGATTCATTTTTGAAATTGTTTTTACAATTTCATTCAAAGCTTCTTTCCCACTTGTTTGTAAAAGTGATTTCAATGTATTTACCGAAACAAGGTTATTTTTTGAATTAGCAGCGAGACTTTCAACTAGTTGGGTTAAATCTTTAGGTAACTGCAAAATTTCTTTGAGATATTTTGTCGTTTGTGCTTCTGTTAAATTCTGTAAATCAGCCTGAGAAACAGTTAAAGCCGACTCAAGCGAAATTGAAGTTTTAAGTAATGCAGTATTTTGATTTTGCGCAAGCAAATTTGTATTTTGCTGCGTTTTGGTATTTTGAGTAGTATTGACAGTTGCATTATATATCGTAAAAACTTTCGCTAAGAACTGTCCTAAAGGGCTAAAATTCATCGTACGTCAATTTCTCTTAATTCTATGTGACTATAATAACATTTTTTCTCAAAAAACTGAATGGCTCGCAGCACCAATTTTTGCGCAATACATAACGCACTATATTTTTTATTGACGCATTTTTTCTATCAAAGCAGTAGTAGATTTACCATCGACAAATTCTATAAACTCAACTCTACCGCCATTTTCTACAATGACTTTTAATTCAGGTAATGTTTCTATAGTATAATCAGCGCCTTTTGTGTGAACATCAGGTTTTATATGAGCAAGTAAATCTTGTGGCGACTCATCATCAAACAAAACAACATAGTCGACAAATTCGAGTGCGGACAAGACTTCAGCTCTGTCATCTTCATTGTTAATAGGGCGAGTTGGACCTTTGATTTTTTTTACAGACTCATCAGAATTTAAAGCTACAATCAAAATATCGCCAAACTCTTTTGCTTTTTGTAAATAACGTACATGCCCGACATGCAAAATATCAAAACAACCATTTGTAGTAACAATAATCTTTTCTTCAGTTCTTAATGTATTTAATAAGTCGTTTAAATCACTTTGTGCAACTACTTTATTCAATTTTGTATAATCCTCCGTTTACTTCTTTTTAGCGGGCATACCATTTGGTGCAGGCAAAGATGTAAGTTCTTTTATTTGTTTTTGTATGTTGTCAGGATTATAGGAACTGTCATTGTAGGTGATTTTTGCTGTTTTCTTTATACCTTCAATAAATTTAGAAATAACTTCGCCTTTTTTTTGCATTGTAAGGTAATTTCTGATTTCGTTTTTAACCTTACTGAGAGGCATAGTGCCCGCTTTAATTCTGTCTTTAACTATAATAATATGATAACCGTAAGGAGTTTCTACCAGTTCTGAAATCGTATTAGGTTTCATAGCGAAAGCTGCTTTTGAGAATGCCTCTACTTTTTCATTGTAAGCGAATTCGCCCAAATCGCCACCTTGTTTAGCTGAGGCTATGTCTTCTGATTTCTCTCTTGCTATTTTTTCAAAGTTTTTAGGATTTTTCTTAACTTCCGCCAACACTTCTTGTGCTAATTTATGTTTGGCAGCCAAATCCTGTTTTAATTTTGCGTTTAGTTCGTCTTCTGATTTATAGCGAGTGTCTTTTTCACTTCTGTAAAGTGCTTTCATTTCTTCTTGGTTAGCACTAATCAAAATATGAGAAGCTCTAACTTTGTCTGGATACTTAAATTCATTCGGATTGCTTTTATAAAATTTTTCAATATCACCATCTGTCACTGTTGTAGGGGACAATTGGTCTATGAGCTTCATGTAGCGTAGTTGATTTTTTAAATCACTCAAAAATTCTTTTTCAGAAACGCCGCTTTGAGCCAAAAGTTCTTTGTATTTATCAGATGAGCCGATGCTGTCAATAATTTTTTTGTTTTCAGCAGCTAATTCTTTGTCCGACACTGTTATTTTCCGTTTTGCAATTTCTTCTTCAATCAACGCTCTGACTATCATTTCATCAATCACACGACTTTTTATAACCAAATACAATGGATTGGCATCATCTTTTTTTATTTCTACGCCTTGTGCTTTTAATTCAGGATTTTTGGCTACTTTTTCTATTTCAGCATCAAACTCTTTTTGTGTGATAACTGTGTCATTTATTGTAACGATTGCGTTCTTTGAGCCTCCGCATGCAGTAGCTAACACACACACCATCATCATTGTCAATATTAACTTCAAATGTTTCATTTTTTATTTCTCCTCATAAAATTTATTTATAAATTCATTTGTATTCGTATTTATATAATAGAATAAATCCGTCAAGATGTTAAATAATTCATCAAAATTAATGTAACTTAAATTAATAAGTAGTATAGATGCGCCGTCTTGACACGATTTTGGGGCTAGCGTAAATTTTATATTTTTCGTAATATTTGTCGGTAATTTGCTACGAATTATGTTCCATTCTCGCTGCGTGTACGGTGTATAAATTCTCAATAAACCGTCTACTTCACGGACAAGAGTTATTCTTGCATCTGTAGCGAGTATCCTCAGCCTTATAAGACTAATTAATTGCTCAACTTCAAAGGGCATTTTTGAAAAACGGTCTTTCCATTCTATTGTTATTAAATCGAGCTCGTCAATCGTTTTCACATCAGCCAAACGCTTGTATTCAATCATTTTTTGTTCTTTTGAACCGACCCACTCGTCAGGAATAAAGGCTGTTACGTTTATATCAATAATCGCCGGAACTGTATTCGCAGACTTTTCGCCCTGCAACTCTAGCACAGTTTCTTCTAATAATTGACAGTATGTATCAAAGCCTACGTTCACCATTTGACCATGTTGCTTTGTACCGAGAATATTTCCAACTCCTCTTATTTCTATATCTCTTAGCGCTATTTGATATCCACTACCGAGCGTCGTAAAATCTTTTATCGCTTTTAGTCGTTCTCTAGCCTCACTCGTAAGTTCTTTATTCGACGCATAAAAACAGTAACAATATGCCTGCCGCTCACTACGTCCGACTCGACCTCGCAGTTGGTACATTTGAGCTAAACCAAATCTATCTGC
>CAZTVM010000106.1:3700-5795 GCA_964617065.1 uncultured Muribaculaceae bacterium
GCCCTGATTAAATGATTGTCGTGCAAATCAATACATCGTATTCGTTTTCACCGAACTCCATTATAATTTTTTCCAATTGAGTTTTGTCCATTTGTCCATGCGCTACTGCTATTCGTGCATTAGGTACTAAATTTCTTATACCTGCTGCAAATTCATAAATACTTTCAACTCTATTGTACAAATAGAAAACTTGCCCTTCTCTTTGAATTTCATAGTTAATCGCATTTTTAACCTGCGCTTCATCGTAATGCCCGACAAATGTCTTGACAGGCAGTCTATTCATTGGTGGAGTATTGATTATACTCATATCTTTTATCCCTGAAAGCGACATGTATAACGTCCTCGGTATCGGTGTAGCTGACATGCTCAAAATATCTATGTTCTTTTTCAACATTTTTAATCGTTCTTTGTCTTTAACACCAAATTTATGTTCTGCATCGATTACAAGCAGTCCTAAGTTTTTAAATGAAATATCTTTTTGCAACAATCTGTGTGTCGCAACTACAACATCACATTCGCCCAACTTTAAATCTTTAACAGTCTGATGTTGCTGTTTCGCACTGCGAAATCTTGATAATAAATCAACCTTGATAGGGAATGGTTTGAACCTTTCAATCAATGTTTGATAATGCTGTAAAGCTAAAATCGTAGTCGGAACAATCAAAGCAACTTGCTTGCCTGACATGACGGCTTTAAATACTGCCCTTATCGCAACCTCTGTTTTCCCAAAACCAACGTCTCCGCAAACTAGTCTGTCCATTGGCTTATTGTCTTCCATATCTGATTTAACTTCATTTATTGAACGCATTTGGTCAGGTGTTTCAGTGTACTCAAAAGCTTCTTCCATTTCGTACTGCCAAACGGTATCTTGCTCAAACGCAAATCCCTCAGCGACTTTGCGCCCTGCATATAATATCAACAAATCTCTAGCTATGTCCTCAACTGCTTTTTTTACTTTGCTTTTTACGCTGTGCCAATCTTTTCCACCCATTCTCGATAACTGTGGTTTTGTCGTTCCTGAACCTCGATAGCGATACAAAAGATTTATTTGCTCGGCTGGCATGTGCAACTTATCACCACTTGCATACTCTATAGTCAAATAATCTTTCAATTGACCGTCTATTTCTTGTTTGCTCAAACCTCTGTATAATCCTATACCATGCGACGAATGTACGACATATTCGTTTTCTTGTATGTCGTTTATTGACTCGATATAATCTTGCTTCTCCTTGTAATACTGACTTTTCTGCTTTGTTATGTCTTTTGACTTTTTGTTGAATAGTTCCTTATCAGTTAACAAAACTAATTTTAAATCCTCAAAAACAGCTCCGCCTAAAAATAAATTGTCCATAACAAAAATTTCATTCCGATTTTGCATGTTCTGCGAATAAGGAATTTCAAATTCACCCAAAATTTCTTCAATACGCTTTTGATAATCAGTTGCTATTATGATTTTGTAACTATTTTGCATATTATCGTGGATAAAATCAATAATATTTTCAATTTTTGATGAAAAATTCCCTACCAATGAACTATCAAAATCAATGAGTACTGCGCTTTCGCTATCAATAAAATTATCGAAATAAATTTTAATTTTTGGCGCAATAATTTGCATAAAATTGTCATATTCGACATGGTTGAACGCTTTTAAAGAAGACGTGACGCCACTTTTCATATTGTCAGAACATAATTTTTTGTAATCCTTGTCTAATAATTCAAACTTTGAGAAAATTTCTGATGATTCATCAAATATAATTACATAATCATCAGGTAAAAATTCTACTAAATTGTGTAAATCTTCATTTAAAACTGATTGAAAATAACTTATTCCATCAAAATATCTCTCATTTTTTAATTTTTCTGTAACATTTTCACAATTTTGGTACTCGATTGCAAAATTTTTTTCAGTCTTTTCATCAAGTATAAATTTGTACAACGGCAAAATACGTAAAAATTCAAGTTTTTTGTAACTGCGCTGTGTTTCATTGTTGAACATTCTTATATCAACTACGCTGTCGCCCCATAATTCTACACGAATAGGATTTTTATCGAATGTGTAAATGTCGATAATGTCGCCTCTGATACTGTATTCACC
>CAZTVM010000107.1:0-5771 GCA_964617065.1 uncultured Muribaculaceae bacterium
GTAGAATATTTTTGAAAGGAGTAATTAAAAATGACAAACGGATTCAGCAGAGAGCGATTAAGCACAAGTAGTATAGATGAGTATTATAATGATACAGAAGATAGCAGATGTTACAGAGCTTTATATCAGAATAAAAAAGCTGGTAACGGGATTTGAACCTGCGACCTACTGATTACGAATCAGTTGCTCTACCAACTGAGCTATACCAGCTTGTTTATAAAATTATTTTGCATTAAAAATGCTTTACGTTCAAGCAAAAATTTTTTTGTATATAATTTTATACGACCCACAATAAATGTCTTGAGTTTTAAGACTCTTTTGAAATATTAAAATAAATGAAATACGGTAAACTTGATTTTGTATTGACATAATCAAGTTAATTTGTTATACTAAAAATAAAGGAGGTATACGCAAGTGAATGAAGAAAATTTAGATGATAGATTTAGGAAACGAGATGGCAAAGGGTGTTGGGGAGGTAGACGAAATTTTGCAGGTCGAAAAAAAACTTGCTCAAGTAGAATACCGTTTAATCGAAGGATTAATGCCAATATTCTGAATATTTTGAGCGAATATGCCAATTTATATGGTATGACAGAAACAGAGGCATTAGAGAGTGCAATACTTTTACAGACAAATATAGACAAGAAAAAAGGAGATAAAAACATGAAAATAGTTATTCCAACGCAAGATGGTAAATTATGCGCTCATTTTGGGCATTGTGAAAGTTTTACTTTTGCAGAGGTTAATCCAGAGACAAAAGAAATAGTAAGTATTGTGCAAAAAATTCCTGATGAAGGGATTTCGTGTCAATCAGCCAGTTGGATATCAGAGCAAGGAGGAAATATAGTATTGGCTGGTGGTATTGGCGGTCGTCCGTTGGGTATATTTGCGCAAAATGGTGTTACTGTTATTTCAGGTTGTCCAGAGATGGAGCTCGAAGAAATTTTACATGCGTATTTAGAGGATAGATTAGTGAATGGTGAGAATTCTTGTGGTGGCGAGCATAGTCACTGTCAGGGGTAGCATAATAAGAAACATCATTGTCATGGTCATCATGGTCACAATCACGCAGAGGGTTCTTGTCGTAATTCTGAAAAATAAAAATTTCATCTAAAACGAAAAAACGCAATCGAAGTGATTGCGTTTTTTTATTAAAAAATATATATACCTATTCAGCGTGACCTGCGGTACCGAGAACTTCCATTTTGTGTTTAACAAGTTCTTTAACAGCAGTTCTGCCTGGTCCCATGTATGCACGAGGGTCAAATACTTCAGGTTTTTCGGCGAAGATTTTTCTGATAGAAGCAGTCATAGCCAATCTTAAATCAGTATCAATATTGATTTTAGCGATACCGTTTTTAGAGGCAAATGCTAACATATCTTCAGGAACGCCTTTAGCGTTAGGTAATTTGCCACCGTATTTATTGCATTCTTCAACCAAATAAGTCGGTACAGAGGAAGAGCCGTGCAAAACTAATGGGTAATTTTTAATACCTGCATCTTCGAGGGCTTTTTTAATTTCAGCTAATCTATCGAAGTCTAATTTAGCTTCACCAGCGAATTTGTAAGCGCCGTGGCTAGTGCCGATAGCTATAGCTAAAGAATCACAGCCTGTTTCTTTAACAAATCTGACAGCATCTTGAGGGTCAGTATATGTAGCATCTTTAGCAGAAACATTTACAGCATCTTCAATGCCTGCTAATTTGCCTAATTCAGCTTCAACGGAAACGCCACGAGCGTGAGCGTAGTCAACAACTTTTTTAGTTACAGCTATATTTTCTTCGATTGGAAATCTAGAGCCGTCAATCATAACAGATGAGAAACCACCGTCAATACAAGCTTTACAGATTTCAAAATCTTCACCATGGTCGAGGTGTAACGCTATAGGAACGTTAGTTGTATCCAAAGCGGCTTGAACTAGTTTAATCAAATAAGTTTGATTAGCGTATTTTCTAGCGCCAGCGGAAACTTGTAAAATAATTGGTGATTTAGTTTCTTCAGCTGCTTCTGCAATTGCTTGTAAAATCTCCATGTTGTTCACATTGTAAGCGCCTATTGCATATTTGCCGGCAAGTGCTTTTTGGAACATTTCGTTAGTTCCGACTAATTTTCTGTCTGTCATTGTTAAATTCTCCTATAAATTTTGTCCATATATTTAGTGACATTAATACACTTAATGTACTCCAAAATAAAAACTTAGGCAAGTTTTATATCAAAATAAGAGAGTAAAGAGTTGTTAAGTTTTAGATTTAATTATATAATTTGAAAAAGTACTATTAATATAAAGAGGGAAAATGATACGAGGACCATTTTTGAGTAAAGATTGGATAGGCTTGGAGTTGGCTACGATGGAACATGTTCGTTTGTGCCGGGAAGCAGATTTGCACCTGCGGTTTTGCGCACTGCAAGTTGGGCTTTGGAAGATTATTCACCCGAGTTTGATAAGCACTTAGACGATGTTATGTTTTATGATGCAGGCGACTTAGAGTTGCCGTTTGGCAGTACTGAAAACGCGCTAAAAATTATAAATGAAAATGTAAATGATATTTATAATGACGACAAAAAATATTTTGGTATTGGCGGTGAACATTTGGTTACCTTGCCGGCTGTTCAGGCATGTTATAAGAAATATCCTGATTTAATTGTGTTGCATTTTGATGCACATACTGATTTAAGAGAAGATTATTTAGGCGACAAGCTTTCGCATGCAGCAGTAATGCGTAGAGTCGGTGAACTTATTGGATTTGACAATTTAAAACAGGTAGGCATTCGTTCAGGTTTAAAAGAAGAATTTGACCTCATGAAAAAATATGATACAGTTTTAAAAAATTCTGATGAATTAGATAAATTACGTGGCAAAAATATATTTTTAAGTATTGATGTTGATGTACTATGTCCTACAGTATTAAGTGGAACAGGAACGCAAGAAGCCGGTGGAATGACTTACAAAGAATTGATAGAATGGATAAAACCTTTGAAAAAATTGAATATTGTAGGTGCCGATGTCGTTGAGCTAGCACCTGACGTCGATAAAAGTGGTGCTTCAACTGCTATTGTCGCTAAGTTAATTCGTGAAGTATTGATGATTATATAGTGGAGAAATAGATGAGTACAGGTAATAAAATTGTTTTAATAAGTGATAATTCTCAAGCAAATGAAATTTTGCTTTCAAAAATAAATTTATTGCGTGATACTGATATAGTACAGGTCGTTCAGCTAAACGATTCTATCGATGTTTTAAAAAAACTTGTTCCTGAAATTATAATTTTTTACGCTGAAACGTATAACAATTCCTGTTTTGATTTGTTGGACGAAATAAAATCTACTGCAGCAATATCGAATATACCAATACTTTTTGTCTGCGACAGAATTGAACAAGATTTTATACTGAGCGCATTTGACTCAGGAATAGATGACTACATACTCTTAGCCGCTTCTGAAGCAGAAATATCAATGAGAATTATTTGGTGTTTGCAAAAAAGTGTTTTGGTCAAAAAATGTTCTGAACATTTAAACCAACTTGTGAACTTAGAAGTTGTTTATAGTGATAATTATTTTTATCGTGAAGAATATGTAGACAAGATTTTTGCAGGAGTTTTAAAAAATTTATCAATCAACAAAAAACAAGGTTCTTTTTTGATAATGACTCCTGATATTGATTGTAAACAAAAGCTTTCGCCGTCTTTGCTCGCTTCAATTCTGAAAAAGAATGTGCGAACATCAGATATAGTAGGTATAAAAGAGAATGATAAATTTTATATATTGTTACAAAATACACCTATAGAAGCGGTAGAAGGCTTTTACAATAGATTTAAAGAAGAATTAACAGAAGAATACAGTGTGTGTGTTGGCGCTGCTGACGCATTATACGCCGATTTTGTGAAAATTGAAAAATTTGCAAAAATAGCATTACAAGACGCTTTAGTGCAAAAAAAATCGTTTGTTATTTCAGAGCCTACGCTTAGGAAAAATTCCGAAAACTGGTTTGACAGTTCTGATATGAGCGTTCCTCACAAAAACTTCAAGCTGTTCAAACAGTCTTTTACTAAAAAGCTAAATAATGTTATTACCCCTGTTTTTTATCAGATGCAAAAAATGTATGAAGAAACATTGTTTGAAACAGAAATTGAGCAGTTTTCAGCTGAGGATAAAAGCTTTTTTGCTCTAAAAAAAGGACAGCGCAAAAGTATTTTGACCATTAATTATCCCGGATTTTCCAAGATTAATATCGATTTTAGCCATAATGGTGTTAACCGTGAAGAAAACAGTAGAATTTCTCTTAGCTTGTCAGAACTGGATAATCAAAGCTTGTCGTCGATTATAGAACAATTTATAAAAGAGTTTAAATCTTACAGCAATGGATAATTTTGAGAGATATAACAGAAATATGCAACTAAAATCATTTGATTTAGCTGCTCAAAAGAAAATAAACGAAGCAAAAGTCCTTGTCTGCGGTTTAGGTGGGTTAGGGTCAGGGCTTTTGTCTAATCTGGCTTGTATTGGGGTCGAAAACATCGGGTTACTTGATTTTGACAAAGTAGATATTACGAATTTGAATAGGCAATTTATCCATAGTGAAAAAAATATAGGCACATCCAAAACGCAATCTGCTATTGAGTGGATAAATAATTTTAATTCACGAATTAATCTGATTGCTTTCAATGAGTACTTTTGTGCTGAAAACGCTGAGCAAATTTTGAAAGATTTTGATTATGTTGTTGATTGTTTTGACAATTGGACGTCGAAATTTTTGTTAAATGAAATGTGTGTGAAATACAATAAAATTCTTATTCATTCAGGAGTTGAAAATGATTATGGGCAAGTTATGAAGATTGTACCAAATGAGACGTGCTGCCTTTCATGTATTTTTAGTGAAGAAAAAGAAGTTTTAACTGAAAAAGGTATTTTATCTCCGATAATTAATATTATTAGTTCAATAGCAGCTATGGAAATAATAAAGACGATATTAGGACACAATGAAAATAGCTTAGAAAATGTTATACTTACTTATAACATTAGCAGCAATGAATTAAAAAAAATCAAAGTAAAAAAGAATTTCCAATGTAAAATTTGTTCAACTAACAATTAGCGTCAAGTTTCCCTTTGCCTGTGACCATAATCCAAGCACCATTATAGAAAGCGAAACCTAGTTCGTTAGCGCTGCCATTCAGAATGTTTGCATTATGTCCTGGACTATGAACCCAAGAGTTAAATGCGTCTTTAACGCTGCGTTGTCCCATTGCTATATTTTCTGTATTTACAAATCCTTTGTAGCCACCATTTCTGCCTGTTTGTGCTAAATTGCTGTGTCTCATACCTATTTGTGTAGCCATTTTTTTTGCATGAATTGCGGCGCCTTTACACAATTCAGGACTCAATCTTAATGGTTTTAGACCTTTTTTTTGTCTGTAATTATTTATATAATTTAAAAATTCTTTGTGTTTTGGAGTAAGTCCATTTGCGCTATCAGTGTTAGTGCTATTTGTGCCGTTTGTACCATTAGTCGTATTCGTTATACTGTTGTGAATAATGCCTGTTCCGTTTGTGCCGGTTAAGTTGTTGTTTGTAGCGTTGCTGCCACCTGATTGTCCGTTATTGGAATTAGTATCAGTGTTGTTGTCAGTGTTTGTATTGGTATTGCTATCTGTGTTAGTGTCTGTATCGGTGTTTGTATTTGTATCGGTAGAATTGTCACAGCCACCGAAAAGACTACCGCCTATACTGTGCCTATAAATTAGGACAGAAAAATTCTAATTTATTCGTTTTAAAAT
>CAZTVM010000108.1:0-5742 GCA_964617065.1 uncultured Muribaculaceae bacterium
AAACGTGTGGAGTACTCTTTATTTGCTTCTTTTTTGTCGTCATCAATCATTCTTGAAAGATTATAGGCATCATTTGCTAAAAAAAATGCAGGTATTGTGCCGGAAACGATACGATTTAGCGCTCTCTCTTTAACGCTATCGTAATGACCTGTATTTGGATTGAACATTTTTTGCGTTAGTTCATTAAATTTTTTTCTGGCGACTTTTAATTCACTTGCTGTAAGATTATTAACATTTTTACCCGGTGGTAAAAGTTTTTCGATTTCATCTATTAATCCGGCTATATCATCAACCTGCTCTGATATTAAAATACGCTCACGATGATTTTTTAAAATACTTGAATTATAAAATTTTTTTGACAATGTAGTATTTTTTATTAATGGCGTCTTATTTACGATGCTTGAAGCAAAATCTAGTAAATCTAACGGCATTCTCAGAAACGGATACGTCAAGCTATCCCACAAAAAATCGCTTACACCTCTTTTGTGCATTCTAAAAGAAGAATTACTCGTGCCAAACTCAAAATATTTGTTTTTCGTTTTTTGTGCTATATTTTTTACGGTCTTTTCGACATGCTCGCCTAGGGTCTTGTCTAGCAGTAATTTTATATTATCTAAACGAATAGTTTTTTGTGGTAAACTACTTTTGAAACTCAGTTCACTCCTATTTTTAGCACAATTTTTTACACAATTTTTCAACTTAAATTGCGCACCAGTGATGTCTTGGGTAATATAACTATAATATTCCATTTATGCCTTCATTCCATTTATATTATTCTCACACACACATGCTCTTTTCAATAATATTTGCGACAACTTTTACATTTGTAATAATAACTAAACTATATTAAGCTATATTAAGTTGTATATCAAACAAGTATACTATCGCTTATATCTTTGAAATACTTGTTGCTACTGCGCTTGTAATAATTGTTTAATTATAAATTCAAATATTTCCTAAAATATTTATCATTTCTATGTGACAAATAAAAAAAAATGTTTTATAATATAAGAAATATGGTTATATCTAGAATAAAGGAATATGAATTATGAGTAAACTGAAAGTTTTTAGCATAAGCATCGTTGTATTGATGTGTTTATTTACCCTCACCGGTGGTGGTTGCGGTAAAAAAAATCCGGTATGTGAGCCAGACAAGGGCTTGATCTGTGACCCTTATACCTGTCCTGATGGTTCAGAATGTCCTGGGACTAAGAACGATGATGGTTTCTACACTTATCAAAATTGTTGCCAATGCGCTACACCGCCTGACTCCTGCAAAATTTGCAAATGTGCGGATGGTGTAACCGATTGCCCTGACAAGAGCATAGGTCAGTGTAGCTGTCCTGTCAACAATAGACCTTCTGGACTTGACTGCTGTTGGTGTGACTATGAAAAAACTACGGCTTGTCCAGATGGAGATAAATGTAATTGCCCGAGCCCACCAAAATATTGTGAAATTTGTAAATGTGCTAATGATGAAGTCTGTCCAGATGGAGACCCTTGTGCTTGTACTTACCCACCAAAAGACAGAGGCTGCTGTATTTGTAGCGATGGAACGGCTTGTCCTGACAACGACAAATGTAAATGCTCTAATCCTCCTGAAGAATGTACTGTATGTAAGTGCAAAGATAAAACGACGATTTGTCCTGATGGAGATGCCTGTAAGTGTGCTATTGGTAACAGACCTACTGGTACTACTTGTGGTGATTGTGTAAATGGACAATTTGATTCTGATGGAATTTGCACTTGCAAACCTACTAAAGATGGAATACAAGAAAAATCTCCGCTATATGGTGTTTGTTGTCCTGAGGGTGGTGCAGCACCTGAAGGTAAAATAGGAAATTGCTGTTCTGACGGTCAGTCTCCAACAACAGGTGCTAAAGCTACTGGGTGTTGTAACAATAAGAATGGCGATGGCGGAAGATGCCCTTATGATGGCTGTGATTCATGCGGAGTCGGTCACTGCAAAGATGGTGTCGGTGATAATTGTTCAAATAATCAAATAAAAAATTAATAGTTAAAAAACTCGACAAAGAAAAGAGACTGAAAAGTCTCTTTTCTTTATACAAATATAAGTAAGTCAAAATAATTAGACTTTATTGATAAATCTAACTACCAATGTAATTTTTTAAATTTTTGTTTAAATTTGCATTTTTACAAAGTTTTTTCAGCTTAGATATGGCACGATTTTCGATTTGTCGTATGCGTTCTCTTGATACGCAATAAATAGAGCCGATTTCCTCGAGTGTCTTTTTTGTACCGTTATCATCCAGCCCAAATCTCATAATTAGAACGTCTCGTTCCTTTTGGCTCAATTGATTTAACATTTTTTGAATATCGTCGAACAAATTTTCTTGTGTAACCTTTGTATCTGGTGAAAGAGTGCTTTCATCAACAATAAAATCACCTAACTTCGAATTTTCATCTTTTTGTGTTGTCGGCGTTTCAATACTGATAGTAGATTGAGCAGCTTTTACCAGTGAAGAAAGTTTGTTAACAGAAATTCCTACTTTTGTTGCGATTTCGTCTTTTGTCGGTACTCTGCCGTATTCTGTAGTTAAATCTATAGTAACTTTTTTAATTTTACTCAATGTTTCAATCATGTGCACCGGTAATCTTATAATTCTGGACTTATCAGCGATTGAACGAGTAATAGCCTGCTGTATCCACCACGTAGCATAAGTAGAAAACTTATATCCTTTGCTGTAGTCGAATTTTTCAGCAGCTTTCATCAGTCCCATATTGCCTTCTTGAATAAGGTCGAGAAATGAAAGTCCACGACCTATGTATTTTTTAGCTATACTGACAACTAAACGCAAATTTGCATTAACTAGTTTTTCCTTAGCTGCTTCTGTGTTCAATTCCTTAATTTCTCTGGCTATAGCCAATTCTTCATCTATAGTTAAAAGAGGTATTTTACCTATTTGTTGAAGATAAATTTTAACAGAGTCATCAGCAATAGCTGATGAAAGATTTTCACCACTTTGTGGGTCTGAATTTGTGAGGATTATCTCGCCTTCTTCTTGCGTTTTGCCTAGTTCTTCCAGCAATTTCCCTTCATCAATCTCAGATGTTTCTGAATTATCATTGGAGTCCTCATATTTATCTATATTTTTGGTCATGTTTTCCCCCAAAAGTTACAAAATTATTATACAATATTTTTTGATTTTTGTATTGTTTGTTTTATAACTTCATAAATTATTACAGCGGCAGCATTAGAGACATTTAACGAATTAAAATCGTTCATCATTGGAATTTTTACTGTAAAGTCTGACATTTTTAAAATCGTTTTAGAAACTCCTGCGCCTTCACCGCCTAGTACGACTGCGACATTCATATTTGTGTAATCAACATCAAAATAATTATCTTTACCTTTTGCGTCTGACGCAATTATCCAATAGTCGTTTTTTTTAAGTTTTTCGATAGCGCTACTGAGGCTATTGACAGCAATTATTGGAATGTGATTTATAGCGCCGGCACTACTTTTTTCCACAGCTGAAGTTATCAGGACATTTTTGCGCTGAGAAATTAATATTGCGTCAAAACCTGCACAAACACTAGTTCTTACTATTGCTCCAAAATTGTGCGGATCCTGTATGTTGTCTAGTACAAGTATTTTTGCATTTTCTCTTTTTTTAGCTAAAAAATCATTCAGTTGAACGTACTCTAACGGAGCAATAAATGCAATTACACCTTGGTGATTAAATTCCTTGTAATCGTAAAATTTCTCTTTTGGAACAAATTGAAATATTATTTTCGATTTTTTAGCCATTGAAATTATTTCGTTAATTTTCGTATCGCTGTGAATGCCTTTTGATAATATAATCCTGTTTATATTCCTTTTTTCTGACTTTAATGCTTCAAAAACGCTATTTTTGCCATATATAAAATTTTCTTCCATTTTTTGCTCCACTTTTGTATGTTTATTCTAACATATTTTTTTCTATTTTTACTAAAATTTGAATATCATTTTTATTATATTGTTAGTTACATATTGTAACAATAAACATTTTAAACATTTTCGTTTTTGTTTTTAACTTAAAATATTCATAGGAGGTTGTTGTGTTATTAGAGGGAAGCATAAAAACAGACAAAACTGAAAAACTTATTGAAAAATATGTAGAACTACTCAACAACGGTATTAGTAGCGAAGATATGCTTGTTATTTGTCTAAATTCTTCAAAGAAAAATTATTTTATAAACAAAGTAAAAGAAAATTGCAAAATTAACTACATTGAAAACCTAAATATACATTCATTTTATGGTTTAGCCTACAATACGATTAGCGAAAACTACTGTTTCGTAGAAAATATGTTGAACGACGAAAAAGTTTATATAAAACCGAATTTGGTTGGATTAGAAATTTCACAGTATCTTTTTAAAAAATGTATAAAAGAAGCTAATTTTAAGGACTACAATTCAAAAGTAAATTTATTACACCAGCTTTTTCGCAGACATTCATTAATCGTACAAAATGCACTGACACCTGATATCGTTTCTAAACGCTCAAAAATATTAAAAGAAGTATTTGCAGATGACGCAAACGATACTATAATCAGATTTAAGGAGTTAACTAACGAATATCGTTGTTATGATTACATTAGACAGATTTCTATTTTCGAATATATCTACAAAAATACCGATTATTTTAAAAATATAAAATATTTTTTTCTTGATGATGCTGACGAAGCGACGCCTGCATTGCTCGATTTCATAGAGTTCATAAATCCACAGCTGGTTGAAGCATTTATTGCATACGATGAGCTTGGAAGTTCACGTTGCGGTGTATTATGTGCAAATACAAATACCATAGACGTTGTACGTAAATTCTTTAACGAAAAACCGATTAAGCTCAACTCTACTGAAAAAAATTGGATTAAAAATTTGTACAAAAATATTTTAAATGGTGAAAAGCTGAACCTAAACGAGGTTGAGCTAGCTAACGATACAAAATACTTGGATATGTTAAACTCTGTGTTTTTAAAAATTAATGAACTTTTAAAAAAAGGTGTAAAACCATGTGAAATAGCAATAGTTTCGCCTTTAATTCACGATATATTCAAATTTTACATGAACGAAAAATTTGCAGAAAAAAACATAGAAATTATGACGCTTTCCGGTAATGAAAAACTTATTGACTCAGAGTTAGTCCGTGCAACAGTAAATATTTTAAAATTTGTATTTGATATTGATAAATTTAAGCAAAATTTTTATGAATTGCAAAATTTACTAATTTATTTTTTCAATTTGCCATATAGTTGTGCTTATAAAATTATTAAAGAATATGAAACAAATTTTTTGTTCAGAGAAAATATTGAAATCAATGAGGAGTTCAAACAAAACTACATTTCCTTTTACAGATTGATAAGTTCGCTTAATAAAGAAGAACTCTTAAGTGATAAAATTTTGTTGATTTTCAAGACATTATTAGTTACCTACAAAAAGAAGCTGAGCAAAAAAGAGACTGAAAAATTCAACTTTTTTTTCAAACAAATTGTTGATTTTGAAAATACTTTTGAAAAACGAAATGCAGATTTAGATTTTCAAAAAGAATTAGTTATTCAGATGGAAAATTCAATAATATCTGAAAATCCACCAAATTTCGAAAGTATGCCGGAATATACCGCAAATACTATTTTCGTCGGTTCGCCACAGAAAATTATAGATATAAATTTAAAGACAAAATATCAAATATGGCTCGATGTATCGAACAAAGAATGGAAAAAAAATGACACAGGTACT
>CAZTVM010000109.1:0-5737 GCA_964617065.1 uncultured Muribaculaceae bacterium
TTAGCTTTTGCGATATCAATTCCGACGTACAATGTTTGCATATTTGCTCCTTTCGTTTTTTGCCATATTTACATCAATTTTAAAGTCGCCGGTTCCTTTTGATGTATCCACCGTTAAAGTAGAATATTTTGCAGCTTCCCCAGTTGCTTCTTGCATACTTAAAGTTTGAGAGTTCAAATCAAATGTTCCGGCGATAGATAAATCATCATTTATTGTCAAAACATTTTTATCTGTTTCATTATTAATTTTAACCGTGCCTGTTTTTACAACTTCTGCCTCTGTTATGCCGATTATATTGTTAGATAACTTGCCGTATAAGCGCATTGTGCCTGAATTTGCAATATCGTTTGGCGTGATTAAATTTGTGGCATCAGAAATGAAAGCAGCAACAGAAGAAGAAGCACGCGTGTCTATCTTATTTGTTATATATTTTTGACTTAGGATACCCGTATTGACAGCATTCCACCAACCATCATTTGGAAAGGTTATATCGCCATCGCCTATAAGCCACAGTGATACTGCCATCATTAACAATGTCGGCAGTTATGTTATCTAATTTTAATATTGCCGTGGCATCTTGTTCTATCGTTAATTTATTTTGTTTAATAGTTTTTAGGTTATTATCTATACTATACCCTGTAGGAATTATGGTTTCGCCTGTGCCTGCTATTATTGCATAGAGTTTAATTGTATTGTCCGTTGTTGTTCCTAAAAATTTTAATTTTAAAATATTGTCATTCTTAATAGTTCCACGAGGCCCGTTTGATATAAGTTCAAGATAACCTTGGTTAATAATCGTACCCAAATCACCACCAAAATTCTTTCCGCTTTTATTTGTAATATAGCTATCTGCGGTGAATGTTGTTGCGCCACTCCCCCAAAGCTCTATTCCGTATAGATTATCTTCACTGCCTGCACTAAATATAAATTCACCCTTGTTTTCAACATATCTAAGACCTTGCAATTGTTCTGCTGTTGCGGTTACTTTTGAATGGGGGTCTATTGAAAGGCCTTGGTCTATAAGTATAAAAGGATACTCTTTAAAATCCATAGTCGTGTTCTCAAATTCTACAGTTCCCAGACCTGCATAAGTCCCGCCTCGGTTTGTGATATTTGTTGTTAAACTATCTGTTGCAAGATCGTTTTTAAAGATTAATGTACCCTCGTTTATAATATCTTTTGCGAGCCCGTTTGCCTTATTATCTATAAATTTAACGTTTTCTAATGTTACTTTACTGTTTTTACCGACAAAAATCGCACCTCCATAGTTTGTTGCAGTGTTGTTTTTGAAAACGGCATTTGTAATTGTTAGGTTTGTGCTGCCGGAATTGGATGAACCGCCCATTGAAATAGCGCCGCCTAAACCTTCACTAGTGTTATTATTATTATCGTTAAAAATTGAATTCGTTATAATTGATGAAATAGTTCTGCCCCATCCGTATAATGCAAGAGCTTTATTAAACCCACTCATACCTGATGTTGCGGTACTCATATCGCCTGTATTATTTACGTTATGTATGAATAAATTTTGATCACTGGGTTCAATACCTGTATGAGCATTCCCAATAATTTGGTGATTATTGCCGTTAATGGTAAAATTGTTACTGTTTTTACCATAGTCACCTAAATCTTGGGTAACATTTTCGTTAGCACTCATATCATATGAATACGGGTCTTTATCTGTTTGTTTTAATGTTTCGTATAAAGTTAAACCTTCGGCATTTGCTTTAGAACCCGAAAACAACAACATCGTTATTAAAACTGCTGTTGGTAATAATTTTGTAGCTCTAAAATTTTTCATATATCCCTCACATATTATATTTTTAGTCAATTATTCAATTATACAAAAGAAAAAATTAAAAATCTCGCTTGTCATTGACAAATTCCGTCATTTTCTTGCCAATTTTTATTATAATTAAAACAAGTTTTGCTTTTATAAAAGAAAAACTATTGACTTTCGTGGGTTTTGTGTTATATATAAGTAAAAAAGGTGCGATTATGAAAAAAAGACCGCTTTACTTAGATAAATTAATAGATTTTAAAGACCAAGATGTAATCAAAGTTATTACAGGTATAAGACGTTGCGGAAAATCGTCTTTATTGGAATTGTTTGCCAAACATCTGAAATCAAACGGAGTTTCTGAAAAAAATATCTTACAGATAAATTTTGAGTCCTTGCAATACGGCAATATGACTTATCAAGAGTTATACGATTTTGTAAAACAAAAAGTGTCAGAAATAAAAGGCAAATTCTATCTTTTATTTGATGAAATACAAAAAATTGCACAGTGGGAATTAGCAATTAATTCAATAAAGGTTGATTTAGATGTTGATATTTATATTACGGGGTCAAATGCTTATTTGCTTTCTTCTCAATTATCGACTTATTTGTCGGGAAGATATGTCGAAATAAAAATGCGGCCGCTATCATTTAAAGAGTTTTTGGATTTTTCAACATTTGAAAACGATTTAAAAATTGAAGAAAAATTTGATTTGTATTTGAAATTCGGTGGCATGCCCGGATTAAGCACACTTAATTTTAACGAACAAATGATTTATCAAATGCTTGAAGGTATTTTTTCAACCGTTATTATGAAAGATGTTATCGAACAGGCAGAAGTCAGAGATCCTGCTCTTTTGAGAAAAATAACAAGATTTTTAGCTGATAATATCGGAAATAATACTTCCGGGAATAAAATTAAAAACACGTTAATTTCTGAAAACAGTATAGAGAAAAAAACAACAACAGGAACAGTTGATAACTATATTATGTTATTGGGCAATGCTTATGTCTTTTACAATATCGCAAGATATGACATTAAAGGTAAAGAATATCTGAAAACACAGGGCAAATATTATATGGTTGATATGGGGCTGAGAAATTTCCTTCTCGGTTACAGAAATATGGACAGAGGACATATTCTTGAAAATGTAGTTTTTCTTGAACTGTTAAATCGAGGTTACAATGTTTCTATCGGAAAAATCGAAAATAAAGAAATTGATTTTATCGCAACCACAACTCAAGAAAAAATATATATTCAAGCTTCGGAAACTCTAAATAGTGAAGAAACAAGAAACCGAGAAATCGCACCTTTAACAATGGTTAAAGATAATTTTGAAAAAATAATTTTAACAACAGATGTTTTGTTTAAAAATATAAATGAAAACGGTATCAAAATAATTAATATAATTGATTGGTTGCTAAAGTAACTTAGTTTTCTTATCGGTTTTTGTGAACTTTTATGTTTTGTGGTAAAGTTTCTAATGTAAAAAGCGAGGTAGCCCGTATGTTTTTTGAAAAATTTAATTTTTTAATGGATATAACTAACACTAAAAACAAGGTTTTAGCGGATTTAGCAAATGTTGACGCTTCATACATCAGCAGACTGAGAAAAGGAACAAGAAAACTGTCTGACAAACAACAGTTTTTAGCTATGTTTGCCTCATATTTTGCAGAAAACATCAAAACAGATTATCAAAAAAAAGCTTTTTGTTCTTTTATGGGAATTTCTGAATTTCCGGAATTTGAAAATGTTGTTGCGGATTTAATTTTAAATTGTTTTACAAAAGAAAATAGTATAAAAAGAGAGCCGAAAAATACAATGGCAAATATGCTCAATATGTTTTTAATGCCATCTGTTTCTATGCCACAAGTTCAACCGCCAAAAGAAATAGAAAAAAATGGGCAACTTTATTATTACGGCAACAAAGGCAAGCAAGATGCTGTTATTCGTTTTTTAACAAATGTCGTAAACAATAAAACTCCGCAAACTTTATTGCTTTTCAGTGACGAAAATATGGAGTGGCTTTATGAAGATAAAGACTATTCTAAAAAATGGGCAACACTTTTGATGAGCGTTTTGATGAAAGGTAATAAAATAAAGATTATTCATTCAACTGGGCGAGATATGAACGAACTTTTTGAAGCTGTTGCAAAATGGATTCCTGTTTACGCATCAGGTATGGTCGAACCTTATTATTACCCAAAATTAAAAGACGGCATTTTTCAACATACCTTTTTCGTTGCCCCTGAAACAAATGAGGCAATCATTTCAAGCTCTGTGAAACAAAATACAAATAATATGCTTCATTTTTATGTCAATGATAAACTTGCCGTTAAATCTTTAATTGATGAATATGAAAACTATTTCGCCCTTTGCAAGCCCTTAATGCAAATCGGAAATATTTATTCTGCCCAAAAAACTAAAGAACTTTTTGATGAATTTAACAAACATAAGGCAAAACTATCACCCTGAAACCTTTTTTGCCAATCGCCACAATGCCTAAAAAACTCGTAAAACAATTCGCCGAAAAATATAATTGCGAACAACTTTTAAATATTCAAAAAATCGGATTGGATTTTATCAAAAAAAATACCGATACGACTGAAATTGTTGCGTTTTCAAAAAATAAAATAAATAAAATAAAGTTTGCATACGCAAATTGTTTAGGAATTGATGAAATATTATACAGTGATGAAGACTATTCAAAACACCTCGAAAATACAATAGAATTCGCCGATAAGAACAAAAATTATCACGTCTTTTTTCAAGATAATAATGCTTTTGAGAATATGGTTTTGTATTACAAAGAGGATTACGGCGTTATTTTGATGAAATTAGAATTGCCTTGTACAACGTTTTTGATTAAAGAAACAAATATGGTCGCCGCTTTTGGGGATTATTTGAACGAACAAGTTATGCTTTTAAAGAATAAATCTAAATCTAAGAGTTAATTTAATATCAATTTAATTGGTTAATTACACGCACGTTTAGGGCGATTGAGGCTAATTTTTAGTGTTGAGATTTGGCGTCCATTTTGTTCCGAAATTACCGTTTTCTTGCACAGAATTGCACGATAAACAAGCAAAAGTGAAGCTTTTGCGTAGTTTGACGGGTGCAGCTAGCCGAAAGACTTAGCGAGCTTGCGAGCTTTAGGCTTACGTGCGTGCCTGCCACTGAATGGAAAGAAATAGGCAAAAAGTGCAATTTTAATTTATCTTGTGTGTTGAGATGTGTCAAAATGACTGTGAGATTTAGACATGTGGGTAATAGACAATAATATACAATTGTTTTTTACTTATACTAGTATGGAGAAGTATTATGAAAAATAAATTATCGATTTATTTGATCAAAGAAGGCATTTCTGAGTTATCTGATATTTTTAAAAATGAAGTTGATATTTTACAAGAATATAGCGATAATAAAAAAGCTTATTTTGTAAAAAGTTCAATTAGAAAACCTTCCTGGCTAACAAAATTTTTTAATATAGATGAAGTACCTTTATTTCAAGCAAATTCAAAAGTTATTCTTCTTGTTTCTAGAATTTTTAATAATACTACAAGAATATTTGCATTAACTTTTGGTTTTGCAAAACCGTTATTTAAAGATGGTATTTTAGAGGAACAATTTGGATTAAAAATTGTTTTAAATTCAGTAGAAGCAAATGAATTAAGAAAAATCTCAAAAATAAATATTGGAGGAAATCAAAAACAATCTCAAGAACAAATACCAAAAACTGGTAAAATTGGAGATTTTGGATTTAATATAAATAGTGATCTTATGAAAAATGTTACTGGTTTAACTAAAGACGAAACATTTGATAAATGCATTATTACAGGTGGTGATATTTTCAGTCTAACTATTAGTAAAGACATCAACAATATAGAAGATTTTCTAGATTATTGTTTTGAAAAATATAATGACACAAATTATAAAAACAATTTTGAGTGGATTGA
>CAZTVM010000110.1:0-1621 GCA_964617065.1 uncultured Muribaculaceae bacterium
GTGCGGAAACAGCTATTGCGCCTAGTTTCTCTTTCAAATTTATTTCGTTTGCTAAATCTTGTATAATCATTTGAGTCGCATCATCATAGATGTAATAATTCGTTGATAATTTACTAGACTCCATTGAAACTATCGCTACAGAAGGTTTTGCGTAACTGTAACTATACAACATGAACAACATTATTAAAACTAATTTTAGAACAATTTTCATATATTCCCTCACTCTAATACTATTATCATCTATTTGAAGCGCAAAGTTAATACCTTAACTAATCGATTTTTCTATTTTTTTTCTCTACTCCAAAGGTTTTTGCTTATGTTTTCTATAAGCGTATCCATATAAATTTCAATTCTGTCCTGACTTAAGCCGTTTTCTTCAAGAATTTTGGGCAATTCCTGTAAATACAAACTTAAATTTTCGTAAATGTCTTCACTCATGAAATCGCCCATTTCTGCGTTGCCTCTCTTGCTGTTACAATCTTTGTGAACAGCAAGTATGTTCGATGGTGCAAGTGTGCCGCCCTTACTATTTGGATGTATGTGCTCTTTTGATGCGGTTTTTGCGTCGAAAAATTTTCTTACAATTACTCGAATTGGGTTTTTTTTCATGTTTTTCAACAAATTTTTTCTTAACGCTGTATCTGAAATACAATCTTCATATTCAACTTCATCGTTTACCACTATTTCTAAAAGTTCTGCAAAATCTCTTTTATTGTATCTTTGCGATAGCTCTGCTACACAATCGTATGCCTCGACTAACTCGGGATTAACCCACTCTCTGTATTTAGCCATTGTTGTTCGTAATCTTTTTCCAGTAGCACCTTTCATTTTATTGCTAACTGCAAATTCATTGACTATTTCAGCTTGTTTATTTCCTGACAACATACGCTCTCCGCAGTATGCGCATTGCATACCATCAAGATTCGTGATAAGAAATGGCAACACATCTGCGCTTTTATTGCGGTTATGCGACTCAAAACTGTCTTTTTGCAAACTTTTAAAATATAAAGGTTCACACATACAGTTCGACTGCGATCTTATTGCACAACTTTTTCTCGAGGCTGTTATATTTAATATTGTTGAAGTTATCATATCGGCTCTGTAAAAAATCTAATTTATGCATATACAAAAACCGTAAATATAATAATTTGCTATTTTTATACTAATGTTAAGCTTTTTGGTCTTTATTTTCTACGATATATTTAGCCTTATATAAATATTAAGAAATATGAAGTTGTATTTTTTACCTCAAAAGCCTAGAGTAACAAGAAATATCCTTAAATAAATATTTAGTCTATAAAAAATATATAGCAATTATATATTCCATTCTGTTTTTATATATACAAGAGAGCAAATAAAAACAAAGGAGAGAATATATGACGACTTGCGCAGCACAGGTTATGTTACAGTACCTCATGAGCTACAAAAGTGATTTAGAATATAGCTTAATGGAAATCGGTAACCGAAGACAAGTTTTAGCCTATCGTTCTTCTCAATTAGCTTCAGAAGCAGCTTCTGACCCAGAAGCCGTTTTATCAGACGACCCGATTTATCAGGCTCTGGCATGGCAAGATAAACAATATGAGCAACAGCAAAAAACACTTGAAACTCAACAAAGTGT
>CAZTVM010000110.1:1631-5721 GCA_964617065.1 uncultured Muribaculaceae bacterium
GTCGCAAATTCGCAAATTGAATCTTATCAAAAATTACTTGATAATAATATTAAAAAGGATTTTCAAATCAATTTTGGTGGTGGTTCCTAAAATTAATAAAAAAGTTAAACAAAAAAGACTCGAGAAATCGAGTCTTTTTTGTTAATGCAATAAAAATTAATATCTGTAGTGAGCAAAAGCTTTATTAGCTTCAGCCATTTTGTGAGTGTCTTCTCTTTTTTTACAAGCTGCACCTGAGCCATTTGAGGCATCGAGTAATTCAGCTGTAAGTTTTTCGACAATAGACTTACCGTTACGATTTTTAGCTGCTGCAATCAACCAGCTGGATGAAAGCGCCATACCTCTATCAGGTTTAACTTCAATAGGCACTTGGTAAGTAGAACCACCAATTCTTCTGGCTTTAACTTCCAAAAGTGGTGTAGTATTTAACAACGCTTTTTTAAATACCTCAGTCGGTTCATTATTAGTTTTTTCTTTAATTTTATTTAAAGTAGAATAAAATATACGTTCAGCCAAAGATTTTTTACCACGGCGCATAAGTCTGTTGATGAACTTAGCTATATCTACGCTGTTGTAAATTGAATCAGGAGCCGGAATTCTTTTTTGTGGTTTACTACGTCTTGACATTTATCTATAACCTTTCTTATTACTTTTTCTTTGCTCTTTTAGCACCGTATTTAGAACGAGCTTGTGCTCTATTCGCTACGCCGGCTGTATCCAGCGTTCCACGAATGATGTGGTAACGAACACCAGGTAAGTCTTTTACACGACCGCCACGAATAAGCACAACTGAGTGCTCTTGCAAATTGTGACCGATACCGGGGATATATGATGTGACTTCAAAGCCATTTGTTAAACGAACACGAGCTACTTTCCTCAGTGCTGAATTCGGTTTTTTCGGTGTTGTTGTATAGACTCTTGTGCAAACACCTCTGCGTTGTGGGCAATTTGTTAATGCTGGTGATTTCGTTTTATCTATTATTGTTTTTCTTTCTTTTTTTACCAATTGTGAAATTGTTGGCATAATGTCTCCTTTTTATTCCAGTTTTTTACTGTTATAATCGATTTTTATTGTTGTCATTACTCGTTCCTAACCGGTTTACAGCACTAAACACAGTAATAACGATTGTTACTTTCTTTATCTAACAATAGAAATAGTCCAAAGTCAACGCTTTTATTACATATCTTTAAGCTCTTTATCTGTGTTACATTCGTTAATTTTTGTAAAGATATACTTTGTATATGTATTTTGTATATCAATTCTGGGCATAGTAATAATGTAATCAATTCTCAAACTTTTCTCCTCTACTCCTTCTCCATAACAAAATTTCGATGCCGGTGACGGCATTTTTTTTATGCTTTTTTGTCTATAGTAACATTCTCTGATGTTTTTTTATTTTTATTGATTTTTCCATCAACTATTTTCATCATTGAAGGCATCATTTTGTTTACTATTTGTGGTGAAATTATTGTTAAAGTTATTGCAGAGCCAAGAATTGATAGGGCTTCCATTGCGCCTTTGGCTACTGAAACATCGACATTTTTTTTCTTTTGTGTTTCAAGATTTTTGTAAAATTCACCAACTGTCTTTGGTTTAAATAATTCGAATTTTTCGTGAGGGAATATGTATTTTCTCATTGCTTTGTAACCTGCCATTTTAAATATTGGATAGAAAATAACAGCATAGCTGGCAATGCACATACTTTGATATAAAAATTCACGTACAGCTGCGTATTTTCTAGTTTCTGGTTCAGCATTTTTATCTATTAATGTAAATGCAGGTCTACCAACTGCTTTTAATGCACCCTCTGAAGGCACTTGGACAAAAGCGCTTTGCACTAATCTGCCTGCTGTAGGATTTGTAACAAAATTAACAAACATACTCATTTTATGTACCTATCCTCATATTTCCGTAGTTGTTTTTTGTAAAATAGGTACTAGTTTGCAGTTTAGGTGAGTGAACATCTGCAAAAATTTGTGGTACTCGAGGAAAATTCCCAGACATAGGTTTAGCCGGTTCATTATTTTTACTTATTGCCGGTTTCTCTTTTTTTTGATTTTTATTTATTAATTTCATAAAATGTGGCAATAATACATTACACATTGAGGGGATAACTAGTAATGCGAGTGTGCAAACCACTATATGCGAAAAAACACTTTTTGAATTTAAATACAGTGGTTCAGGCAATACTAACTGCTTTTTAGCAGAGCGTGTCTTATTTAAAGTTTCAATTTTATCCACGATGCTTTTATGATATTGACCTAAATTAGATTTATCCAGTTCTTTTAGTTCTTTTTCTTTACCAAAAGCAGCGGCTTTTTTGTTCGTATATTCTTTTATTTTTTTCATATTGACTTTAAGGTTAGCTTTTTGACGATAATAAGCCTCACATATTGGTGTCATACAAATCTCTTTTAATATTTTAGTTCCGCCGATATATGCGACCATTGCAACCAATTCTGTGACAAATGCACGAGAAGCTGTGTATTTTTTTTGTTCAGGAGAGGCACTATCATCCATCATTACAGCAATCGGGACAAAAATAGATTTGAAAACGGCGATAGTAGCTGTCGTGATTTCTGAATCATTAGCTTTTCCTAATTTATTACACATTCTTAAAAATAAGGGTGATTTTCTTATTTTTTCGCCTGTTTGTTCTAATATTTTCATTCTAATTTTGTTACCCTAGTGAGTGCATTTAAATAAATTACTCATACAAAACCACTGAAAAAAATTTTTTACATAATTGTAACGATTTGTAATGCAGAATTTATTGTGAGCAAAACATGCTCTCAAATATTCTAGTACAAAAAAAATATAATAAAAAATTTTTAATAAAATTGAGTAAAAAATTAATAGTTTTTAACTTTTACTGCAGTTCGACTTTTTGGGAAATTCAAACATTGCTCGCTTTTTCGTTAAATAAAATGAGTGATTTATCAGCTGTCAGTTTCCAATGACGATTAAAAACTGAATTGATTAGTCTCGTATAGTATGAACTAGGACAAGAAATTGCAAATTTCGCACAAAACTGTATAATAGTAAAGAGGTAATATGAAAAAGTTTTTACGTAATTTGTTGAAAAATGCATTGGCGCAAACATTCTTTTTATTAGCAGTGGCGCTTTTCATATTTTCAATTGTTTTTTTTCAAAAATGGTATGTGATTCAATATAACAAACTTATTGGCGTGTATTATATAGATATAGGTGATAGAGCATTAAAAAAGCAAGATTTACAATCGGCTATAGAAAATTATCAAAAAGGATTGTCTCATTATCCTCAGCATACACAAGCAGGTTGCAATTTTGGTAATATTTTAGTGATGTTTGAAGATTACAATGGTGCGGTAGACGCTTATGCACAAGCCTTACAAAAAGATAAAAACACCATAGCATGTCGGATGAATTTAGGCATAATACTATCAGAAAAATTATTTGATTATGACAGTGCACTTTTAGAGTATGAAAAAGCTTTAAAAACAAGAACGCCGATAATTAGCGTGCCGTATTTTTATGATAAAAGAGGAACTTTAAAAATTAATAAAGCTCTGACTTATTACAATATGGGGAAAGCGTATAGTGGAAAATCAATGCTTAAAGGCGAAAGAACGCCTGAAGCAAGGGCTGATTTGGCTAAGGCTGCAAAAATGTACAAAAAATCAATTAAAACTTTGAAAAAAGATTATAATGCACACTACAATTACGCACTAACAAATCATTTATTAGAAAATTATGAAACAGCTCAAAGAGCTTACTGCGATGCTATTTATATTGCACCGTTGCGATATGAGGCACACTACAATTTGGCTATTTTGCTCCGTCACTTGAAAATGTACAATGAATCCTTAGACGAATTAGAAAAAGCTACTCTTATACTGGATTTAGATGGAAATGCCAATATTTCCAGATATGTTTATGATGTGTACAATGACATTTATCAAAGAATTTTATTATCTGATGGTGGAACTCAATATTTAGTGCAAAGATTTGATACGAATTTTACGAAGAATTATGGTGTTACGTACATAGCAGGTAAAATGGTTGTATCTGACGAGTTCGATGAGGCAATGATTGAAAACTTTAAAACT
>CAZTVM010000111.1:0-3400 GCA_964617065.1 uncultured Muribaculaceae bacterium
ACCCCAGTCATTTGGGAATGCGGAAATTGCGGTTATAGCGTGGAAACTAAAGATGCGTTGCTAAAATGCCCTGTATGCGCACACCCTCAATCATATTTTTTCGTTAAACCTAAAAATTATTAATCATTGCAAAAAAATAAGCACTGATTATAAATAGTGTTGCTACTGTGTGTAGCTATTTATTAGCAGTATTGTAAACTTTTTTTACAATTTTTACAAATTTACAATAATTGCAGGCAATTAAAAATATTGACGGTTATTAGATAATTATATAAAATATCCTTTTACGTTAATACTAACCTAATTTTTATTTACTAGCCCTTTTTACTAAAAGGGATTTTTTTTTGCAATAAATTTTTACTTGCCGATTTTTGTCGGAAACCAATTTAGGATTTCTCTCGTAGCACTTTCAGTACTATCAGAAGAATGAGCGGTGTTTTCCTGCTTGTTTAATGCAAACATAGGACGAATTTTTTCTTGCACCAATTTTCTGAATTCCAGAACATCGTTTGCGCTTGATTTTTTTTCTATCTCCATAACGACTATATCGCCTTGTGACATAGAAGTGATTAAGCCATCAAAAAAAGGTTTGCCTTCATGTTCTGCATAATGACTTTTCAATTTAGCTTTTGGTGCTATACCTTTCCAACTTTGTAAAATGCTAAAACCATTTTTTTCTAAAATTGCATTAAGAGGTTTTTCTAGCCCTCTTAATGTCGCATCAGGTTTCCATATAGCCAAAGTTGATTTAAAATGCTGTTTTTGCGAATTATTTTTAGATTGTGAATAACTATTATTTGCTAAACTTAAATTAACTTTCATCGATTTCCCTTTCACTTTTTTCTGTTAATTTTCTTCCAGTGTTTCCCACTTTTCAGACGCACCATTCAGCGCTTCTTTCGTATCAGTTTTATTTAACATAATTTTTTGCGTAGTTAAATTGAGCATATTCAAAATTTCTTTTTGATTTTTTTCGATTTTTACTTGCGGTTGCAATCTCATCAACTGTTTTGCACTAATGACTCTGGCTTTTGCTGTCAAATCATTTTCACCAGCAATAGTGAAATACTCGTCACTCAAAGCGGCTGCATTCACCGGTAAAATCGGTGTCAATTTAGCAAAATCAAGTTGATTTTTTTTATTTAAGAGAAATAAAGCAAATTTCAGCGCTGCTGCTTTATTTTTAGCTTTTTGAGGAATAGCCAAATTCATCAAAGAAAAATCATATTTACCGTTATTAGAAGTCAGTTGCTCAGACACATCAGTATTTCTATACGTTGTTGGGGAATTTTCTTTAATCAAATTCAAAAAATTCGCACCAGCTTGCATAAATACTATTTGCGCTGAACCATATTTTTCCACGACTTCTCTGTGCGTTTGAGTAATTGAGTCTTTAGGAATATAGCGTTTTGTGTACAATTTTTTGTAGGTGTTAAAAATTTCTACAGACTTGTCAGAAGCCAATTTTTTTCTGTTATTTATCCCATGCTTATTTAAAATTTTCAAAAAAGTATCATTTTCACAAAGTGTCGGCATTTGAGCATAAGCGCCTGTACGTTGTTTAATCACAGGGGACATTTGATTTAATTCGTCAAACGTTAGTGGCACTTTTGTAATTTTTGCTTTTTTTAACAATTTTGTATTATAAATCGTAACTGCGGAAGTCGCATAAAAAGGCAAAGACGTATAACCTTCTTGAAATTCAAGAGATTTCATAATTTGTTGATTAAAAATTTCCACATCATTTTCTTCAATAACTTCTAAAGCGCCTTTTTGAGCCAGTGTTTTTGCAAAATCTGATGTAACATTTATCAAGTCAGGCATGGAGTTACTCAACAACGAGGCTAAAACTCTTTTTTCGCCTTCAGAATAAGGTACATCAATCCATTGAATTTTAATATCAGGATTTTGCTTCTCAAATTCAGCAATAATCGGATTTAGGTAATCAGCAAAATTATTCAACTGCAATGACCAAAACACTACTTCAGTTTTATTGTTTTTTTCAGTATCAATAGAATTCAAAACAATATTCAAACCTAAAGCCGTAATTATGATAATTAATATTAAAAAAATTCGTTTTTTCATATCAACTCCAAATGATTAATGCTATTATTTTATCATAGAAAAAACTTTATGGATTTACAATGGATTTATTTACAACTTTAGAAAATGAGAACAAACAAGTACCACTTGCGGAGTTATTGCGCCCGAAAACATTGGAAGAATTTTGCGGACAAAATAATATAATTTCGCAAAATACAGCTGTTTACAATCTTTTACAAGCAAAAAGACTTTTTTCGCTGATACTTTGGGGCCCTCCGGGGTGTGGAAAAACGACGCTTGCTCGTTTGATAACAAAAGCTTTTGACTGCAATTTTATAGAGATAAGCGCTGTAATGTCAGGGGTTAAAGACATAAAAGACTCTGTCGAAAAAGCTAAAGAGTCATTGCGTTATGGAAAAAAAACTATTTTGTTCATTGACGAAATTCACAGATATTCAAAAACACAGCAAGATGCACTATTGCCACATATCGAGAATGGTACGCTTTTTTTAATAGGTTCAACTACCGAAAATCCGTCGTTCCAAGTAGTTCCTGCACTTTTGTCCAGAGTCCAAACTCTTGTGCTACAGCCTCTGACTGATGAAAACATTTTAGATATTGTAAAAAAAGGCTATGATTATTTAGCACAAAAACATGGCAAAATTGAACTCAGTGATGATATTTATAAAATGCTCATTAATTTTTCAGGTGGTGATGCTCGGTATGCCTTGAATTTAGTGGAAAATACTTATTTTGCAGCGAATTTTGATGGCGAAAAAAGAATTTTAACTACAGAATTAGTCTCAAATTTATCCCAAAACAAAAAAGTACTGTACTCTCGTCAAGAGCACTATGACTGCGCTTCTGCGTTTCAAAAAAGTTTGCGTGGAAGTGACGCTGATGCTGCAATTTATTATTTAGCAAAAATGATTTCAGCCGGTGAAGACCCCAGATTTATTGCTCGACGTTTGATTGTATGTGCAGCAGAAGATGTCGGCAATGAAGACCCCAATGCGCTTACAGTCGCAGTAAATGCACACAAAGCTGTTGAGCTGCTCGGATTGCCTGAAGGTCGTATCCCTCTGGCTCAAGCTGTAGAATACGTAGCTAAAGCACCTAAATCTAATCGTGCCATTATTGCTATAGACTCGGCGCTTTTTGATATTGCAAATGGGAAAGATTTTCCTCCACCTATGCATTTGAGAGATTCACATTATAAAGATGCGAAAAAATATGGTTTTGGTGTCGATTACATCTATACTCACAGCGCACCTGATGTTAAGCAACAATTCTTCCCTAAAGAACTAAAAGACAGGAAATATTTTTAATTTCCCTGTCTTTTAGTATATATTTTCGC
>CAZTVM010000111.1:3410-5704 GCA_964617065.1 uncultured Muribaculaceae bacterium
GATGAAAAAAGAGAAAACAAAATGTCGTCAGGATCCGGTATTTCAGCTGTTATGAAAAGATTGGTAAGGGCAGTGATGGTATTTATATGTGCGGCAGCCGGCTATCAGATATCAAAGATAGTCATTGAGCAGAACTGGTGGCCGTCTGTGACACTGCTGCATCCGATCGCAACAACTGTTTTTATTATTATTCTAGTTTACTGTTTAACAACGCCATGTAAAGTTGGTAAAGCCTAATAGCTTTTTCTCTTTGTTCGCTACTTGTAAATGTGCATTTTTCATCTAAAATTTTTGCGATATCATTTTTATTTGTGTTGTAACTTGTGACTACGCCATCTGCGTTATGTGTTCCGCATAAAAGTAAAATCGTTGCTGTAATTTCTCTGTTCTGCTTTGGGTCATCATTGTATGCGACTTTTGTTTTGTCCGGTTCAATATTTTGTGTCCCCAATTCAGGCGCATTGTCTTTTCCAACAATAAAATTTTCTATTTTTTGAGCATCAGCATTTTCTTTGATAAAATTTTCAAATGTTTTCAGCGTACCACGATTATGTTCGACATCATTCATTTGTATTTTTGACATAGCAAGGTTAATACCACGGTCTGTAAGTCTGCCGTTTATACTTTCATCAGCTGCGCCATATTCCGGGTCTGTCATTATGGTAGCATCCATATTTGCGATTGCGCTCATATCTTCCAATGCTGAAATCTCGCCATCTCCGTTAATGTCATAACTTTGCGCAATATGTTCAGCTATAGGTTTGGCTATTTCGTCACTAAATTTTTGTTGAAAATATTCTGCAAAATTTTTCTCATTAAGTTCTTTTCCTTGTGCAACTAAAGCGTCATATCCCTCGTTTCCTAAATCTTCTTTTATGATACTTTTAATTGCAAAATTACGATATTCGTCGACTTTTTCTTGTATAAAATCAGCTGATTGACCTGCAAAACGATTTCTTACAAGTCTTTCTGTTCCATCTAATTTTCTATGTATTTCGACTGAAAGTGGGTTCTTAGGGTCGACTGGAGCATTAGCTAATTGCACTACCGCATTATCTGGATTTTGCAATTCTTTGTCTGCTAATGTCTCTTGGTAAAACTCCGTTGATGCTACGTAAGTCGCTTCTTCTTTTGAAAGCCCTTCCTCTTGCATAAGTTGTTGAACCAGAGGTTCTATTTGAGCAGGAATATCTTTTGTGGTATCTGCGGCTAATCGTGCTGTATATTCAGATACTTGCAACTTACCATCACCATTAGCATCATGCGTCGATAAGTAATCTGCTCGTTGTTCTTTCGTCCATTCGGCTAAACCTTGAAAAACTTGTGGTAATGTAACTTTTTCGTCGGGCTTATTGTTTATTGTACGGTATTGAGCCTTTTGGTCTGTAGAATTTGCTTTCCATTGTTGATAAGCTCTAGCTCCATAACTTGTTCCTACTCCTGACATTTTCTTTCTCCTTATTCTTCCTCTTATCTCTTGAGTTCATAACATCCATAACTCAATAAAGTATTTTTACGAAAAAAAAATGTTTTTTATTTCGTAAATATTAAGAAATTGAAACAAAAAAGCTGAAAACGCTACAATAAATAAAAAAAATTGTAGCGTTATTATTAAAAAATCGGAATAAGAAATTAAATATTAGAAGCTGCGTTAGCAAGTACAGACATTTCGTCTAAAGACGCATACACGCAATGACAACCTCCGTCAACATGGACGATTTCACCTGTTACACCTGAGGATAAGTCTGATGCTAAGAAAAGACCTACTCTACCAACATCTTCTAAAGTAACGTTTCTTTTTAAAGGTGCTTTGAGCGTAGCGGCTTTCAGCATTTTATCGAAGCCTGAAATACCTTTAGCTGCAAGCGTTTTAACAGCTCCAGATGATATGCCATTCACTCTGATACCATATTTGCCTAAATCAGCGGCTAAATATCGTATATTCGCTTCTAATGCCGCTTTTGCGACACCCATTATATTGTAATTTGCAACAACTTTTTCAGAGCCGAGATACGTGAGCGCAAAAATTGAACCACCATCACTCATTAGTGGTTTAGCATATCTCGAAATAGAAATCAATGAGTATGCACTCACGCCCAAAGCTAAATTCCAACCGGCTTTAGAAGTATCAGAAAAATCACCCTGTAAATCCTCTTTATTAGCAAAAGCAACAGCATGAATTACAAAATCTAATTCGCCGTACGTTTTTTTATATTCTTCAAAAACTTTTTTAACTTGTTCTTCATTAGTGACATCACATTCTAAAATTAATTTAGAATTCATTTCCTCAGCAA
>CAZTVM010000112.1:0-218 GCA_964617065.1 uncultured Muribaculaceae bacterium
TATAGTTATGACATCATCTCCTAATAATTCAGAAAAAAAATTTATGTCACTTTCAATGCCAAATGAAAATGAGGCTATTCTGTTGGATGCGGCTTTTTCTGATGAGGAAAATATATTTGCGAAATCTGCAGAACGAACATCAAACCCAATATCAGAAAAAAGACTGAATGCTTTAGACACTCAATTGATTGAGAAAAGGAATATCTTAGACTCGCAGG
>CAZTVM010000112.1:228-5565 GCA_964617065.1 uncultured Muribaculaceae bacterium
TGCTACATCGGCGATTGATTACAAAATTAATGAATTGACGAGAGCGATTGAAAAAATTGAAGAAAAAATAGATTTCGCCAAAATGACGGACAATGAGCTTTTGCTCAAAGATTTGAATATTGAAAAGTTCAAACTAACAAATGAACTTGAACAAATTAAAAATACAACAAATCCTCTTGTGCAAAATTCGCCTCTAAAAAAAATAGTGAAAAATACAGCTAAAATAGTTTGTAAATATAAAAAACAGAATAAAATAAAAAAAATAAGTATTCTTGATTTTATTTTCGGAACGTTGCTGAAACCTTTCACGAAGTACGTTGGATTAAAAGAAATTATTGATAAATTGGAAAATCTGAACGAAAGTGTAGATGAGCTTGCACATCTGCGAATACCCTATGGCGAACGAGAATGTAGGTATGAAGAATTGACGAAATACCTCTCTCAAGCTAATTCTATACAAGCTTTAGTTAACAAAAAGTTAAATAAGTAATTTAATACAAGCTGGTTTTAAAAACCATATAGTATTTTAATTCGCCGTAAAAGAGCGTTACGACTGTAATGTTGTTGTCAATTTTTGAAGTTTGAATAAAAGAGTTTGGCGGTGATTGTTTTTTTGAATTTTTTGCAGTTTTGAAGAACTTATCAGAAACGCCGGTAGTAAACTTTTGCCATTTAGTTTTTTTAGGCTGAGGCATAATATTTTCATAAAAAAATTCGGGCACAGTTTCTGTTTTGACGACAGGAATAATATGCTTAACTTTACCTTGTTCCTTAAAAAAAACGTAATCTTTGCCATTCATTTTTCTAGCGGCTAACAGATAATACCCAGGCTCAATACTAATGTCTTTAAAAATAAGCGTAGAGCAAGTCCTAAAAAGTGGGTATGGCGCCCAAGCATAGTCATAATAATCCTGCGCTTGAAATGGGTCAATATCTTTTAGTAGTTTGAAATCAGCCATTTGCGCCCCATCGTATAGCTCGTAGTAGTTATCTGCTGCGAACGCAGGTGCAAATGTTAAAAATAATGTGAATGTCAAAAACAATAATTTTATTTTCATAACATTATCATAACGATTTTTTTTTATAAATCAATATAATCAACCAATAACCTGAAGTTCTTTTTCGTAAAGTTTGCTCATAATCTTTTTTTGGCAAGAAAAAGAGTTCTATTTATAATTTTCGTTTTGTGTGAATGTAACTAAAAATAAAGAATTAACAATATTTTCAAAGTTATATTATAATGATAATGTAATCAGTAATCTTAAGGTAGAGTATGCTTTGTCCAAAATGCAAAAATCAATTAGATGATAATTCGCAGTACTGCCCAATCTGTAAAGCGAAGGTGCGTATACCATGCCCGGCATGTGGAACATTGAACATTATTGGTGCAAAAATTTGCATAAACTGCTCGTTAGAACTCATAAAATTTTGTCCCAGTTGTAATGCTGCAAATCTGCCGACTGCAACTATTTGTCGTAAATGCAAAGCAGAATTCCCACTCAAATCAGCTGTTTCTAAATTAGCTAAAGCAGTCAAGCAAGATTTGAATGAGCAAGTCAAGAGTGAGCCAATCGTGCGAAAAATAAATATAAAAAGTCATTTGTCTAAGCCCACAGAAATAAATGCAGTTGATGGAATTCAGGTACAGCCCACTTTTACACAAACTATGGAAGAAGTGCAAGCAGCCACTGAAACGAATGCAGCGGAACAAAAAATAATAGACGATAACACTACTGAAATTACTCTTGACGCTACAGTTCCCACACCTGATTTTACTGATGAAATATCTCAAAATGGTGACGAAAAAACTGATGAACTTAATCAGAATGAGTCACAAAAAGAAGAAATAACAGGAAATTTTGATGGTAATGAAGATATTGATGCAATTGAAGAAAACGAAGAAAACGCTGAGGTTGAAGATATAAATGAATTTGATGACGATGAAATTCAAAATGACGATGAAGAAATCACGGAAAATCGAGAAGATAATATAGAAAATGAAGACAGCGTTGCTCAATCTTCAATAGTGGAAGATGAAGTAGTAACTTCGAATGAGTCTGATTATATAAAAATTCAAAAAAAATCACAAATGGAAGCTAAAAACATTATCACTGATGCTTTAAATTCTGCTGATAAATATATAGTAGGATTTTCTGCAGAAGAAGGTCAAGGCAAAACTACAGTTTTAAGACATGTTTTTGAAGAAATACATTCTCATGATTTAACTTGGCTGTTCGGTGAATGTAATCCACTTACTCAAATTACTCCGATGGGAGCAATTCAGGATACTTTGATTACTTATTTTAATTTGTCTTCTTTGTGTATTGATATAAATTCGTTCAAAAAAGATACGAAGCAGTTTTTTGAAACTGAATTTGCTGAGTTGACTAATGAAGAAGTTTCACTTCTAATAAATCTCATATACCCCCACCGTTCAGCGCATTACGAACATATAAACGAAAATCATGAAATTACGTTTAACATGCTTGAAAAATTATTCAGGTTAATAAAACAGAAAAATTCAGTAGTTTTTGTTATTGATGATTTCGACATGATAGACGGTGCGTCGTATGACTTTATAATGAGATTGATAGATACAGGTGTTGTTGGCGACGGGTTCAAACTTATTATAACTTATTCAGATGAGCGTCCTGTTCAAGGATATTTGGGAGCGAACACTCTAAGTTCTGATATGTATGAAACAGTTTTTTTGAAACCATTAAACAATGAAGAAATAGGTGATTTAATAAAGCTATTCTTGAATGGCGAAAATCCGCTGCCTCCAAAAGTTGCAAATCAGGTTATCACAAACGCAAACGGTTCAGCGGCTTATGTGGATCAGGCAATTTCGTTTTTGAGCGAAGTAAATGCTTTGAAAGTTGATAATGACAAAATAATTTTTGTTCCTGAGTACAGCAATTTGGTTGTTCCGGCTTCTTTTGGCTTGATATTTCGAACAAAATTAGGCTTGTTCAAAACAAATAGTCCTGATATACATAAAATTATAGTATTGGCAGCTTTGCTAGGCAACAAGTTTAATACTAATTTGCTGGAATTCGCCTCTGAAATTGAATCATCGGTATTTGAGACAGCGGTTAAAACGCTGATATACTTCGGGTATTTTATTCAAATGAGCGATACTACAATATCGTTTAAAAATACGCTAATGTGGCGTGAAGCCTATAATTATGCAAAAACTGACGATAATTTTGAAGAATATAACAAAAAATTGTACGAGGTCATTCAATCTTTCAATTTGACAAATAATTCGCTGAAAGCTTTGGTTGCACAGAATTTAGAAATGGCTGAAGCGCAATTCCAATATTGGACAGAAAATATGAAAGCTTCTGCTTTTGTCGGTGATAAGGCTCTTTACGTTATTTCTCAAAAACAGTGTTTGAAATTGCTAGACGAGTTTGAACATGAAAAGTCTGATTACATTAAAAATAATATTTACGAGAGAGTTGGAAAAATTCTGACAAAATCTGCGCCGACTCAAGCTATTGAATTTCTATCTAATGCTTTGATAAACGCTCAAAACAATAATGATGTCGTAAAAATTATTGATATGGCGACATACATAGGAATTAGTGCAAATTCTTCAGGAAATTACCTTGGAATAATTGAAATTGTAGACGAGGTTCTGAAAGCGATAAATTCTGAAAATTTACCTATTGAGACAGTTCTTATTAAGCAAAAAAAATTAAATGCAATCTGCATGCTTGGAAATTACGAAGAAATTATCAATCTTGCAGAAAATGAAGTATTGCCAATGCTAAAAGAGATTGTGACTAAACCTAATGAAAAGTATAATGTAAGTTTATCGCTTATATACGAAGGCTGGTTTGAGGCTAATCTTACGCTTGCGAAAGCATACAGCTTACAAGGAAATTACAAAGGTTTGACTTTATTGCAAGATATTTTAGAAATAGTGAAAATCAATCAACTCGACAATAAGTATTATGTGAATAAGCTTCAACTTGCTTATGCGCTAGCTAACACCGTTAGCGGTGATATTCACAAATCAGAAAATATTTTACGTGAAGTTATGCAAAATTATGGTGAGGAAACTATTGAAGCAGATTTGCTTTCTCAGTGGAATTTTATTCAAATTATGAATAAATTTTATTTAAAAGATTACGAAGCAGTTCAAAAAGACTTGTTTTCAGTAGTTACATTTGCGAATAATTGCAATGACTATTTTACTAAAAATATTTTAAAAACAATTTTAGGTAAACTTATAAAAGAAAACGGTCATATATCAAAGGCTATTGATATTTATAACGAGCAAATTGCTTATTTTGCACAAGAGAAAATAGCACTGGGCGCAATGCTTGCTTGGTACTTCATCTCAGAAGCAACACTACAAATAGAAGGTGCTGAAAAAGCTCTTGAAATCGTTGAAAAAGCCCTGAATGTTGCTAAAAATCCTAAAATTAACAGTTACTACTTTATGATTTTGTATAAATCTCTTATCGCCGAAATTTATTTGTTGAAAGGCGATTTTGACGCAACAAAAATGTACTTGGAAAAAGCAATTTTAATTGCGCAAAAATATAATTTGAATTATTTATTAGTCAAATTGTATCTGCAATACGGAAAGTATTTAGAAGAAATAGTCCGCAAAAATCAGGCGAAAGAAACGGAATTGGCTGCGAATATAGAAAAATATTATGCGAATTCAGAAAACATTGCAGACCAATTGTCCCTCGATACATTGGCTGATGAAGCGCAGGCGGCACGAAAAAATTTTAGAGCTTATCAACAGCTAAACCCATAACGACAAAGAAAAAGGAGCAAAAGAATTAATGGAAATTAAAGACACAGCATTTGGAAAAAATGATATTAGAGGAATTTACGGAGAAGACGTCACAGAAGAACTTTTCTACTATGTTGGAAAAGCTTTCATAAAATATATATCAGATAAAACCGGTGAGGAACCTAAGAAAATTTGGGTCTCACTTGCGAGAGATGCCAGAAACCACTCACCTGTATTGTCGAAATCGGTAATGAAGGGCGTTTTATCTACAGGTACAAATGTTTTGGATATAGGAATGGTGCCGACCCCGATGGGCTATTACAGCGAATTTTGTCAAATTCCTGCTGAAATTATCGGTGAGGGGAAAATATACGGCTCTTTAATAGTTACAGCGAGCCACAACCCGAGTGAGTATAACGGTTTAAAAATGACTTTTAATAAGGCTTCTTTGGGCGAAGAACAAATTAAAGAAATAAAGAAGTTAACATTGGAAACATTAAACGAAAAAGAAAGCAACACCCGTTTCGGTTTGTCAAAAATGTATAATATTCTGAATAATTATGTTGATAGAATGACGC
>CAZTVM010000113.1:0-5415 GCA_964617065.1 uncultured Muribaculaceae bacterium
CCCAAAATATACCATGTAACGATATCATGCGGTATTACGACGGAACAATTGAATGTGGCTTTCCGCCAATGCCGATTTCTATTGACCCATAAACATAGGAAGTCGAGCTGCGATAGCAATGTGCATAAATCATAAACCCACTTACAGTTACATTATTAGACAAGACTTCTGTGTGAGTGTCTGAAAAATTAACTCCATAGCCAAAATCATTAGAGTAAACAACTTTATTTCCAATATTTGTTATCGCAATAATAGTTGTCGTCCATCCTGCATTTGCTTGAACGTCACCTACAACTGTGAAATATAGTTCTTTAGCACTTATTGCACTATTTAGTATGTAAGTCTGTGTATCCATAAAGTTCGAAACAATGTTGACAACAAACTTTCCGTTGGATATATAACTGGAATTATCAGAACTGCCTAAATCTACCGTGTAAACATTACCATATTTGTAGTATGTTCTATTTCTTTTAACAATCGGCATTTTCTCACCCCCAATACGTAATCGTTGGCATTGTAGGTGCATTGATTTCAATGTTACCACTACCTATAATATCAATGTTATTAACAGTTTTTATGTTTACCCCACTGACGAGCGCAGCTTGTTTCGTATTTAATTGTGTTTGAATATTTGATGTCACACCATCACTGTAGTTGAGCTCAGTAACCGTCGCTGTTAAACCTGTCAATGTGTCAGCCTTATCAATCGGATTTGTCGCTGTATCGTCAGCTAAGTCTGAGATTTTGACAGGAATTGACGGTTTGTTAATCAAATCATCGTACGAGCCTGATGTTGCAACATTCGCCAATGACGAAGCAGCTGCATAATATGCCGGTAATTCGCCGCCAAGCTTTTTAGAATTGTCAACAATTCCGTCATTATTTATATTATAAACGGATTTAAGCATATCTCCAATGCCTGAACCGTCCCGACCTTGCAAATTTGGTGTGTCAAAAGTCCCATCTTCATTCGTAACGGTCAAAACGTACTCAGAGAATGTTTGTGTTTTAACCTCAATCGTCGGAGAAAAACCGGCATTCCCTTGCTCACCTTGAGCGCCTTGCTCTCCTTTATCACCTTTGTCACCTTTTTCGCCCTTATCACCTTTTGCACCATAAAGCGGTGAAGTGCTGACAATGTTTTCAGTTAAACTTGGCTCTAAAATAATAGTATTTTCAGGATTATCACCTGAAACGTTAATTCCACTCATCATTCAACCCCCTCTGCATATTTCGGATAAACATATATACGTGGCGCTTTTGAAAAAGTTACATTTTTATTATCGGTTAAAACCTTCGGTATAAGAGTGTATTCATCGCCATTTGCGCAAATTTTTAATCCATATTGGTAAATTGAATAATCATCTTCACTTGCTACTGATAATGCATTCGTATATTCAGCTGAAAGTGTAAACGTAACTTCTGATAAATTGTTACTTTCAACGCTTAATTCTGTTCCTAATCTTGAATTTGTGTTTATGTCTGATATTGCGAAATATACATTGTAATTTTTATCTGTTGGGATACCTTTAAACGTTATATTACCGCTGTCACCTTGATAAAAGTAGATGTCATCATTTTTTACATATATTGCCATTTTTTTCTCCTTTAATATTTAATGCACCAATTTACAGCGTAGTTTATTGGTCGAATTTCCTCAGCTGCACCGTATAATTCGTTTGATTTAGAAGCTTTGAAACGTAAATCTTTTCCTTGCCAATTTGAACCGCCTATATTAGCTCCTGCGTTTACGTTATTACTGTAAAAAGCACCTGTTGTGCTAGGCGTTGAAGTTGTACAATAACCTCCTTGTGCATAGCCCTCTATTTCAGGCGCTCCACCAGCTTGTGCTGTTCCCAACGCTTCTGATGTGCCACTCAGATAACCTCGTAAAAATTGCCCTCTGAAATCGGGAACATTAAATGTAGTTGACTCATCACCTGCACCGTATAAAGTGCCTAACGCTGTAAACAAATTGGAATATGTTGTTCTTGACACAGCGCTTCCATCGCATAACAAATACCCTTCAGGTACATTCGCAACAACTATTGCTATTACCATTCCTACAGGCGCAAATGTTAATAATGTTTGTTTGTTTACAGCATCATTGTTCGCTGCAGGATTTGCAACTGCAAATCTTTGACTTGATGAACCGTTTAAACTTGCCTTTCCGCCAATTGCTGTAAAGTTATTATTTACTGCTACTCTCAGTGTCTCGAAATTTTCATTTATCGGTGCTACACTTGCAAGAGTGTTTGCTACAAATATGTTTAAATTATCTATTGTCATTTTCTTTCCTTTCCTTTTTCTACTACAGCAATAACGCTGATCCTGTTTGTATACCGCTGTTTAATAAATTTGATAATGCCATTGCGCTATTCCCGGAATTTTTGTAATAATTATTGAGCATTTGTTGATATTTCCACTGATTATAACTGTTTAGTGAATTACTGCTAAATGATGCGTTTGATACAGCTTGTTGTCCTAAATCTGCTCCGACTAAATATTGACTCAATAGTGTATTTATAATACTGGTGGTGTCAGTTGTATTATCAGATATCAAATCATTTTGAAAATTTGATATTGCCTCGGTTTGATACTTATTCATACTGTTTGTCATATCTTTCATCGCTGATGAACGAAGCATTCCCTTCTCTGATAACGCATTGACATTATTTTCGAACATTGTTTTGCTGTTTTCTTTTAGCTGACTCATAAATGTGTCCATACGAGCTTGACTAACTGTATTATCCAGTGTGGGATTTAATAACTGGTTATACAAGTTAGGCAGATTTCCCTCTACAATTGTGTTTAACGATGTTAAAAAAGGATTTAAAGAATAACTATTGCCTTTTTCATCTACTACAGCACTTGCGTATGGATTTGTTGCTTTTGTAGTTACATATTCCGGTATTGATGGTGAACTTCCACTACCCATGTTTTTTCTCCTTTCTACTTTTTTCTTTGTATTTGTACAAATTTGGGCTATAAAATTTGTCTCTTTCTAAATCTTCTTTTTTCTTTATTTTTTCAAAATTTAATTTTAATAAACAATAATTTGCTGCTCTGTTAGTGGCAAATGCGTAAATTTCACAATTGTATAACTTCAAAACTGTTTTCATTGCAAGCAAATTCGAAGTATACATTTTCCTTTTTGAAAATCCATTTAAAAATAGCATTCTTTCGCTACTATCAATAAGAAACTCTTTTCGTAGTTCTTGTTCTAATATCAAGTCATTAAAAAGATAAATTGCTCCGAACAATTCATTATCCTTTTCAAAACAAAATAAATGCGTATTAATCAAAAGAAACTCAAATTCATAATGCACATTCAGCATTTTTCGATTTTTATAAAAAAGACTTTTTAATTCGTCATATTTGAAATGAATATCTTTTGGCGTATAAAAAAACAATGTATTTTTTTTCATTTTTTCCCCCTTTACAATAGAATATTTAAACCTGTAATATTCTCCACTTTGTCATGCGATACTGAAATTTTTTCTTTGCTATAATGTCATCAATGAAAAAGATTTTTTTACATATTGTTTTAATTCTAATTGCAATTTTGCTCAGCGCCCCCATCAACGCTGAGAACGCAAACCTCGTCATATTAAACAAAAAAAACGGCAAATATCACAAACAAACTTGTGAATACGCACAAAAAGCAAGCAATACAGAACTAATCAAAAAGCCTCTTTTTAAACATACCCCCTCAACCTGCTGCTACTCCAAACTCCAAAAGTATAAGAAACATTGGGATATAGAAAAACCTATTCCTGATATACAAACTGATTTTATAAATATTTATTTTCAAAACCCGTTAAAATATAAAAAACCTGCAAAATATCCTCGAACCTCTGCGGCTCAACAATTATTAATAGATTTAAACAATGCTCAATTAAGTGTTGAGTTTGCCGTATATGGAATAGGAGGGCAGCCTGAAATATTTGATGCTATCCTTGAGGCAAAAAATAAAGGGTTATTAGTTCGTGGTGTTACTGACATGGATAAAAATAATAAAAATGAATATTCTGACACTGAAAGGCTTATTGATGTTTTAGGTTTTGATACTTTAAAAACTGATTTTTATTTTACCAAAATAGCAGAAGCCCACCGAGATAAATATATAAAAGAAAATTGGGATACTGTTCACTCGAATGATTATAAGGGGTTTACAGAAAAGGCGAAATATTATATTGATTCAAAAAAAATTGATTTAACAATAACAACCAAAGATATTTTACTGGTTCAAAAGGGTATAATGCATAATAAAGTTTTTGTTATTGACAAAAAAGTTGTATGGATGGGGTCGACAAATATAAGTTCAAGTGGAATTGGCGGTTATAATGCAAATGTAATGGCAAGAATAAACAGTCAAAAAATTGCGGAATTGTATTCAAAAGAAATTGCACAAATGTATATCGATGAAAAATTTCATCAATCGAAATCTATAATCCATAACAATGAAAAAATTCAACTTGACAATGATACAACAATTTCAATTTATTTTTTACCAAAACATAAACCTGTTGAAAATGAAATAAGACCACTTTTACAAAATGCAAATACTAGAATATATGTTCCGATGTTTTACCTTACGCATAACGGATTAATTCAAGATTTAATCGACGCTAAGCAAAAAAGAAATATCGATGTCAGAATTATTTTAGATGCAAGTGGTGCAAAAAATTTATATACAAAACATTCTTTAATGAGACAAGCTGGCATTCCTGTCTATGTTGAAAATTGGGGAGGAAAAATGCACATGAAATCAGCAATTATTGATGATGTATTTATTTTAGGCTCTATGAATTGGACAAAATCGGGAACAACCAACAATGACGAAAATTTAGCCATTATTTATAACAAACAAATTGCGGATAAAGCTGCGAAATATTTTTTATATTTGCAAAAAAACATTCCTGAAAAATGTTTAACCAGCGACCCACTGCCAGAAGGTAAAGATAGTATTAATTCTTGTCAAGATGGCATAGATAATGACCATGATGGCTTGACTGACAAAGATTCACCATATTGTTCAAAATGTAAAAATTATAAATGACACATATAACAAGAGTTAGTTTCACAATTATCAGCTTCTTCAATTAACTCAATTAAACTTTGATAATCAGGTTTTTTTGAATTCCTTTTTTCAAAAATTTTCGTATATTTTTCTTTTATTTTCTTGATATTTTCCTGTTTTATCATATCTGCCAGACTATATTCAATATTCCACCCAAAACCGCCTGCTTTAATTCTTGGTTGTTCCATTTGCATTGCTTTTTTGTACAAATCTGGGTGATATTCATTTAATAATACCCAAGATAATTTCGATTTGAAAAAACAAAAATAACAGCCGGAGCGACTTGTCCATTTGTAATAATCGGGCAGTCCTATTCCGCTTGAATTTAAAAT
>CAZTVM010000114.1:0-5267 GCA_964617065.1 uncultured Muribaculaceae bacterium
GCTGAAGTTACTGACAAAACTACAGTCACACTCCAGTTAGAAAGAAAAAATAGTTACGCTACTGTTTAAAAATAATTAATTTTAAATACTTCAAAGGGCGCAAATGACTAAGGTCATTTGCGCCCTTTGATAATTGTTCAACTTTTTTTTAACACGCTAAGTAATTTTAGTTGCGGTTAATGAAATAGCTAATCTTTTTTACTTAATAATTTACGGTAAACTTGAGAATTTATTTCACCCCCGAGCAAAATAATGAGCGATGTATAATACAGCCACACCATCAAAATAGCGAAAGCACCAATTGCGCCGTAAACTTTATTATAAGTGTTTAAGTTACTTACATATATAGAAAAAGTCCAAGAACCGAGCAACCAAAACACGCAGAAAAAAAGTGTTCCAGCTGTGATACTCTTTCTTTTTATTTGATAAGCACCATCAATCGCCGGTAGTATGTAATAATTTAATGCAGCCATAAAAAATAGTGCTAAAAATGCGACAGGCCAACGGACTACAGAAATTAAACTAACAATATGATAAGGCATGGACGTGTACATCAAAACGTAATTTAAGATGATTTTGCCGAAAATGATTAAATTTATACTTATAAAAGTTAAAAAAGCGTTTGCAAACACCATTAAGATGGAAAGAAAACGTGTAAACAAAAAAGGTCTTGTTTCCTCTACCCCATAAGCTCTGTTTAATCCTTTCATCACAACAGCAATCGCATTTGATGCGACAACAATTGATACAATTAAACCGAATGCTGCCACCAAGCCACCGTTGTCAAACACAAAAACTTCTTCAATAACATCTTCAATTAAATTCACTACATCAGCCGGTACAATTGTTCTGAAATACAACAAAAATCTGTTGATTAAGGCACCTTTCCCGAGCCAACCAAATACGGCAACTAAAAATGACATGAAAGGGAAAATCCCTAGCGCTAACATATACGCCATTTCTGATGCCATTCCGAAAAAATCATCTTTTGTAACTCTAGCAATCATTTTTTTTAAAAATATATAAATATTATTCTTATCCATAAATCCCCATTATCAAAGAGTTTCCTTTACTGCCGTCAGTATTTTTTCGGTCGCAATTGACACCGGTTTATTAATAGTACAGCCTGCTGCAAATTTGTGTCCTCCGCCATTAAATTTTTCACTAATTTTACTGACATCAACATTTTTGCTTCTCATACTTATTTTTACTTGTTCTGAGGTAATTTCTTTTATAAGAATAGCTATTTCCGTTGTTTTTATTTCTCGTAAATTCTCGACAATTCCTTCTGTATGTTCGTTTTTAGCGTTAAATTTTTTTAAATCAGAATCAAGTACAACTGTATAAGCAATTTTGTCATTTTTTTCAAAAATAGCTTTGCTCATAGCATAAGCTGTAAGCATGACCATTTCTTTTGGCTTTGAGCCATAACACTCTCTACTGATGTACGATGGATTTACGCCGAAATCAATTAATTCTGCCGCCATTTTTAAAGTAGCTGAAGTCGTATTGTCGTACTTGAAATTGCCGGTATCAGTGCATATAGATGTGTATAAACATTCTGCAATATCTTTTGTCATTTCCCATTCAAAATATTTTGCGATTTCATAAACAACCTGACCTGCAGAACATGCGCTTGGTGAATTATAGTTTAAAATGCCGTAATCATTGTTTGTTACGTGATGGTCGATGTTAATTGTTGAATTCGCATTTTGAAACAGAGGTAAAAGTGTTCCCATTCTGTCTTTGAGCGCAACATCGACTGCTATCGCCAAATCATATTTTTTAGTTAAATCAGCTAAATTAGCTTTTATTGTAGTCCTTAAGTCAGGCAAAAAAGTATAAATTTCAGGGATTTTATGAACAATTAAATCTGTTTTTTTATCAAAATTACCTTCGATTAATTTTTTTAGTGCTAATGATGAGCCGATTGCATCACCATCGGGATTTATATGCGTTAATATAGCAATTGAATTCGCATAATCAATCTGATGTTTCAATCGGTCAAAATTATCCATATTTTTTGTTTCCTTAAATTTTTAATTTATTTTGCAACAATGTTATTATTTTCATCAACAATAACAATTGTAGGTTCAAAATTCTCTTTTTCTTCTAAAGTCATTTGAGCGTATGACACAATAATGATTTTGTCGTTGACCTGTACTTTACGAGCTGCTGCGCCATTAAGACATATTTGACGTGCTCCGTATTTCCCCTTAATTGCGTAGGTCTGAAATCTCTCACCATTATTAACGTCGAGGATTTCAACTTTTTGCCATTCCTGAATTTTTGCTGCTTTCATAAGTTCTTCATCGATAGTAATTGAGCCTACGTAATCTAAATTAGCGTCAGTCACTCTAGCTCTGTGTATTTTTGAGTATAAATATTCAATCAACATGATTTAGCCTTCCAATAATTCTTTGATTAATTTATTTATAATTTGCGGATTAGCTCGACCTTGAGTTGCTTTCATCGTTTGTCCGACAAAAAATCCGAATAATTTATCTTTTCCGCCACGATAAGCCGCTGTTTGCGATGGATTATCGTCTATAATTTTTTGTATAATAGCTTTTAATTCCGCTTCATCAGAAATAACACTTAAACCTTGTTTTTCGACTAATGCTTTAGCTGAACCGCCGTTTTCTAATAATGGAATTATAAGCTGCTTCGCTATATTGTTAGAAATAGTACCTTTTTCAATCATTTCTACCAACTCAGCGAAAGCTTCCGGTGTAATTTTGGTATCGTTTATTGTCATATTATTCTTTGACAAATATCCTGTAATATCACCGATAAGTAAATTATTTGCTGTTCTATAATTAGCGTTGAGTTTTAAAACTTTATCGTAAAACAGCGCCGTTTCCATTTGTTCAACCATGACATTTGCATCATAAGCTGATAAGCCTAAACTTTCGTAACGAGTACGTTTTTCATTTGGTAATTCAGGCATGCGTTTTTTTACTTCATCAATCCACTCTTGAGAAATAACTAAAGGAACCAAATCAGGCTCAGGAAAATATCTGTAATCGTGGGCATCTTCTTTACCTCGCATTGACTTAGTTATACCTTGATTGTCGTCCCATAATCTTGTTTCTTGCACGACTTCTTCGCCATTTTCTATGAGGTCAATTTGTCTGTCTATTTCATATTCAATCGCTCTTTGCAATGCTCTAAAACTGTTTACGTTCTTTATTTCAGCTCTTGTTCCGAATTCTATTTGTCCAAAAGGACGAATGGATATATTCGCATCACATCTCATTGAGCCTTCTTCTAAATTACCGTCGCAGACACCGATGTAGCGGACTACGTGTCTCAATTCTTCCATGTAGTTTTTAGCTTCTTCACTTGAACGCATATCAGGTTCTGACACGATTTCGAGCAATGGTGTTCCTGCTCTGTTTAAGTCGACCAGCGAATAGCTCGAGCCATCAATCCCAGTAGAACCTGCGTGTACCAGCTTTCCTGCATCTTCTTCCAAGTGAGCACGAGTAATTCCGATACGTTTTCCTTTTACATTTATGTAACCTTTACCGCAAATAGGTTTATCATATTGAGAAATTTGATACCCTTTCGGCAAATCCGGGTAAAAATATTGTTTTCTGTCAAATTTACAAACTTCTGGAATTTCGCAATTTAAAGCTAAACCTGTTAAAAGACCCATGTTGACAACTTCTTTATTTAAAACAGGCAGTACACCAGGCATTCCTAAAGTGATTACACTAGTCTGAGTATTGGGCTCATGCCCGAACTCTGTACCGTCAGGCGCAAAAATCTTTGACTTCGTTTTTAGCTGTGCATGAACTTCTAAACCTATTACAACTTCATATTTTTCTCTTAAATTTCCCATTTCCCTTGATGTTACCTCTTTGTCGTAAATCCTCTCAAATTATAACACAAACTAATTTTCAAATAAAAAAGTGGCAAACAATGTTTACCACTTTTAATATTATGTATTGGAAATAATGAATTACATCATTCCGCCCATACCACCCATAGCGCTCATATCAGGCATCGCTGGAGTACCTTTAGCCTCTGGCATATCTGAAATAGCACATTCCGTAGTCAACAACATTGAAGCTATTGAAACAGCATTTTCTAATGCGCTTCTTGTTACCTTCGCAGGGTCAACTATACCTGAAGCATACATATCAACGTATTTGTTTCTCAATGCGTCGTAACCTTCGTTTGCAGGTAATTTCTTGACTTCTTCAAGTATAACTTCGCCTTTAACGCCAGCATTGTCAGCTATTTGTTTAAGTGGTACATCTAAAGCATCTAAAATAATCTTGAAACCGATACGTTCGTCAGTTGTATTGTATTCAGTAGTATCAATCTTATTTTTCAAAGCTTGCATAACTCTGATAAGAGCGACACCACCACCTGGGACTATACCTTCTTCTTTAGCGGCTCTTGTTGCGTTCAAGGCATCTTCAATTCTGAGTTTACGTTCTTTCAACTCAACTTCTGTAGCTGCACCTACTTCAATAACTGCAACGCCACCTGATAATTTTGCTAGGCGTTCTTGCAATTTTTCTTTGTCGTAATCGCTGTCTGAATTAGCTATTTGATTTTTAATTAATTTTACTCTTTCTTCAACTGCTTTTTTCGTTTCATCACCAACTACAATTGTTGTATTGTCTTTTGTGACTGTAACACGCTTTGCATGACCGAGCATTTGAATAGTAACATTTTCAAGCTTTATACCTAATTCCTCAGTAAATATCTGACCACCTGTCAAAACTGCGATATCTTCTAACATAGCTTTTCTTCTGTCGCCAAAACCGGGAGCTTTTACAGCTACTGCTTTCAATACTTTCCTCATTGTGTTTACAACCAATGTTGCTAAAGCTTCGCCTTCAACGTCTTCTGCTATAATCAACAATGAACGTCCGTCACGTGCTACTTGTTCTAATATCGGCACCAAGTCATTAATTAAATTAATTTTTTTGTTTACACACAAAACATAAGGCTCGTCCAAAACAGCTTCCATTCTTTCTGTATCAGTTACGAAATATGGTGAAATATAGCCTTTGTCAAACTGCATACCTTCAACTATTTTCATTTGTGTACCGAATGATTTTGATTCTTCCACCGTTATAACGCCATCTTTGCCAATAGCTTCCATCGCTTCTGCTATTAAATCACCGATTGATTTATCATTACCGGCTGAAATAGTAGCAACTTGTGCTAATTTTTCTTTTGAATCTACTGGTTTTGACATAGAATGTATTTCTTTTACAGCTATTTCTGTAGCTTTGTCCATGCCA
>CAZTVM010000115.1:0-5145 GCA_964617065.1 uncultured Muribaculaceae bacterium
GCAACGACTTCTGCTGATGTCACACATTGAGCAACGTAATTAGCTATGCCGCCTTGCAAAGTAAAATAGCGAGTGTTATATTTTTTGAATTTTTCTTCTGTTTCTGTTGAGCGTTCGCCTTTACCTATTGTGGCTAGTATATTGTTTTTTAATAATTTTTCAGTAAATTTGTCCATTCGTTTTGATGTAGTAGGGCCTACCGGTCCAATTATTTCATTTGGTTTGTTTGGACAAGGACCTGCATAAAAAATAATTTTATTTTTTAAATTTATCGGCAATGTTTTTTTTTCGTCTATTAATTTTACAATTCTTTGATGTGCGGCGTCCCTTGCTGTATAAATTTCACCTGACAAGAGAATTTGCATTCCTTTTTTCAGCATTTTTATTTTTTCGACTTCATCAGAATTAATTTTTATGCTGCTGTTTTCTGCTATTTTAACAAACTCAGGTGTATAATCGGTTGATGAATAAATTATTTTGTTTTCAAGTATTTTACAACCAGCATGCCTGAGGCAGTGGCAATTAAATGTAATGGCTAGAGGTAGTGATGCTATATGAGTAGAGTTAGTTAAAATTTTTATATCTGAAATTACGTCATTGATATTTTTTAAATGAATATTTTTATTAATATGTGATTTCATTCGTTGTGCTAATTGATATTCAGCAGGTGACATTTCAGTGAAAAAAGCTTTTTTAGAGAGCAACATTGCTTTTTCAGCAGTTCCACCTATGCCGATACCTAAAAATAGCGGGGGGCAAGAGTTTGTACCTGAAAGTTTTACTGCGTCACTAACTGTTTTTATAATTTCGTCTTCTGTAGTTGTAGGAGTGAGCATGTAAAGTTTGCTCATATTTTCTGCGCCGCCTCCTTTAACCATCAAATTTATTTCAAGATAGTCAGTGTCAGTAATTTCTGTGTGAATAATAACAGGAGTGTTGTCAGTGGTGTTTTTTCTGTCAAATAAAGCATTTTTAACCACGGATTTGCGATAGAAATTATTTTTATAACATTTTGCAACTGTTTCGTTGATTGCAGTTTCTATAAATTCTCCGTCAAGAAAAACATTTTGTCCGATTTTCAAAAAAACAATAACTTGACCTGTATCTTGACAAAGTGGTCTATTATTTTTTGCGGCTAATTCAGCGTTTTTCAATATTTTTTCTAGGTCGGAAGTCTTATTTTTCATATAGCTACATAGAAAATTATCGTAAGCGGATTTAGGCATAAAAACATTAGACTTTAGCAAAAGTCTGTAAACACATTCTTTTATCAAACCGATGTCAATTTTTTTCATAAAGTTATTTTAACACTAACAAAGAGTTGTTGTAATTAGTTATTTATCTTGAAACAGTTGCAGCGAATTCACCAAAAATTGTGTTTAGAGTTCGACCTAAAGCGGCTAATACATTTTCAGATGATTCTGAAGGATTAAGATAGAAGCCTGAGTCACCTTGATGCTGGCGTCCTTTAACTTTGGTTTTTAGCGTTATAGCGACATTTTCAGCTTGTCTACCCAATGAAGTTTCTACTGTTTTACCTGTTTTGGGCGTAATAATAACAAGTCCGTCCCCGAGGCTTGGGTGAGCTAATTGTCGTTCAAAAATATCTAAAGCCTTTGTCAAATTAGTGTTTCCACTTATCATTTTAATCACATCAGGCTGGACAGCCACTTTCATTCCGAAATTTACGTTACGATTTTTTTCAAAATTCACACGAGAAACAGAACCAACAGACGCCATAGACATCTCCTATCCTTATATAAACACAACACTAGGATTATACATGATTGTATTTAATTTGGCAACCCCTTGATTTGATAATATATGAGTAAAAAATAAACCCGACATCGTCGGGTAAATAGCTGGATTGTGTTTGGATAAGAGTTGAATAAGAATTTTATTCATCTATTTATTATTTATAATCGGATTTGAATAAAAAATAAATAGCCTAGTTGGGTATGATTTTAGTAATCATCTGTTTGAATGTAGAAAAAGTTTTACGTAAAGTTTACAATTTGAAAACTGGAGTGGAGCAAGTTATACTAAAGTAAAGTACATGTTCAAATATATGAGAGGCAGTTTTGGAAAATAATTACTTAAAGCTTTTTTTAGCTGATATGCAGAAGTTGTGGGCTAATTTGTCATTGCTGCAGAAATTTGCTTTGGTGATATTGTCAGTTGTTACTATTGCAGCAGCTTCTTATTTTTTAGTCAAATCAACAGAGCCGAATTGGACTGTGCTTTATTCTGATTTAATGCCTCAAGATACCGTCGCAATTACTGAAGGTTTAAGAAAAGATGGTTATCAATTCAAGGTCAGTGCAGATAAAACTACTGTTTTAGTACCTGCCCATTTGCAAGATGAATTGAGGCTTTATATTGCTGAAAATAATTTAATAAAAGACAGCTCGCCGGGGTTTGAGTTGTTGGACGAATTACAATTAGGAAGTACTGATTTTAAAAATAAACTGACAAAGCAAAGGATATTTCAAGGTGAATTAACAAGAACTATCGAAAAAATCTCAGGAGTGAAAAAGGCTCGTGTTCAATTAGCAGAACCTGAACGTTCTATATTTACCGAAAATGATGAAGCGCCGACAGCGTCGGTCATGCTCATTTTAGAGCCTGGCTATGTTCTAAAATCAAATCAAGTTAAAGCTATTAAAAATCTTGTAGCGTACGCTGTGCCTAGATTGACGCCTGAAAAAGTTTTTTTAACTGACCAGAGCGGAAACAGCTTAACTGACGAAATTGAAAAAAGTGCTACTGACATTGAGTCTTTTAGGTATAATTTTGAAAATCAAACAACAAAAAAAATACAAGCAGTCCTTGATAAAATAACAGGCGTTGGCAATTCCTCAGTTCAAGTTAGTGCAGAAATTGATTTTAACTCAGTCCGTTCGACCATAGAAAGCTATTTACCTACAGACACCAGCGGACAAGGTGTTTTAACCTCTCAACAAAGTGAAAGCGAAGTTTACCAAAATCCTAATCAAGCAGGTGGTGGTACTGAGTCAACTGCGTCTGACGGAACTTCAGTGAATAAGAAATTAAATTATGAAAAACAAAAAAATTCGACAAATTACAGTGTATCAAAAGAAATAAAGCAAGTCGTCTATGCGCCTGGCTCTGTTAAACGAATGACTATCGCAGTTGCTGTTAATAAAATTTTGACTGAACAAGAGCGAGAAGAATTAACGAATTTGATACTTTCTGCGAGTGGTGCGAATACTGAACGTGGTGATGTTATAAATATTTCGAGTATTGAATTTGCTGCTTCAGATACGAACGCACTTCAAGATCAAAAAACAGCTTTGAAAAATATAGAAACTCGTGAAAATATTGAGTTCTGGGCAAACAAAGTTGTATCGCCATTGATTATATTGATATTGGGCATAACAGCATTGTTCATTTTACGATCACTGCTGCAAAACCTCACAGCCGGCAAAGAAGATGATTACACTGAAACAGCGGCTTTACCGATAAAAGATGAATTAGATGAAATGGTTAATATTGAACCGCTTTTACAACTAGAGGCTAAGCTTGACCCTGAGTTGGAAAAAATGAAAACTGATTTGACAGAGACTATTCTCTCAGACCCTAGCGAGGCTACTCGATTACTAATGAATTACATTAAGGAATAAAAAATGGCAGTAATTTCTTATGAATATATGACTCCACCGCAAAAAGTCGCAGCCCTGTTGATTGGGCTGGGTCCTACGACTGCTGCAGAAATATTGAAAAATATTCCTAATGATGAAATGCTTGAACAAATTACTATTGAAATTACTGCGCTTAATAAGGTTTCGCCTGAGGTTTTGAATAGCATTATAGAAGAATTCCACTCATATTTTATAGCAAGCAATTACATCTCGACAGGTGGTATGCAGTACGCTCAGACCCTTTTGAAAAAAGCTTACGGAAATGAAGAAGCCGATGAAATTTTGAATAGATTAATGACAATTATGTCGTCAAATCCTTTTCAATTTTTTAATGAGGCGGATCCGGCTCAACTAGCGACTTCTTTTCAAGGTGAAAACCCTCAGTTAATTGCGCTTATTCTCGCTTATATTCGTCCTGAACATTCTGCTAAAATTTTAAATGCGCTTCCTGCTGAAATTCAAGCTGATGTAGCTATAAAATTAGCTGAGATGAATACGATTAACCCTGAAATTCTAAAAGAAGTCGAAAAAATTGTAGAAACAAAATTTTCATCAGTTGTAACTAAAGATTTCTCTAAAGTCGGTGGTGTTAAGGCTTTGGCTAATATTTTGAACAGGACTGATAGAGCTACTGAAAAGAATGTCATTGATATGTTAGAATACGAAAACCCTGAAATAGCAGAAGGTGTAAGAGAACTGATGTTTGTCTTTGAAGACATTGTCAAACTTGATGACAAGTCTATTCAGCGTATTTTACGTGAAGTCGACACTCGTGACATCGCACTTTCTCTCAAAGGCACAAAAGAAGATTTGAAAGAAAAAATATTCAAAAACCTTTCAGAACGTGCTCAAAGCATACTTTCAGAAGATATGGAATACATGGGGCCTGTCCGAGCTAAAGATGTTCAAACGGTACAAGGTAAAATCGTTGCTATTATACGTCAACTTGAAACTGACGGTGAAATTATTATTGTCAGAAATTTCCAAGAGGATGAGTTAATTGAGTAAACTCGAAAAAAATAAAATTTTTTATGGTAAATCCTACGTACTGGGTGCCGATGAGGAAGCGAAGAAAACTGAGGAAGCTAAAGATGTAGCTTTGTCTATAATTCAAGCAGCTAAGTATGAAGCCGAAAAATTATTGCAAGAGGCTCGAGTTCAGACGCAAGAGATTATAGAAAAAGCTAAAACTGAAGCGCAAACTCATGTCGACTCAATCCGTCAATCGGCTCATGCAGAAGGGCTAACAATCGGTCATGATGAAGGTTATCAAAAAATTGTTGACGAATTAAAAGAAAAAATCACGAGTGTTGACCATTTTACAAAAGTTGATTTTGACCTAAAAAAGAAAATTATTAAGTCCGCACACAAGGATATCGTCGGACTTATTGAACTTATCGCAAAAAAAGTTTTATCTAATGCCATTGTATTGAACAAAAATGTACTAGAAGCTATCACTACAGAAGCTATAAATTATTTGCCT
>CAZTVM010000116.1:0-818 GCA_964617065.1 uncultured Muribaculaceae bacterium
CCAAAGACTATTATATTGCTATTGCGCAAGCAAGTACCATTAATGGTGAAATTATAAGTGTAACACCGGGTAAATTGTTTGTAAGAACAGGCAAAATGGGACTTGAAACTAAAACAATTACAACACCGATAGAGCAAACAACTCAGTTTCAGGGATGTATCAACACAGACCAACAAAGAAACTGGTTTATGAGAATAGTAAGAGCTATTATTAAAGGCGGAAAGGTAAAACTTAAAGAAGGCAAGATTGTTAAAATTACAACAACAAAGACTATTAAAGTTGACCTTACAAGCGGCTGGATAATAGAGTAACCGGATTAATTATCCTTGAACAGAAACCCCGGATTTTTTCGGGGTTTCTGTTTTGTTAAATAAAAGGCTTGACATTTTTTTAAATATGTACAATTAATAATAATAAAATATTAGAAATAATTAATGTTTAAATTAAAGGAGTTTGATTATGAATACAATAGAATTAAATGATGTAAACTTTGATTCAGAAGTTAAAAGAAGCACACAGCCCGTATTGGTCGATTTTTATGCAACATGGTGCGGTCCATGCAGAAACCAGCTGCCAATTATAGATGAAGTTGCCAAAGATTATTCAGGCAAAGCCAGAGTAGGAAAAATTAATGTTGAAGACGGCAAAATTAAGGCTGCAGAATTCGGGGTTTCAAGTATCCCGGCACTTTTGCTTTTCAAGGACGGTCAGGTAGTAGAAAAAATGATTGGACTGCACTCCAAAAGCCAGCTTTCTGAAGTTATTGACAGATATTTATAATAATTTATTTTTAAAATATTGTAACATCAGGTTTTATT
>CAZTVM010000116.1:828-5051 GCA_964617065.1 uncultured Muribaculaceae bacterium
CCATTTTTTTTAATAGTGCCTCTATTCCATGCTCACCATAGTATGAAATACTTTCATTAGATTCTTTTTTAACGATAAAATGCTCTAATTCCAGTCCAAATTGTAATGGACTAGAATTAGGTTTACATCCATTTTTAAAATATTGTAACATCAGGTTTTATTTTTCGTGTTATTATAAAATAAAAGATTGAAAAGGGCATGAGAAAATGATTACTGTAAAAGATGTTGAGCATGTAGCCAAGCTTGCCAGATTAGCACTTTCAGAAGATGAAAAACAAAAATTCACCAAGCAATTGGGTGATATTTTAAAGTATGTTGAAATGATGAATGAAGTTGATACGACAGGCGTAAAGCCTATGGCTCATGCGTTTGATATTGTTAATGTTATGCGCGAAGACAAAGTAGAATACGAACAAACAAAAGAACAACTTATGAAAAATGCCCCGGAAGAAGAAAACGGGTTTTTCAAAGTACCAAAGATATCGTAAAGCGTGAGGAGTAAATAATGGCAACTAAATATATTTTTGTATCAGGCGGAGTGGTAAGTTCCTTGGGTAAAGGCATTATAGCGGCATCTTTGGGTAAACTGCTTAAATCAAGAGGATATTCGGTTGCTATACAAAAATTTGATCCCTACATTAATGTTGATCCGGGTACAATGAGCCCTTTTCAACATGGAGAGGTTTTTGTTACGGATGACGGTGCGGAAACGGATTTGGATTTAGGCCACTATGAAAGATTTACCGATACAAATTTAAGCCAGATTAATAACGTAACTTCCGGAAGCGTGTATCAAACAGTTATTAACAAAGAACGCAAAGGGGATTATCTGGGCGGAACGGTCCAAACAATTCCTCATATTACAAATGAAATAAAATCAAGAATTGTCAAGGCCGCAAATCAATTTAAACCGGACTTTTTAATAATTGAAATCGGCGGAACGGTAGGTGACATTGAGGGTTTGCCTTTTATTGAAGCCATAAGACAATTTAAAACTGAAGCGGGCTGGGGAAATGCTATTTCAATACATTGTACCCTATTGCCTTATTTACCGACTTCAGGTGAATTAAAAACAAAACCTTCCCAGCACAGTGTAATTACACTAAGAAGTTACGGGCTTCAGCCTGAAATTTTAGTTTGCAGAACAACCCGCTCTATCCCTAAAAGCGAAAGAGAAAAATTGGCATTGTTCTGTTCAGTGCCTAAAGAAGCGGTAATCGAATGTAAAGATATGAAAAGTATTTATGAAGTTCCTTTAGCTTTGGAAGAACAAAAAATGGCTTCCGTTGTACTTCAAAGATTAAATATGGAAGACAAAAAACCCGATTTGGCGTCCTGGGTAAAACTTGTTGAAAAAATTAAAAATCCTAAAATGACCGTCAAGGTTGCGATTGCAGGAAAATACACAAAACTCTCCGATGCTTACATTTCTGTTGTCGAATCTTTAAAACATGCCGGTTATTCAAATGACGCCAGCATTGAAATTAAATGGATTAACGCAGAAGACTGCATTGATTATAAAGAAGCGGGAGAACTGCTTAAAGGTGTTCAGGCGGTAGTTGTTCCGGGCGGATTCGGAATAAGAGGTATTGAAGGGAAGTTAAACGTAATACGTTACGCAAGAGAAAATAATTTGCCGTTTTTAGGCTTGTGTTTAGGTATGCAGTGTGCTGTTATTGAATATGCAAGAAACGTGGTCGGGCTTAAGAACGCCAATTCAACCGAATTTGACGAAAATACGCCTTATCCTGTAATAGATTTAATGCTTGAACAAAAAAATGTTAAAGGATACGGCGGGACAATGCGTTTAGGCAAATATGAATGCCATATTAAAAAGGGTTCAAGAGCAAATGCCGCTTACGGCGCGGCAAAAACATCCGAACGTCACAGGCACAGATATGAAGTGAACAATGAATACATTAACCAGCTTAAAAAAGCGGGGCTTGTATTTGCAGGGTTGTCGCCCGACGGTATGCTTGCGGAAATAGTTGAACTTCCTGAATTGGATTGGTTTGTAGCCTCACAGTTTCATCCTGAATTTAAATCAAGACCTGAAGTTCCGCATCCGTTATTTGACGGTCTGATTGGCACTGCGGTCAAAAGGATAAATAATTTATCCAAAGTTAAAAAATTAAACCGCGCAATAAAATAAATACTGCAAAAAATAACCCGTATATCCATAAATTTAATATAACGGGGGGTTATTTATGTTTATACTTGTAGTAAAATTGCTTTAAATAAATATAAATAAAGGCAAGTATTAATGAAAATAGCATTAGTAAATCACGGATGTTCAAAAAACTTAATAGATTCAGAACTCATGCTCGGGCTTTTGGCACAAAAAGGTTATGAGATTACCCTTGATGAAAAACAGGCTCAAATAGTTATAGTGAACACTTGTTCATTTATCCATGATGCGGAAGAAGAGTCTGTCCGTTCAATTTTAAATCTTGTGCAGGCAGGTAAAAAAGTTATTGTTACCGGATGTTTGCCCCAAAAACATAAGGAAGAATTAAAAGAAGCTATTCCTGAAGTAGTGGCGATGCTTGGAACAACTGATTTTGTCAAAATTGTTGAAGTAGTTGATAAAATAAAAAATTGTCTTGTTGATAAATTTGAAGAAGACTCTGACGCATGCATTTCAAACAATGAATTTATTTCAAATATTTCTCAAAAACCGCAATATTTATATCCCGAAAATATTGAAAGACAACAAATTACAGTCGGAGCAAGTTCTTATATCAAAATAGCAGATGGATGTAATTACCGCTGCGGATATTGTATTATTCCCAACCTTAGGGGTGCTTACAGTTCAAGAAAAATTGAAAATATAATCACTGAAGCAAAACAATTGAGCGCAAAAGGTGTGTCTGAAATTGTTCTGGTTGCTCAAGATACAACAAGTTACGGAATTGACATTTACGGAAAACCAATGCTTGCAAAACTTTTGGAAGAGTTAAATAAAATTGACGCTATATCCTGGATAAGAATTATGTACACTTATCCTTCAATGTTAACTGATGAATTAATGGAAAAAATTACGTTTTTGGATAAAGTTGTAAAATATGTTGATATTCCGCTTCAGCATTCACATGCCGATATACTTAAAGCAATGAGAAGGCCCGTTTTTGATTATGAGGTTTTAGTCAATAAAATCAGGGAAAAGATATCCGATGTTGCTGTAAGAACAGCTTTTATAGTAGGATATCCCGGGGAAACAGAAGAACATTTTAAACACCTTTATAATTTTGTTGAAAAAATGCGCTTTGATAAAATGGGAGTTTTTGAATATTCAAGAGAAAAAAATACAATTTCATATGATATGAAAGAGCAGATTCCGGAAAAAGTTAAACAAGAAAGATATAAAACTTTAATGGAACTTCAGCAAAAGATTTCAAAAGATATTAATAAAACTTTTATAGGAAAAACTCTCCCTTGTCTTATTGAAAGCGTCAGCAATGAAGGGCTTGTTATTGCACGCTCTCAAAGAGATGCGGTAGAAATTGACGGCTTGGTCTACATTGAAACAAAAAAACCTGTAATCCCCGGAGATATTGAAAATGTTTTGATAAAATCTTCTGATGAGTATGACCTTTACGGAACAGTGTAACTGTTTTACTGTTAAATTATTTATAAAAATTATATAAATATAATTTTTTCAAAAACTTTTTTGTTATATAATATCAAAAGAAGTCTTATTAATTAAAACAAAGAGGAATTTTGAAAAATTCAAAGCTTACATTGGCAATATTTTTATCGTTAATACTAGGTATTATAGTCGGGTGTGTTGCCCCTGAAATTTCACAAAAATTTCATCCTTTGGCTACAATTTTCCTGAATATGGTTAAAATGATTATTGCCCCTCTGCTTTTTTCCACACTTGTTGTTGGTATTGCCGGCCATGGTGATGTTAAAAGTATCGGAAAGGTAGGTGTTAAAACTCTTATTTACTTTGAAGTAGTTACAACATTAGCACTTGTAATCGGCCTTCTGGCAGGTAATTTTTTCAAGCCGGGAGAAGGTTTTGGTTTAAATGTTACCCCGCATGCACTGCAAACTGCAAATCAAATGGCGACTACACAAGTGCATAGTTCTCTTACGGAATTAATTGTAAATGTTTTTCCTACCAGTGTCATTAAATCCATGGCGGAAGGTAATTTGTTACAGATAGTTGTTTTCTCAATATTTTTTGCGCTGGCAATTTGTGCGGCAGGCCAAAAAGC
>CAZTVM010000117.1:0-2055 GCA_964617065.1 uncultured Muribaculaceae bacterium
TAATGCACATGATGTCTCAGCCGCACTTAAATATCCGCAACAACCACAAATATCTTGGCTGCCGCCTTGACACCCAATATATCTTTTTCCGTCATAATTTATGTATTCTGTCACCCAACAATTTTTATCAAAACCACTTTTTTTCATTGCAATTAATGATGAAAATGAATTAAAGACCGGAAATGACTTTTTTTTCAACTCTACAATTTTGTCCAAAACCAAATATCTGACTTCATCACTGACGCAAAGTTCGTCGCTGCTATTGTGGGCTGTCAGAAAATTAAATGCAACCGATTTAATTTTTGGATTTCCTGCTACAAATTTTAAAACATCATCAACATCGTTGTAATTAAGCTTATTTATAGTCATGAGCGCCGATATTTTTTTGTACTTCATATTGGCTATATTTTCTATCAGTTTTTCAAATGTTCCTTCGCCTCGAATTTTGTCATGTATTTCTTTCATTCCATCAATACTAACCCAGACACGATTAGCAGAAGTTTTCATTGGCTGTTGCCCATTCGTAACGACCACCGTTGACAAAAAACCTATTTTTTTAGCTAATAAAACAATGTCTTCTATCGTCTTTTCTTCACTAAACCATAAAAAAGGCTCTCCACCCGTCAAAACAAGTATTCTGCAGCCTTTTCTTATACTTTCTTTTAGTTCTGTAAAAATTTGTTGATAAGTCTTTTCAGTAGTCTCTTTTTTAGAAACGACAGTGCAATGCTGACACTGCAGCCCACAGCGATTAGAAACAGAAAGCACTGCTACCAAAGGCATACGTTTACCGCTTATTTGACAAACAAACCACCAATACAAGAAATACGCAAAACTAATCACTACAGCCTCCTCATCGATGTATCATAAAAAAGTACATCAACGTCATATTAATCAATAGGAATAATTAATTTTTGACCAATAGACAATTTGTTCGGATTGGCTAAGTTGTTAGCGTTAGCTATTTTGCTAATTTGAGCATTGTCATACTTTCCGTAAAATCTCATCGCAACACTATCTAAAGTATCTCCGGACTTAATTGTGTATGTTTCTGTTTTGCTTCCGACATTCGCTGAGGATTTAGCCGTATCAGGTGGCAAGAAATTTATAGACTCATTCGAAACAGCAGTAGCTGCTACTTTTTCCGAAACTTGAGGCGATTTGACTTTTTCTTTCTCAATTCTGAAATTACCGTCATCTGAAACACTATGAGCTGCAAACGAAATTATCGCAGTCATTAAAAACATAGCCAATGCTCCAACTATAAAGCCTGTGACTAAATAAACCGCCGGCGACTTTTCGTCCTTCTGATTTACTTTAAATGATTGCCAAAGAACATCTAATTCTTTTTCTTTCGTAGGTCTAACGTATATCCCCGGTGCTGAATCATTAGAAACTCGCTTTTGTGATTTTATTTCTCTCAATAGCTCCATACGTTCTTTTGTTAAATTTGATCTATGAAGTGTTGAACTTTTCATAATGCTCCTTCTCTAATTGCTTAATAATATCCTAAGATATTAAACTTTTGAAGTCAATTAACTAACCTCTTATATTTAATTTCTTAATCAATGTTCTATATTTGGACAAATCATCATTTTTGAGATAAGCCAGCAATCTTTTTCTTTTACCTACCATCATCAGCAAGCCTCTACGACCTTGGAAATCTTTAGCGTTAATTTTTAGGTGTTCAGTTAATTCATTAATCTTTGCTGACAACAACGCAATTTGTACCTCAGTAGAGCCTGTATCTTTAGCATCCTTACCAAATTTTTTAACAATTTCTTCTTTATTCTTTAAATTAATTGACATATTTTTTCCTTTTCTATTTTCCCGATTTGAACCTGCCATCAAATTCAACGGTGTGTAATCTTTCCTTGATGATATCATTTCAAGTTCAAATTGCAATTTTTTTTATCAAATTATAAATTTTTATAAACATTTGTAAATTTTTGCTATTGAAAAAAGAGGTCGTATGACCTCTTTTCTTTGTATTTGTATAATTATCATGAATTTCAAAATCAGCCAGTTTGACTGCTCCATTTTGTGAAAGACCTT
>CAZTVM010000117.1:2065-5005 GCA_964617065.1 uncultured Muribaculaceae bacterium
ATTGCACTCAATACTTCTTCTTCGCCTTCATCGTCAGAAGTGCCTTCTGCAACTGCGTCAGTTCTTATTGATGCTGATTTACTTTTTGATTTTAAATTCTTGTCTTTGTACTTGATTACTTGGCGATTTAATTTATCCGCCAAAATATCAATACTCGCATACATTGACTCTGCCGTTTCTTCTACTTTCAATGATGTTCCTGAAGCCAGTTTACAATTTGCTTCAGCCGTGTGATTTAATGATACCGATGGATTTTTAATTACGCTCAGTACAACCTCTATCATCTGAATTTGGTCATAATGATTTGCAACTTTGCCTATTTTTTCCTTTACATAGGCTTTAATTGCATCCGTAATTTCAATGTTGCGTCCGTTCACTATTATACGCATAGAATGCCTCCATAAAATTTATACCTATTTAGTATAACTCATTTTTCTCAAACTTTAAAGCTTTTTTGTTTATTTATTGTAAAAGTTTTTTTTACAATTTTCGTAACTATTCACTCAATTGCGATTGCGCCAATTAACAATTATACAAACAAATTAAGTATTTTATATTTGTTCATACGTTTATCATTATTGAGGTTAGCATTATTGCGTTTCAACTCCTTCAATATTTGATATGCCTTTATATACGCCATTTTGTCGTAATATATATCCACCAAAATAAAACCCGAGTCCAAATCAGCTGGATTTTGTTTCAATAAAAAGCTTAGTAGCGCAACACCATGCTTTTCATCCCCCAGCTTATAGTAATTTAAAGCTATTATCCGTTTCAGGTAGTCCTTTTCGCTTATATTGTTAGCTTCTTCCAGATACAAAAGTGAATTTTGATAATCTTTTAATTCCAAATATATGATGCCTAAATTATAATTTATATTATAAAATACTTCTTTTGTCGTGCAGAGTTCCTTAGCTCTCAGTAAGGCTTTTATTGCTTTTGGATAATCCTTTATTTGATAATAAAATGTCGCTAGTTCAATCCACCCTGAGGGCATCTCAGGCGCTTTTTGTATGTATCTCACTGCTTTTATATATTGTTCACTGTTACGTTTTACATCTCCTCCGACTATGATTGGAGCGTATATTCTCATATTTGTACTCATTTCGCTGATTTCTGAATTCGAAATATCTGGAACCAACAAATACAACAACTTTACAGTATTTATATCGCCCAGCGACAATTCATCTCTGGGCGAAAGTGCCATTATGTCGTTTGAATTATCGCTATGCTCTAAAATACCAAGCGCATGACCGATTTCATGAAGTGCATTTGTATAAAGAATTTCTGATTTTATACTTTCACCTAAATTGTTTTTAGCATTAAATGAAATTGCCATTTTATTCAGTGTTGTTTCATTTTTAATTGTAGGTATAGTCATGCCTGCAACGTAATATTCTGCATTCTCTTTGGTTTCGACATCTAACGCAAAATCTACAGCTATGTTTGCCTCGTTTCTGTTATCTACATATTTGAAATTGAAAAAATTGTCAAGAGCATTATCCCATGTCGCAAAAGCTTGTTCGACAGCATTAATATTATCAATTGAGGCATCTCTCTTATCGATGAACACTCTCAAAGGAAATTTGTTTTCGTCCCATCTTACGACTTTGTTATTTTGTAATACTGCATATATGTAGTTATTTTCAAAATATTTGAGCGTTGAATTTTTAAATTCTTCCAATCGCTTGTCTGCAGCAAGCGCCGCCGATGAGTCAACACTTTTACTTATTTTGTATAATTCAATCTGGTTGTAATAAGTCATAGGCAGCTTAGTCAGCGTTTGGACATAATTATTCATATATCGCAAATTTTCAGGGTTTATCTCTTTAGCGATAGCCAAAGAAATTTTTGCATGGCTGTAATCTTTAGTGTTGTAAAAATATTTTCCCAAACAAAATGAACCAAACGCCACAAAATTTTTGAACAAAAGTGCAAAAACTATTGCAAAAATTACTATAACAGCTAATTTAGTAGAATTTTTCAGCATTATTTCCCAAAAATTACCTTATAGGATTATTATATATCCATGACTTTCAAAATGTCATCTAATTTTGAAGAAGTTTTCTTTACAGAACTGTCAGCATATTTTATAGCGGAGTCTGGGTCTTTTAGTCCGTTTCCTGTTAAAATACAAACTATTTTTGCTCCATCTTTTATCAAACCTAATTTTTTTGCTTTGATAACACCAGCAACAGACGCTGCAGAAGCAGGTTCCGCAAGGATCCCTTCCGTCGCTGCAATCATTTTATATGCCTCAATAATTTCAGGGTCAGTCACTGAATTAATTATACCGTTACTTTTATCACGAGCATTTTCAGCTTGTTTCCAACTGGCAGGATTTCCTATTCTAATAGCAGTGGCAATTGTTTCAGGTTTCATAATCCTTTCTCCACGGACGATAGCAGCTGCACCTTCAGCTTCAAATCCCATCATCTTTGGCAAATGCGTAATTTTGTTTATCGCTAAAAATTCTTCATAACCTTTGAAATAAGCCGTAATATTTCCGGCATTTCCGACTGGGATAAAGTGGTAGTCAGGCGCATCTCCTAAAGCTTCGCAAATTTCAAACGCACCTGTTTTTTGTCCTTCTATTCGATAAGGGTTTACTGAATTGACCAATGTTATAGGATAATTTTCAGAAATTTTAATGACCAGTTCAAGTGCCTCATCAAAATTACCTTGAATAGCAATGATTTCAGCGCCATACATCATAGCTTGTGATAATTTGCCCAAAGCTATATACCCATCAGGGATTAAAACGAATGTTTTTATACCGGCTTTCGCTCCGTAAGCAGCGGCAGCAGCACTTGTATTGCCGGTAGAAGCACAAATAATAGCCTTTGAACCTGCTTCAACAGCTTTTGAAACTGCCATTGTCATTCCCCTGTCTTTAAAACTACCTGTGGGATTTGAACCCTCAAATTTTAAGTAAATTTC
>CAZTVM010000118.1:0-4917 GCA_964617065.1 uncultured Muribaculaceae bacterium
ACGGGGCCGCGCATTACAGGGGTTTCTTTCCTCGATATTTCAACAGGAGAATTTAAGTTTACACAAGCCAATTTGCCACAAATTTTGGCTGAGCTTTCTCGAATAAAGCCTGCTGAAATTCTTTCACCGACAGTGATGCAAAAAGTTTTGCCGTTTCAGATTGTTCCTGAACAAAAAATAGATTTACCGGAAGAAATTACGAGTTTATACAATTGCACAAAAATTTCATACTCATCTTTTGATACAAATAAAGCCGAAAACCACATAAAAAAAGTTTTTGGAGTAAATTCAATACAGTCCTACTCTACGGCAGAATATAAATTAGGAATTATAGCAGTTGGAGTTGTACTAGAATATATTTTTGAAACACAAATGAATAATATGCCGAAATTTGACAGGCTCGAATTATATAACGTCAGTGACTTTATTGCAATGGACACAAACACAAGAAGGAATTTGGAGTTGCTCGAAACAACGAGAGAAAAGAACAAAATCGGCAGTTTGTTTTGGGCAATAAATAGAACTAAAACTAATATGGGCGAACGACTTTTGAAAAAGTGGATTACGCAGCCTTTAAAGAATTGTTCCGAAATTCAAAAACGACTAAATACAGTTGAAGAATTTATTAATAATGCGAATGACCGTCAAGGATTGACAGAATTGTTATCAAAAGTTTATGATATAGAACGTTTGTCTACAAAAGTCAGTAATAATAGTGCTATGCCTCGTGATTTACTTGCGTTGAAAGACAGTTTAAAGATTTTACCACAATTTAAAAATATTACTGAAAATTTTAATTCTGATTATATAGACAAAAGTGTATTTACTTATACTGATATAGCCGATTTAGCTGAAATAATAGAAAAAACGCTAATAGAAAATCCACCACTTACGCTGAAAGAAGGCGGTATAATAAAAAAAGGTGTCAGCGAAGAATTGGACTACTACAAAAATGTACTTGAAAATGGTCAAGAATGGCTTAAAAAATTCGAAAACGACGAAAAAGAAAAAACAGGTATAAAATTTTTAAAAGTAGGCTTTAGTCGCACATTTGGGTATTTCATAGAGATATCGAATTCTAACAAAGATTTAGTTCCGACTAATTATATCAGAAGACAAACATTAACAAATGGCGAACGCTATATTACGGAAGAACTTAAAAAGCACGAGGACGAAGTTTTATCAGCATCATCTAAATTAGTAGAGTTTGAGCACAAAATTTACACTGATTTACGTGAGTATGTGAAAGAATTTGTTGAAAAAATACGTTTAATTGCAAAAGCCATCGCTGAAATAGATGTACTTATATCATTTGCTAATGTTGCTATTGAAGCGAATTATGTCAAACCGATAATTTCAGATGACGACATTCTTAATATAAAAAATGGTAGGCATCCTGTGGTCGAGAGATTACTTAACTTAGGACAATATGTCAGTAATGATTTATATTTATGCGCAAATTGTATAAATTCTGAAGGTGCTCAATTCATGATACTCACCGGTCCTAATATGGCAGGCAAATCTACCTACATGCGTCAAAATGCGCTCATAGTAATTATGGCGCAAATAGGTTGCTACGTTCCGGCTGATTACGCAGCTGTAGGCGTTGTCGACAAAATATTCACGAGAGTAGGTGCAGTAGACGACCTTTCGTTAGGACAATCTACATTCATGGTCGAAATGTCAGAAACAGCTTTTATATTGAATTCAGCGACTGAAAAAAGCTTGATTTTATTAGATGAAATCGGTAGAGGGACAAGCACATACGATGGAGTCGCTATTGCATGGGCAGTTGCCGAGTATTTAGCAACGAAAACTAAAGCCCGAACTATATTTGCTACTCATTATCATGAATTAAACGTCATGGCTAATTTCATACCGCAAATTAAAAATTACAGAATTACAATTACAGAAACAGAGTCAGGCATAGAATTTTTAAGAAAAGTTATAGAAGGGTCAGCCAGCAAAAGTTATGGCATTCACGTTGCAAAAATGGCTGGATTGCCTAACGCTGTAGTGTCTAATGCAGAAAAATTAATGATTAAACTTCAAAAAGACTATTCAAAAGATTTGTCAAAAAATAAAAAAAATCTAAATGATGATTTAGAAATTCCTCAATTAACATTAAATTTACCTAATTTTTAATTTTTTGTTTAAATTTTTCAATATTTCTAATATAATTTAGCTATGAAGAAAATTTCACTGAACAAAATGAAACGAATAGTTTTTAAATTTGGCACAAATGTCCTTAGAAATGACGATGGATTTATTTCACTTGCTCGAATTTACTCGTTTATTGAAGAAATAGCGAAATTACACGCACAAAACAAAGAAGTTTTAATTGTCACCTCAGGCGCCGTCGGCTTAGGCGCTAAAAAATTAGGCATAACAGATTTCGATGATATCGGTACAAAACAGGCTTGTGCAGCAGTGGGACAAAGTCAACTCATGTCGATTTATGAAGATGGATTTGCTAAATTCAACATAAAAACTGCACAAATTTTGTTGACTGAGGACGATTTTTCTTCACGCAAAAAATATTTAAGTCTAAATAATACGCTTAATAAATTGTTGGAATACTCTGTTATTCCTATCATTAACCAGAACGATACCGTTTCTACAGATGAATTAGAGTCGCTAAGCGACGCAACTCAAATCAGTTTTTCAGATAATGACAAACTTTCAGCACTTGTCACTAGCGAATTAGAGGCTGATTTATTGCTGATTTTATCAGACATCGATGGCTTATACGATGATAATCCCAAAGAAAACCCGAACGCAAAGATTATACACGTAGTGGAAGAAGTGAACAAAGATATTGAGGCACTAGGCTTTGAGGCAACAAAAGGTGGTCGTGGCGGTATGAAAACGAAGCTTGAAGCTGCAAAAGTTGTCACACGTTCAGGCAGTACGCTGATTATTGCTAACGGTAAAATTCCGAATATTATCACTGAAGTTTTTAAAAGTGGTGCTGGAACAATCTTCAAACCAAGTGAGCAATTGTCAGGTAAAAAACGTTGGATTGCTTATGCTACAAACATTGTAGGCAAATTAGTTATAAATAATTGTGCCCAAAAAGCTTTATTAAAAAAGAAATCCAGCCTGTTACCTATTGGGGTAATACAAATTATAAATGATTTTAAGCGTGGTGATGTAGTTAGTGTTGTAGATGAAAATGGTACTGAACTCGCTCGTGGAATGATTAATTACAACTGCAAAGACTGCAAAAAAATTATCGGTGAACATTCTGACAAAATTATAGACATTTTAGGATACAAAAACTATGATGCGCTGATAACTCGTGACAATATGGTTATACTTTGATTGAGGTTAAGATGGAAAACGAATTATTAAAAATGGTTAAAAACGCTAAAAATGCCTCTTACGAGTTGGCAGCTTTAGACACAAATATAAAAAATGAAGCGCTTAAAGCTATTGCAAATGCTATTGATACTAACAAATCAGCGATTTTCGAGGCTAACCAAAAAGATTTAGCCGCTGCAAAACTTTTGCTTGACGAAAATAAAATTTCTAAGGCGTTGTATAATAGACTCAAGCTCGATGAAAATAAAATGAGAGATATGATTGCAGGTATTTATGACGTCGTTAAAATCGATGACCCTGCAAATAAATTATTAAAAGCGACTGAACTTGATGAAGGATTAAATTTGTATAAAATTACTTGTCCTATTGGGTTGATTGGCGTAATTTTCGAAGCCAGACCAGATGTTATTGCACAAATATCCTCACTTTGCATAAAATCATCTAACGCTGTTATTCTAAAAGGCGGTTCCGAAGGCACTTATACAAATATTGTTATCGCTAAAGTTATCAATGAAGCACTTGATACTGTTTTAGGATTTCCCAAAAATGTTATAAATTTGGTCTTTACTCGTGATGAAGTTTCTGAATTATTAAAAATGGACGATTATATTGATTTGATTATCCCGAGAGGCGGAAATTCACTTGTAAAATACATTAAAGCAAACACTAACATCCCTGTTTTAGGGCATTCTGACGGAATTTGTCATGTTTACATTGATAAATTTGCGAATTACAACAAGGCTTTGAAAATATGTTTAGACTCAAAAAATCAATATCCAAGCGCTTGTAACTCAGTTGAGACCATTTTAATTCATAGTGATATTTTAGCTGAATTTCTACCTAAATTGGTTGAATTATTTAAACAAAATGAAATTTTAGTAAAAGGTGATGAAGCCTGTATTTCAATATGTCAAAACATTGATGCAGCAAAAGAGGACGACTGGTCTACAGAATATAGCGACAAAATAGTTTCTATTAAAACTGTTAACTCAACTAAAGACGCCATTCACCATATAAACTCTTTCGGTTCAGGACATACCGACTGTATAGTTACAGAAGATAAAAAAAATGCAGAAATTTTTATGCAACTAGTCGACTCAGCCGGTGTTTACCAAAATGCGTCAACAAGATTTGCTGATGGCTTTAGATATGGGCTTGGCGCAGAAGTTGGTATTTCGACAAACAAAACTCACGCTCGAGGACCGGTCGGACTTGAAGGATTAGTTATTTACAAATATAAATTGTTTGGAACAGGACAAATTGTTGACGACTACTGTAAAGGATTAAAAACCTTCACACACAAGCAAATTTCTGTTTAAAAATTTTCACGGTCGTAGCTGTAATCAATAACTCTATTTTGCTTATCAAATATAATTTTTATCGAGTCAGTTGTATAAACAGGTTGCGTTTCCATTTGCGTTTCTATTTGCGTTTGTCCCCAAAAGCCTTTGCCAAAAGCATTCGTAGCAATTTGTCTATTCAAGTTGATATTTGAGCTGTTTGCTGACGTAATTAATCCTGTGCCTGCAGGCCCAAGGTAAGTGACTGAGGAAACCTTGTCATACAACCAAATTTCAGTTCCATCTGGCATGT
>CAZTVM010000119.1:0-4761 GCA_964617065.1 uncultured Muribaculaceae bacterium
TGTATGTGCTTTTGTAGTAGGTTTATCTGTAAATAATTTTGCGGTATCAAATGTACCTGCGAATTATAAAGTAGCAGTAGTAGACGTACAAAAAGTAGTTTCAAGTTCAGCACAAGTAAATGCTTTAAAAGAAGAACAAAGAAAGAAAATCACAGATTTAACAAACTTTGTTGAAAAAGCGAGAGCAGATATAGCAAAAGAATCTGATGCAACAAAGAAAAAGGCATTAGAAGATAAAGCTAACAGTGATTTGAATGTAAAAAGAGAAAAAATCGAAAAAGAATATGCTGCAAAATTGGCATCTATCGATAAGAGCATTACAGGTGTAATCACGACGCAAGCTAAAGCTGCTAATTATGATTTAGTTTTAGCTAAAGGTATTGTTCTTTATGGTGGTACTGATATTACAGCTAATGTTCAAAAGAATGTTAAGTAATTTTAAAGAATAGAAAAAATTAAGAATAAATAAAATTTCATAGACGAGTGATTTATAATTGCTCGTTTTTTTATTTTATATAATCAATAATTTCTTTAGTAGAATAGATGTCATTAACAATGACAATTTGGCAATCAAGTGATAGTTCAACATCTTGAACTGTTTTTCCGTCCAAAAAAGTTTGAGAAAATGGTCGAAGCATGATTGACGGCAAGATTAACGTTTTAATACTATTTTTAAATTTATTAACTTGGTGGATAATATCGCTACCTGTAATTAGTCCGGCAACTGTAATGTTATCGCCAAAAAATTCACCATTTACGTCAAGCAATACGAACTCGAGATTTTTTATTTTATTAAATTCTTTTTGTATCTCAGAGAACACTTTTTTACAAGCAGGTGCGCAGATGAGGTGCAGAGTTTTTGGAGTCTCCAACAATTTTGGTAATTTTTTCTTATTTTTCTCAAAGTCGTCGAGGAGTAGCCTCAAGGCGCCAACACCATCAGCGAGTTGGGCGAAATTTGAATAATAACTTCTAGGCGGAATTTCAGCATCAGCCATAATAAAAAATTCATCACTGGCGCAAGCAATATTTTTTTTAATTTTTTTGTTAAAATCATCAATTTGAGCAATCACATTAAGTGCACATTTTTTATCGACAGCCTGTAATTGTTTTTTTCTAAATTTTGTTAAACCGACAGGAACAATAGCAATTGATAATATAATGCTTTTAAATTTTTGCAAATCTGTTAATGTTCGTTGTAATTCAACGCCGTCATTGTAATTAGGACATAGAACAATTTGTAAATGTATAGGAATTTTGAGTTTTTTAAGCCAATTAAGCTGTTCAATTATATCGGCAGCGTTCGAGTTATTTAGCATTTCTGCTCGTAATTCAGGGTTAGTTGTATGAAGTGAAATGTATAAAGGGCCTAGATTTAGGCTAGTTATGCGTTGTTTGTCTTCTTCGGTTAAATTTGTCAAAGTGATGTACGTACCTTGTAGATACGAAAGTCTATAATCATCGTCTTTTACGTAAAGAGATTTTCTCAAACCTTTGGGTTGTTGGTCTACAAAACAAAAAATACATTTATTCTGACATTTTTTTATTTTATCAAAAACGGCATTTTCAAAAATAATACCTAAATCATCGTTAAAATCTTTTTCAATTTCAATAATTTGTATTTCACCATTTGTTTTTTGTATTTCAATTTCTATTTCTTCATCGTTTATTAAATACTTATAATCAATTAAATCTTTGGGGACAACATTATTAATTTTAATAATTTTGTCGCCTTTTGTTATATTTAAGTCTTCAGCGATAGAGTTTTGTTCAATTTCTTCAACTATTGCTACCATTAAATCAATCTCCACAATCTTTTTTTAATTTTTGCAATAACGATTTTAAATCGACCAAGTCTTTTTGCATGCTTTCATAAATCAATTTCGTATATTCATTTAATTTTGAAGAATTTTCTAAAATATTTTTTATATCGAGTAAAAACAGTTCTATTTTATTTAAGGCAATGGTAAAAAATAAATTTTTTTCGTCATTTTTTTCTGAAAATTTATCAAGTAGCATTATTTTAATTTTAATTTGCTCAATCGCTGTTATAGGTGTATTTGAAGTGTCTTCAGTAAACAAAGTATAAAAATATTTTTTACCCTCAGGCGTTAGATGATGCTTACAGCTTTTTAAACCGCCATTAGAAATATTTTTTGATATAGTAATATATTTTTTGTTTATCAAACGTTTTATTGCCGGATGAATGGCGCCTAAACTGGGGATTTTAAACAATTTGAAATGTTCAACGATATATTTTCTGACAGAATACGTTGTTAGGTCATAATCGAAAAGTGAATATAAAATAAGTAGTTCCAGCATTGTTCCCATCATTTTCAGTAATTAATATGATTATAGTTTGATAAAGTAAGCTTTACAAGAGTTTATGTAAATTATTCTTACAAGATTTTGAAATTTACGAGAAATCAGTTACACTATAGCTGAGTGAGAGAGAATTATGACAGAAAATAAATTTGATATAAAGAGTTTTTTAACAGAAGTAGTAAAAATGGGTGTGTCGGATATCCATTTAAGGGTAAACATGCCGCCTTCTGTGAGAAAAAACGGAGAAATCAAAAAACTTAAATTAGAACCTATTACAGAAAAGCAATTAGGGGAAGCTATCTCTGTGATATTGCCAAAAGAGTTACGTAGTACAGCTCAATGTTCTTATGATTTAGATTTTTCTTACGAAATAGATGGCGTTTCTAGATTTCGTGTAAATTTGTGTCGTCAATTAGGAAAAACCGCATTAGTTTTGAGAATTGTACCATTGATAGTCAAAAATATTTCAGAGTTAAATCTGCCCCAGAGTTTACTACAATTCACTGAATTGAACAATGGGATTGTACTGGTTACAGGTCCGACAGGTTCCGGTAAATCAACGACCCTAGCTACGTTGCTACAGACAATCAATCTTACGAAATCTAAACATATTATAACTATTGAAGACCCGATAGAATACGTTTACGAAGAAAAAAACAGCTTAATTACGCAGCGACAAATAGGTTTAGATATTGACAATTTTGCTGAGGGTGTGAAGTATTCTATGCGACAAGACCCCGATATTATTTTGATAGGAGAAATCAGAGACAGAGCTACGATGGAGAGTGCCCTAAAAGCTTCCGAAACAGGTCATTTAGTATTTGCGACTTTGCATACAAATGATGCTATTCAAACGGTCAATCGTGTAATGAATTTGTTTGAACCGGAAAACAGAGAATATATCAGATATCAACTTGCGCAGAATTTACGAGGAACTGTAGCACAAAAATTGGTACCCAAAAAAGACGGTAAAGGACGTATTCCTGCATGTGAAGTGATGGTCGTAACACCTACGGTTAAAGATTTGATTACAAAAAATGAACTTGAAAGTATCTATGATTTAGTCAAAAGAGGGTCTTACAATGATATGTTGACATTGAACATGTCATTACATTTACTTTGCAGAAGCGGTATTATAACAAAAGAAACCGCTTTAGCTTTTACCGATAAAGAAAATGAGTTACAACAAATGTTCAAAGGTGTTTATCACGGCACTATGAAGCGAGATTAAGTTGTTTCTTGAAACGGAATTAAAATGCAAAATTTTACTACGAATGCAATTAACTTGAAATCATATCCTTTGAGTGAGACAGATAAAATAATTTTGATGTATTCAAAGGAAAAAGGTCTCATTCGTGGTGTGGCAAAAGGGAGCAAAAAACAAAAAAGCAAATTAGGTGGTCGAATGGATATGCTTGTAGCTAACAAATTAATGTTATTCAAAGGCAAAAACTTGAATACAATCGCACAGGCTGAAGCATTGAATACTTTTTACAAAATCAGAATTGATATGGATAAGCTTTTATATTCAATGTATTGCGCAGAGATAATTTTAAATTTTGGTGTGGAAAATGACCCGAGTAGTGAAGAAATTTTCAATTTATTTTATAATTGCTTAAATCAAATATCTGAATGTTCCACAAAAACGCAGTTATTACTTTGCGTCGTTAGATTTCAGCTAAAAATGACGAATATATTAGGTTATTGTTTAGAGTTATCAAATTGTTGCGTATGCAATTCTGAAATAAACGAAGCAGAATTATACTTCTCGCTCAAGGGGGGCGGAGTTGTCTGCAAAAACTGTAAAAATAATTTAATTTTATCAAAGAAAATGAATTTAAAATTAAGAAATTTTCTTTTAACTTTGCAAGATACAAATTTTGATGAAAAAACATACTTCGACGAAACAGCGAATGAAAAAATAACGCAGTTTTGTTTTGGCTTACTAAAAGATTATATAGCTCAATTTTCATTAAAAAAATTTAAAACGCTGGAAAGTTTACAATTATTATAAAATTTTGGAAATTTAAAAATCTTTACAATAGTCATTTTTTAGAATATACTATCAACTTGAGGGACGAATTTATGCGTATCTCAAGGAGTACTTTATGAATGAAGAAGATAACAGAAATGCAGAATCTGCGGTAAATGGTAGTGTCGAAAATAACCAAACTACCGGTGATATAGAAGCTACTTTTTGTAGTTATAGTTCTAATGAAAAATTTCTTTTGGCTTCTGCTATTGCGCTGAGTATTGTTTTATTTTTCATTCCGTCATTTGTCGTTTTACATATAAATAATAAGCTTTCACCGAAAGTCTACCGTTGTTTGGCAGACGCACTGAATTTTGAAACAGTTGTACTGTTGTCAATTTTTGTAATAAAACAAATTCCTGTTACAGGTCAAATAATCTGTATTATCATTTGCATATACAATT
>CAZTVM010000120.1:0-4738 GCA_964617065.1 uncultured Muribaculaceae bacterium
TGAGATTGAATGGATTGGATTGAACTTTAATGACCGCTCAAAACTTTATGACAGAATTAACGCTCGTGTCGATTTGATGTTGAAAAATGGTTTAGTTGATGAAGTAATGGACTTATATAAAAAGTACGGCAAAATAAAATCGTTGATGAATACAATCGGCTACGCAGAATTAATAGATTATTTAGATAGAAAAATAGATTTACAAACTGCAGTTGAGCTGATAAAACAGCACACTCGCAACTATGCAAAACGACAACTTAGCCTGTTCAAAGTAAATGACGCAATCCAATGGCGCTACATAGACGCAAATTAATCTTTTTTAATAAAGACGTAAATAGGATTGTAAGTCAGAATATATTTTTTGTTTATGAAAAATTTTTCGGTATATTTTTTTTCAAAGTTTTGTAATTTACTTTTTGTAAAATTCATTTCTGCTACAGAATTTACACCTGTATTTTTTAGATGTTTTAAAACATCTAAAGCAGACTCAAACTCAAGTGTTAAAACGTCTTCTTTGATTATGGTGTTGTAATTATTAAAAAGTGTTTTCAAATAACTTTTCGTAGGATAATTCAAACTAACATTCAAAAGCGTTTTGATTTCTTTTAAATTTTCTTGACCAAAAATTGAAAAAATTAAAATACCGTTTTTATTGAGATTAGTTATTAAATTTTTTGTTGTAACGTCAAAATTTTCGCACCATTGCAATGTTGCATTAGAAATAATTAAATCGTATTTATTTTTCAACTTTAACTTTTCAATATCAGCCGAGATAAAAATTTTATTTTCTAAAATATCGTCAATAAAAAATTCGCACTCAGCCACGATATCATTTATTGTATACTTCGCTTTAGGGAAATTCGCATAAAGTAATTTCGTCAAAATTCCTGTACCACAACCTATTTCTAAAATTGTTTTAAAATTTTTGTTTGTCAAAAAAGCCAGTAAATTACTAGCCATAATTTTTTGAATTGCGGCATTTTTATCATAAATATTAAGACTTTTCAAAAATCTTTTTTTCAACAAAACTTTATCTATCATCTAAGTATTTCGACCCAACTGCTAAAATTTTCGAACGGGCAATGTGAACCTGCGATTTTTTTAATGCGGCAATTTTGTGTTGACCAAAAATTAAGCTGATTTTTTGGAGGAAAAATTCTGTCTTGCATAGAAATATAAACATCATCATAAGTTAAATCTGTGTCAAAACGTTGATTTTTTATTTGTATCAATTCGTTTTTAAGTTTGCATAATTTTTTTTCATCTTGTTCAAAAATTAAATTATTTATACCCGATTTAATCATAAATTTTTCGAGTGTAGACGACGAAAAATTTTCGATTGTTAAGTTAAATATTTTTAATGGTATACCGTAAAAATCGTCGACAGGTTTCAAAGTGCCGTTAAAGGCAATTTTTTTCACAATTTTTTCAAAGTTTTTGTATACTTTTGAAGCTACAAAAACGCCCATAGACCAGGCGACTAGAAATTGTGACCTGTACGCATTTACTTCTGGTAAAATATCTTTTTGTATCACAAAATTTTCATAATCATAAAAGACTATAATATCAAAATTTTTTGTAGACAAATGTTTTATGCAATTTTTATCCATTGCCCAGCCATTGAAAAAAATTATTAAGTTTTCATTATTGTTTTTTTTTAACCAAAAAGAATTCATAATAACTCCGCAATCGCAATATCAAGCAATTTTTTGATATCGTTAAATTCAATGTTTGCAGTTAAAGAAAGTCTTATTCTCGAAGTATTAGGCGGCACAGTCGGAGGACGGATAGGAAGCACAAAAAAGCCATTTTTTTGCAGATATCTAGCAATTTCAAGAGTTTTTTCGTTATCGCCAAAAACCAACGGTATAATTTGAGAATGAGAAATTGACGAAATACCATTTTCTTTCAAATAACATAAAACTTTAGCAAAAAGATTTTTCAAAGTTTCACTTTTTTGTTTTAACAAGCCAAAGTTTTTCTCAATAAGCCAATTTGTCCACATGACGTTTATCGGTGGCAATGCAGTAGAAAATATAAAAGGTCTGGATTTGTTTATTAGGTATTGGATAATATGTTCGTTTGCAACACAAAAAGCCCCCATAGATGAAAGTGCTTTGCCAAAAGTTGCAGTCAAAATATCGACTTCATCAAGTAAATTCTTTTGTTCAGAAACGCCACATAAATTTTCACCAAAAATTCCGAAAGCATGTGCCTCGTCGACCATTATAAGGGTGTTATATTTTTTCTTTAATTCGATTAATTTTTGAATATCTGCGACATCACCATCCATACTGAATACAGATTCTGTAATTATAACTGCTTTCTCGTAATCGGCACGATGTTTTTGCAGTAAAGTTTCCAAATGCTCGTAATTCAAATGTTTGTAGCGGTAAAAAGCAGCTTCAGAATCTTTCATACCTGCTATAATACTGGCATGATTTAATTTGTCACAAAATATAACGTCCTTTTTATTAAATAGAGCAGAAATAACACCTAGATTACACTGGTAACCGGTGTTGTAAAGCAGACAAGCTTCTTTATTAAATAGCTTGGCGATATTTTTTTCCAACAAATTGTACACGTTAGATGTACCGGTCAAAAGCCTTGCAGATGTAGAAGAAAACAACATTTCAGGATTTTTGCTGTTGTCATCTAAAAAAACTTTTATCAATTCTTGGTTTGTGCTTAAACCTAAATAATCATTTGACGATAAATTTATGTATTTATTTTGGTTCAGAACTACGAATTTGCCATCTTTTGTTGAGATGTCAGGTATTTTTCTTAAGCAATTATTGTCGGACAATAATTCAAGCTCTTTTTGGTATGGATTTATCATATCAATATTTTATCTCAAATAAAATTTGTTTGCCAAAAATAACCACTGGATAATATGTAATGTTTTTATATTGAAATTAAATTTAAAATAAGTTCATAGGTGGTTGTATGAACAAAAAAAAATTAACAAAACGAGAGTTAGAAATTTTAAAACTTGTTGTTGAAGGTTACAACAACCCAGAAATAGCGCAGTTGCTAGCTGTCAGTGTCCACACAGCGAAAGCTCATGTTTGTAATATTTTACAAAAACTTGAAGTTAAAGTACGAGTCCAAGCTGCAGTACTTGCAATAAAAGAAGGTATTATATAAATTTTCTAAAAGTTCATTTATAGAACTTTTGGGTTGACTGACTGCAAAGGTTTTTAACCTTTGCTTTTTTTGTAATAATTTTTTTTTTGTGATTAAATAATCGTAGTTTAAGTATACCTTACAATAACAATTTATGGAGATATAATTTTGAATATAGGTTTAATAGGTTTAGGTACAGTTGGTTCTGGAGTAGTAAAGACTTTAAAAAACTTTAGTCAGGTTTCTATAAAAAAAATTGCAGTAAAAAATTTGACAAAAAAAAGAAACATTGAGAACTTAGATGAAACATTGCTGACTGATAATCCTTTTGAGATAGTAAATTCCGAAAACATAGATGTAGTAGTAGAGGTAATTGGCGGAGTAGAACCTGCGTTTGAACTTTTGAAAACAGCCATTCGAAACAAAAAGCATGTAGTCGCAGCTAATAAAGAACTTTTAGCAAAGCATGGACGTGAGCTGTTCGCTTTAGCAAATGAAAACAATGTGGTAATACTTTATGAAGCAGCGATTGGTGGGGGAATACCTATCATAATGCCTATAAAAACAGCGTTGAGAGCGAATAAAATATCAAAAATTATGGCTATTTTGAATGGGACAACAAATTATATTTTAACGAAAATGGATGAAGAAGACGCAGATTATACAGATGTCCTAAAAGAAGCGCAAAATCTCGGTTATGCAGAAACTGACCCAACCGGAGATGTCGAAGGTTTTGATGCAGCATATAAAATCACTACGCTTGCAGCGATTGCATTCAATGAAAGAGTCGACATCAATAAAGTTTATAAAGAAGGAATAACAGACATAACAGCAAAAGACATGGAGTATGCCAGAGAGTTAGGCTATAAAATAAAACTTATTGCACTTGCGCAAAAAGATGAACAAGGGCATTTAGACGTACGTGTGCACCCCATGATGATAGATAAAGACTCAGCATTAGCGCAAGTTAATAATGTTACGAATGCTGTAATGCTAAAGGGCTTCCCTGTCGGCGAAGTAATGTTTACAGGTGCGGGTGCCGGCGAATTTCCAACAGCGAGCGCTGTTGTCGGAGATATTTTAGCGCTTGAAACTGACTTAAAAGCAAACCCTTCAAAGCCTTTACCAATGCTTAGGTGCGAGCATTCTTTGAATTTGGCAGAAAATGCCGTGCAAATAGACATCTCAGATACTTACAATAAGTATTATATTTCATTGAGTGTTGCAAATACCCCTGGTGTAATCGGTTTGGTTGGTATGATTTGCGGAAAACACAAAATTAATTTACAATCTCTTTTGCAAAAAGGCGTAAATAATGCCGAATTTGCCGAAGTCATTGTTGTAACTGAAAACAGCAAAGAATTTGATGTAAGAAATGCTATTGATGAAATGCAAAAAGAACAATCAATAAAGCATGTCAACAATTTAATACGAGTCATTGACTAAGAAAGGCGAAAAATGAGTGAGCGTTATCAAGGATTAATTAATAAATACAGGCAATACTTACCTGTAAGCGAATTGACACCTGTTATAACTTTATGTGAAGGAAATACACCACTAATTCATCTTTTATCGGTAAAGCCGCTGTTTCAGTGTAATCATCTTCTTTGCC
>CAZTVM010000121.1:0-4342 GCA_964617065.1 uncultured Muribaculaceae bacterium
TAGTGATGTTGAGTTATTTGATATCAAGGATGCAAGTAAGTTTACTCCATCAAATTGTTGTTTTAACCAAAAACTTAAAAATCCAAACTATCAAATGGCTAATGATTTATTTAGAGAACTTCAGCAGGATAGAATTGGCTTATATTTTGTTGACCCACTTAAAAATAAAAAACCTAAGAATACTTGCGAAAATGATGCTTGTTTAAGTTTGCTAGCATTAATAAATAATGCTCAAAGTAATATTGATTTTGCAATCTATGGCATAAGCAAGCAAGATGATATTTTTTATGCCTTGGTTAATGCTCAAAAAAGAGGTGTGCAAATTCGTGGCGTAACTGATGTAGATGAAAATTATAGAAATATATATAGTGATACTTTTAGGCTTGTTTCAATTTTAAAAAATGTAGTGGTCGATTTTGATACGACAAAACAAGCAGAAGCAGAAGGACGTAAAGTATTCTATAAAGATGGAGTAAATTTACCTTATGTGCAGACAATTCAATTCGATTTAGAAAATAATAGTATTGAAAAAAATTATGTGACTAAAAATGGTATTGAAATACAAAAAGGAATTATGCACAATAAATTTTTTATTATTGATGGACAATATGTTTGGACGGGGTCAACAAATATTAGCTCTGGCTGTATGACTTATAATTCGAATGTTGCTGTTGCACTTGATTCTCCCCAAATAGCCAATGTATATAAAAAAGAATTTAATCAAATGTATTTAGAAGGTAAGTTTCATGAAAACAAGTCATTTATAAAAAATGCTGAAAATATAAAAATCAATGATAATACTGATGTTTCGGTTTATTTTTCGCCTAAAAGTTACGTTTTTCCTAAGACAATTATACCTTTAATTAAAAATGCAAAATCAACAATAGATATTCCTATGTTCTTCTTAACGCATTCAAAAGTCACTCAAGCTTTAATTGATGCGAATTCAAAGGGTGTTAAAATTCGCATAATCCTTGATGCTGTTGGAACAAGTAGTGCTTATAGTAAACATGAGGTGTTGCGCAAAGCAGGTATTCCCGTAAAAATAGAAAATTGGGGAGGAAAAATGCATATGAAATCTATGATTGTCGATAAAGAAATTATCCTTATAGGTTCGACAAATTGGACTAGTACAGCAGCTTCAACAAATGACGAAAATTTACTCGTTATTAAAAACGTAGAACTAGCGGAAATCTTTGGATTAGAATTTGACAGGCTTTATAATTCAATTCCAAATAAATGGCTAAAGAAGAAGCCTGAAGCCGAGAGTAGGGACTCAAAATATTCTTGTTCTGATGGTATTGATAATGATCATGATGGGCTAATTGATAAAGCAGATCCTAGTTGTAGACTTTTCTTTAGACCTAAAATGAAAGAACTAAAATCAGAGCAACTTGAAACTAATGATTAAAGATGGCAAAATTTACAACCATTTTCAGTGAAACAATCTTCATCTTCAAAATCATCTGCATCACCATACACATTAATTAATTTTGTAGGTTTATTTTTGATTTGTTTTTTTCTTCGCTCTATTAATTGCTCATAATCATTTTTTATTTTCTTAATATTTTCTGGTTTAATCATATCTTTTAAAGACATATCACAATTCCAGCCAAAGCGTCCCTTTTTAAGTCCATCACCATTTTTAAATTCATAGCTCATTGCTTTTTTGAAAAGATCTGGGTGATTTTCATATAAATTAATCCAATCCATTTTTGATTGATACATACAGAAATAGCACCCTGAACGCTTGCGCCAAGTATAATAATCTGAGTATCCTATTCCACTTTTTTCTAAAATATATTCAACATCATTTTTACAAATATTATGTTCTATGAATGGATGTCGTTCATTAATAAAGTTATCCGTAGTGTTTGCAGTTAAAGCCCTATTTGACTCATCTGCTCTTATACCAATATAGAGCATAACAGGAGCTTCGCCTTTTTCTTTTAAAATATCGTAAACATATTTTCGAAAAGGTCTTGTTTTCATTTCTACAGTACACCAACGATTGTGAACAGCAGGAAGTTGATTATACACTTGATAAATATGGTCAAAGCTTTTATAAGGCTTTAGTCTAGTTACAGGCTTACCCAAAAAGATTTCAATCTTATTCAAATAGTCATAAGTTTCAGGGATTTCATGTTCTGTATCGCAAAAAACCATTTCCATTTTTTCAAACACGTCTGGCATGTTGTCTTTAATAAAAAAGGCGAGGGCGGTGGAGTCTTTACCGCCACTCAAACTTAATATATGATATTCTTTATCTTGCACGATAATATCCTTTCACTTGTGGACAGCATTACCATCGGGGGTAAACACACACAAGAGATGCTGTCTTGAATTTGCTTCACGCTCTCAAGGCTTCACTTCGGCACTGCGTGCCTGTCGTTATCGCTTGTTCGCACCCGAGTTTCGCTATCGCTACACTCGTCCGCAAATTCGCATAACACCACTTATATTATGCATGATGATTTGAACATGGATAAGAAAATTAACTTTTTTTTAATTATTGTGAGTGAACGAGTTAAAAAATAAGCTTGCTTGATTTTTTTTGAGTGAGCGAACAACAATGGCAAAGCCATTATTTAGATGGCTGGGCGATTTTAAATTTTAAGATATATGTAAAAATAGTCAATTGAGTAGTAAGCGGTTAAAATATAAATAATGCGAAATTTTTTGATTTTTTTATCTTTAATAACATTAATCATGCCTGTATTTGGCGGAACTCCAGCGAAGCGCCAATATTTTGAAAAAGAATATCAACAAGCTTGGTGTTCAAATGTAGGTGGGGAGCGAGAGGTGATTTTACCTGATAAAGCAAGGGTAGATTGCGTAACTGCAACACACGCAATAGAGTTTGATTTTGCTGCAAAATGGGGCGAGAGTATTGGACAAGCTCTTTATTATGGAACGGCTTTGAAAAAAACTCCTGGTATTGTTTTGATAATGGAAGATGCACAGCGTGATGAAAAATATCTAAAACGTGTTCAAGCTGTCGCTACAAAACACGGAATTACAGTTTGGACAATAACCCCTGAATATGTTTTCGCATATTATAATGAGAGTGCGAGTGAAAAGCAAAGCTCGCTTCCGTTTTTCCGAGCAAACGAATTACAAGGGCAAAGCCCTTATGCAAAGATGGTTAAAAATTAAAAATTATTTATAGCAGCCAACTTTTTACCGTATTTGTCGTATTGAGTTGTCCTGCAGTTTGAGTCCGTTTTAAAAGAACCTGTTTACTTGTCGTATGAATTATAACCACTAGAAAAACAGGCTCTTATAAGCAGACTTGTTGATTTAGGTATAGCAACAAAAGGAATTGATTTGACAGTTGTGCAAGAAATACTAGGTCATTCAAAAATCACTACAACTCAAAGATATGCTCACTAGGTCCCTCAAAGAAAGCTAGATGCAATTGAAATTTTAAATACTTTTAATTAAAAGTTTAGCTTTAATAATTATTAGTTACACTTATTTTTGAATAAGTTTCATATTGATGATTACCCAAAGATTACACACAAAGTGTAATTAACCAGTCATAGTGATATTAGATTGTCATTGAGATGAAGATAACTAAGATTTTTTTCTTCCAAAAGTGCAACCTGTTCGTTTAAATAATCTCCGAAAGCTGCGACCATGTTTGGTTCTTGAATTAAGAATGTTGTGCAAGGCAATTCCAATTTCAACATCAAAACGCCATAGTCTTCTTTGTAATACAAAACCATGTTGTCAAAAGCATTATTGTTTTGCATTAAAATTTTGTAATTTGAATGATTTTCGGCGATTTTTTTGGTGTTTTTTAAATGTTCATCATATTCCACTTTTGTGTAGGTTATTTCATCCACTCCCAAACAAGTTGCGTATGAAAAATTCCTATCATCTGTTTTTGTGATGATTTCGGTTGTATCCGTGTTCTTTTTAATAAAGTTCAAACCTGTTTTTTGAATTTCTACAATACGCTCACAGTTATATTTTTTTGCAATTTGATTTATTAATTTTTTAGGCATTGTTGCAATCGGCAAAAACGGTCTTAAAACAATTGTTTTTGTAAGAGGTTTACTGAATTCATCAAAAAGTTTTTTTGTTTTTTCTGTTGAATAAATGTTCCCTATTTGCATTAATGGTTTACACAGCTGAAAATAATTTTCATATTCTTCAATAAGAGATTTTATTGCAAATTTGTCATTAACATAGAAATGGAGCATATCTTCCGTATTTTGTTTAACCGAACTTGAAACGATTGCTTCATTTGTTTTAGGTGCAATAAAAAAGGTATGTTGAAAAATTCCGTCTTTTAATTTTGGATAATAATACGGTTCAATCATGCCTGAAGCATAAA
>CAZTVM010000122.1:0-4179 GCA_964617065.1 uncultured Muribaculaceae bacterium
CCATATAAAAGGTCTGGAAGCGCTCGGCGCCAAAATAAAGAATGAAAATGGCTACGTACATGCGAATGCGAGTAAGCTTGTCGGAGCTGATATATACTTAGATATTCCTTCAGTAGGAGCTACAGAAAATCTGATGTTGGCAGCAATTTTAGCGAGTGGAGCCACACGTATTCAGAATGCAGCACAAGAACCTGAAATTGTGGATTTGGCGAACTTTTTGAACGCAATGGGGGCAGATGTAGCAGGTGCAGGGACATCTGAAATCGTCATAAATGGAGTAAAACTTGAAGATTTGCATGGTATAGAATACACGACTATACCAGATAGGATTGAAGCAGGAACGTACATGGCGGCTATTGCAGCAACCAAAGGTAAAGGCATTATCAGAAATATATTTCCTAACCATTTGACATTTTTCACTGATAAGCTAATAAAAATGGGTGCTAAAGTTAAGTTGGTAGAGCCAACGGCTATTGAGGTCAGCGCTAAATCGAGATTGAGTGCAATAAATATTGTAACTCAACCATATCCAGGATTTCCTACGGATTTACAGGCAATAGCAATGGCAATGTTGACGACAGCGAGTGAAGTCAGTATTATAACAGAAAGTTTATATGAAAATCGTTTTATGCAAGTTCCAGAATTGCGGAGAATGGGCGCAGATATTCATCAGGAACGCAATCATGCACTTGTAAGAGGAGTAAAGAAATTAACAGGCGCAAATTTAAAAGCTAGTGATTTGAGAGCTGGTGCATCACTTATTATAGCAGCGTTAATGGCAGAAGGTCACAGTGAAATAGAAAGTTTACATCACATCGACCGTGGCTATGAACTTTTTGAAAAAAAATTCAGCAATCTTGGCGCTAATATAGTCAGATACAAGAATGAGGACAGCGATATACCCAGTCAACTTTTAGTAACTAATAAAACTGACGGAGGTACAAAATGACCACCCAATACAAAAGATGGTATGACCATGACCCTGTTCTTTTAGAAGTAATCGATTTACTAAAAAATTATCAAGAAGAATTGTTGGCTCAAGCAGAATTGTTTTTACAAAAAATAGAAGAAAAAGTTTCAAAAGAGACAATTGACAATTTTTATGAGATGGTCAAACCTATAAACGGTCAACGTTGGTATGACAAAAATCCTACGATATCAAAAACGGTTGAGTTATTGAGGGTTGTACCGCCAGATGTGCAAAAACTTGCTGCTGAGAATTTTATAAAAGCATTGGAACAACAAGGCATCACAAAAGAAATGATGACAGCCAAAAATTAGTTATAGTTTATACATTTGCTATATAAAAGAAAAAATGTTATAAAGATTAGGGGATAAAAGGAGAAAAGCCAATGTGGCAATTTTGGTTAATATTCGGAATATTATTATTAATATTTGAAATGTTTACACCTATAATGTTTTGCTTAAATTTAGCTTTTGCCTGCTTTGTCGTAGCTATAGCATCTTATTTCGGATTTGGTTTAATGATACAAGGAATTTTGTTTCTAGTTATATCAATAATTTTGTTAGTTTTTCTCAGACCTTTTTTATTAAAAACCAAAACATCTACAAATAAGCATGACATTATTGATGAAAAATATGTTAACCACAATGCTAAGGCAATCAATAATATAACGAAATATTCCGGTCGCATAGCAATATACGGCGAAGAATGGGAAGCAAGAATAAAAGAAGATAACGTAGTAGCAGTCGGCGAAGAAGTTAAAATAATTAGTTTTACTGACGGTCTTATGATAGTAGAAAAAATATAGTTATAAAATCAGAAAAAAGAGGAGATAAAAATGGTAATAATAAGTGCAATAGTGATAGTGTTAGCGATAATTTTTTCGACTAAAGCTATCTATATAGTACAGCAAGAAACTGCAGTAGTAATAGAGCGTTTTGGACGTTTTCATGAAGTTTTAAATCCCGGATTGAATTTTATTATACCTTTTATTGACCAGCCCAAACGGATAGAGTGGAAGACTCAACAAAAAACACCTGATGGACGGATATATGCGATAAATTTGCTGAAAACGATTATAGATAAAAGAGAAAGTGTCTATGATTTTCCTCGTCAAAATGTAATAACAAAAGACAATGTAACGATTGGAATAAATGCTTTAATTTATTACCAAATAACCGATGCGAAAAGCGTTGCGTACGCAATACAAAATTTGCCTGAAGCTATTGAAAAATTGACACAAACAACACTGAGAAACATTATAGGCGAAATGGATTTAGACGCAACATTCGTATCGAGAGATACAATCAATACGAAATTGAGATTGATATTAGACGAGGCTTCACACAAATGGGGCGTAAAAGTAAACAGGGTAGAGTTACAAGATATTATCCCGCCGGCAGATATTCAACAATCAATGGAAAAGCAGATGAAAGCAGAACGTGAACGTAGGGCAGTAATTTTGGAAGCAGAAGGTCTTAAAAAATCAGCAATACTGAAAGCTGAAGGGGAAAAAGAAGCTCAAATAAATAGAGCAGAGGGTGAAAAACAATCAGCTATTTTACGAGCAGAAGGACACGCTCAAGCTCGTATCCGCCAAGCAGAAGCTGAAGCTGAGGCAATTCACAAAACAATAGATGCAATAAAAGATAACGGACAGCCCGATAAATACTTAATCGCAGTCAGATATTTAGATACATTGAAAACAATGGTAGAAGGTAAAGACAACAAAGTTATTTACATGCCATACGAAGCAACAGGCGTTTTGAGCTCAATCGACGGAATAAAAGAAATGTTGACGAAGTAAAATGCTATATTTTACAAAACTTAATGGATTTTACTAAGCAATACAAAAAATGTATAATTGGAAACAAATACTTTAAATAGACTAAGTAAATGCCAATTTTAGTCAGTATAATTAGTTTATATAAGACTGGGATGATAGGGAAATAAATGTACGATAAAGAAAATTTTGATGATTTTGACGATAATTTAGATGAGGATTTCGACATAATAGAAGATGATGACGATATATTGTCGTCAGTAGATGAGCCGCAATCAAAAGACATGTCATTTGATTATGCTGATTCGCAATCGCAAAATATCGGAAATAGCCAACAACAGGCTTATAGTCAAACCAACGCCAGAGATTTCGTAGACCCGATGCAAGACGCTGTTCATAAAACGAAGCCTAAGTCATCTGTGCCTTTTTTGTTGTTAGTATTATGTATTATGCTCGTAGTCATGGGAGTTACTAAAAACAAGGACCGTTTAGGCAATATTACAGCAATGTTTTCAAACACAAAAGTCGCAGAAACACTAGAAGATGTCAAAGTAAGCAAAGAAGGCGACGATTTTTTTGCTAATGCAATGAGCAAAAACGAACAAAAAGGGCAGCAAAATCAACTAGTAGATGTTCCAGTCAACGCAGAGTCTACTGCAGTAAAAATGGAAATACCTGTTACATTAAAAACACAATCTAATGGAAAAACGAATATACCTGTGAGAATAAGCGGTCGTTCAGAACCGTTTGCACCAGTCGGACATTTTGTAAATCAAACGTTAGATAGTATTTATAGTGATAGTGATGCCATTTTACCGCCAGTAGCGCCGGTATTGGAACCTGAAGTAGTAAATGAAATTGTTTCTCTATCTAAAATCACTGTAAACGGCATTCTGTATGACAAAAATCGTCCGTCAGCAATAATAAAATCTAATAATGTTGATTACTTGGTCCACAAAGGCGACATGTTGGCAGAATTTAAGATAGTTGATATAAAAAAAGACGAAGTTGCCATCAAATATGGAGATAACATTCAATATGCAGTGATAGGTCAAGAAGTGACAGCGCCAGAAGGCATTAAGAAAAATGAAGTAGTACAAATCACACAAATGGAAAGAAATTTTGGTGGAGCGTACAGCAAAAGCCATAAGGGTGTGATTTTAATAAATAATGAAATCAGGTAGGAGAATTACATAAAATGTCAAAACAAAAAAAAGATATTAGAATTATCAGTTCACTAGCATTGCTACTGGTATTTTGCTTAACTAATGTGATGGAAATACAAGCTTACAGCGAGCGTCCGACATTGAGAGGTGCAGCGACCACTAATATCAAACTCGAAGGAGATACATCGTTCAGCAAAAGTAATCAACTGATAACTGTAAGCTTGAGAGATACCGATTTGAAACAAGCATTGAGAATGTTCGCTGAC
>CAZTVM010000123.1:0-4176 GCA_964617065.1 uncultured Muribaculaceae bacterium
GGTTCTCGTGTCTGTCCGTGTCCGCTATGTCGTTTTCTTAACTTGCCCATAACGGATAGCGGTATGTTTTTGTTGCCGACTTCGGAGCACGTCACTGTCAAACCGAAGTAAAGTTTGAAGCGAGCCACAGCCGTTGATTTCAGCACTAACTCGGCAATAAAATATACCGCATGTTAGGGCTTCGTGCTTTTTTGTGTATTTCCAGCTTCCCATTTCTTTTTTAATGTCACTTTGTATGCATCATGTTTATTTTCATTACAGTTTTATTTCGTACAACTTCAAATACTCATTCCAACAATCGTTTGCTTTTATGCTATTTTCAAAATCTTTGAGCGTAACAAAATGTTTAGGCACAGAGTAAGTATCTCGTATAATTTTTAGAAGTTTGTCCTTGCCAATCATTTTTTGAAATTCATGAACAAATGCTACACCCTTATGATATATAATTTCATCTGCTTTCGAGTTTCCTTTCCTTTGGTTTAAAACTTGCTCAAAAGTAACTGTATAAAATGGTACATCAAATAATGTTAGATTTATTTTGTCTTGGATTGCTTTTTCAAATGCATCATTTCCTGCCCAACTTTCGTAATACATGAGATTGATATATTCCGGTATTGATTCTCCCATAAAAAACTTCCCTTTTGCGAGGTATTCAGTATGGATTCCAAGCCAAATATGCGAAAGTTCATGTGATATTGCATATTTATCAATTGCTTCCATGTTCATCAACATCCTATCCATTAAAATAAAACTTCCTAATCCAGCCCCCAACCCGAGAATCCCTGTTTCAACAAAACTAAGGGTTTTAATTTCTTTTTTCCACAAATTGGCGTTATACCATTCTATTGCAGCAATTGAGCGGTTAACGCTGATACTCAACAAAGAATCTATTTGGATAGAATCGGAAACAAAAACAGGCTTATTCTCCTTTATTGAAACTAATCGTCTAGGTCGTGGCAAAAAATAGAACTCAAAAATGATATTATTGTGTTGGATTACTTTGTGTTGGTAAAAAATATTGATTGGTGTAATAAAGAAAGAAAAGTCTTCATCGAAACAACTAAATGAGTATTCAATTTTGCCGTCTATTTCCTTATAATTAGTCTCAGGATAATAAGCAAATACCTTATGCGTTTTTGGAACAAGAATAGTCACTTTATAATTCGAAAAATTGTCATACAAAACAGGATACCATTTGTTAAACCGCTCGCAAAAAATCTGACTCGTATCAAATAGAACGGGATAAGCATAAATGCTATCACTATAAGAGGCAATAACTTTGGAAGATTCAGTCAAAGAACAAGGAATTCTATATTTCATAAAAAGTGTCATCTCTTTCTTTTGAAAAGTTTCAAAACGCAAGGTGTCATTGCTGCGTGTAAAAATTAAAGGTTCCTCATCAAGTAATGCTTCTTCAATTTGAATATAGCGATTGAATAAAAAAAAGTCTTTTTGCCCAGTTTTCGTCTTCGTAAATTTTATGTTGAGATTAACCAAAAGCGAAGAATCATTCAATTCGATATTAATTTTGTAATTCCAAGGTTCATTTTCAGTCTTTTGAGCTTTTAAACGTATGCAGCTAAAGATGAATATTGTAATACAGAATAAGACTACTTTTATTTTCATAAAGTTTCTATTTCTTACGGTTTAAAATTTTTCATTTCTCAACATCTTGCCTCTGTTTTTTGTGTTCTTTAGCATGAGCCCTAACGGCTGGCGGTATGAAAAGTTGCCGATTGCGGGCGATTTCCTGTCTACCTACACAGAAGTTGAAGCGGGCTACAACCCTTGAATTTACTACTATCTCGGCAATTTTTTATACCGCTTGTTATGTGGCGTTAATTCTTCATCTCTCTGATTTTCTTTTCAATTATTTGCAACTGTGCTTCAAGTTTTTGGAACAATTCAACTTTCTCATTTATTTTGTCAACAAGCGATTTGTCTTGCGTTACAGTGTAATGAGAGTATTTTAGTCCAATTTCCATTAATGTTTTATCCATTAATTCTTGGGTTTCCGTGTGTATCTTAATTAATTCTTCCATCTTTATTTAGTTTGAAATTGTTTGTCAGACGATTGCACTTCTTGAAACTGATATTCTTCTGTGTTATCAGTTGAACTAAGAAGTAAAGAATATTGATTACTGCTGTTACTCCAAGAAATTAGTAAATTATGAGTTATTTCTTTGTCGGAGTTTCCTAAGACGAATTTTTGCATTCTCATTTGTTCATCGTATTCTATTTTTATAACCGTGTAAGTCTTTTCAATTCCGTTTGAACTGCTTAAATTAAATTCGTCTGCGGTTAAACTTAAAGTCCAAGTTGAAACATCATCCAAAGCATAACCTTTTCCGGGTCTTTTATGCAAAACTGCTGAACTTGAAAACACTATGCTTTTCAACTTACTGTCGTGAATTTCTGGTTTTGTGCCTGGTTCAACGTATTTTTCAGGATTAACAGGAATTTGAAACTTGGTGAGTTTTTCTTGATTTGCCTTGTTTATTTCGTCTTCTTTTTTCTTAACTTCCAATAATTCTGCTTGGGTCATACTAATTTCTTTTAATTCAATACTTTCCAAACAATTCCCAACAAAAACGCTTTCACCTGCTTTAAATTCAATTCTTTTCATTCCAACATCTTCAGGTTTTTTATCTTGCAAATCATAAACAGAGAAATTCTTATCTGCTATTGATATTATAGTCAAATCGTAAGTGTAGTCATTTGTATATGGCACTTTTTCAGGGTCTTTGAAAATTAACATATAACTTTCTGCTTCAAAAATGCTTCCACTATTAATGTTAGACACCATTCGTGGACTTGAAAGAAAGAGGGCATTACAAAGTGAACCTGAATTTAAAACTCCATAACTTACTTGAACTCTCGTTGTTTGTCCTGCTTCAAGGATCCATTTTTTACCAGTTGGAACAGTTTTAGGTGCTTTTGTAACAATTACATTTTTACTTGTTTGTCCGATTGCAGAAAAACAAACAAAAATTGCTAAAAAGAAGATTGTAAAATTTTTCATATGCTTTTATTTTAATTTTTTTCCTTCGCCTGAAAATGAGATTACCCTTTCTGCCTGTGTTGATGAACCACCACTTGAAGTTTTTGAAACTCTATTTGCAATAATATTGTCCGCAACAATGTTAAAACCAACATTGCGATAAGATGATTCTTTAACAATGATAAAGTCAAATTCTCCTTTCTTATAAGTTAGAATTTCCGTTTGCAGTTTAAGTAAGTTAATTATATTAGTTTTTTCCTCTGTATCTTTAAAATATCTCGACAACGATACATCAATGAAATTCCCTCTTTTAACAGCGTGTCCTTTTGTTTCTCCTGATTTACTAATTCCATATTTTAAATTAAAAGGGCATTTTATTGAAACGGGTTTTACCCCACCAGTAAGAGAATTAACATCAATACCAGCAAGGTTTTTTAATTGCACTTTAGAAAGTTGAATTTTAGCATCTTCCGTAATAATTAATTCAAATGCAAGAAGTCCAACATTTTCAATATATGTACTGCCATTCCTTTTAACATCTTCTCTACGATATGAAATAACATTAATTTTTTCTGGGACTACTAATTTTCCGTTTTCGTCAAAGGTCAAATTAAAAAAGAGAGATGTTTCGATTATGTCATTTCTATATGAACTAACTTGATTTAATCTAAGTCGTGTGCTGTCAGAAGAAGTATACTGTTTTCCGTTTACTGGATTTATTTTGTGAAGCTTTCTATCTTCATCAGAGTCATAGAAGGAATATACTGTTTCTTCTGTTGCGGATAGTGTTGAATATTTTATTGGGTCTTTTAAAACCTCAATGAAAAGTTGTTGAATTGTTGCAGCAATAATGTCCATATTGCTATTGTCAATCGTTGGAAGCTGTTTTACCTCATCCAGTTCATAAATTTTTTGTGCATTTAATCCCGTCATTGATATTAGCACAGTTGCAATTGAAATTAAAATCTTTTTTTTCATTGTCGTTGTCTTTTTTTTAATGCCACATAACGGTTGGCGGTATGAAACGTTGGGGAGTTCGAAGCACTTACCTGTCAAACTGTGAGTAAGTTAAAAAAGAGTGATGCAGTTGAGTTAACCACATCACCCCCAATGTTTTATGACCGCTTGTGTGTGCCCTGCATGAGCATCATGCAAGCGCACACTTGTTGTAAGCT
>CAZTVM010000124.1:0-4160 GCA_964617065.1 uncultured Muribaculaceae bacterium
ATATTCGTTATTTACCTCGTAACGGTGCCTATGACGTTCTTTTACCACGTTTGTGCCATACATTGATAAAGCTTTAGAGTCGTTCAAAAGGTGACAATCATACTGCCCTAATCGCATTGTGCCGCCGTATCCTGTTACGCTTTTTTGCTCAGACATTAAATCTATAACAGGATAAGTAGTGTGTTCATCAAATTCAGTACTATTAGCTTCTTTCAAACCAACAACATTTCTGGCGTACTCGATAACTGTACATTGTAAACCTAAACATAGTCCCAAAAACGGTAAATTGTTTTCACGAGCATAACGAATTACATTTAATTTACCTTCTATTCCTCGGATACCGAATCCTCCAGGCACCACCAATCCTTGTACATCTGAAAGTGCCTCTTTAGCTTTTTGATAGTCTATACAGCCTTCTGAGTCAATCCATTTTATTTCAATTTGAGCATCTTGCATATATCCTGCATGTTTTAGCGATTCAACCACAGAAATATAAGCATCAAAAAGTTTTGTATATTTGCCGGCAATTGCAATTTTAAAAGTACGTTTTGGATTTTTAATTCTGTCTACTAATTTTATCCAATCAGCCAAATCAGGTGTTTTGTCAGGTAACATAAGTCTGTTGAGTACGATACCTGCAAAGTTTTGTTCTTCCAAAGCTAATGGTACTTCATAAATGCTCTTCATATCACGACATTCTATAACTGCGTCTAAAGGCATTGAACAAAATAAAGCAAGTTTTTCACGTTCTTTTTTCGGTATAGGTTTAGAAGTTCTACAAACAAGAATTTCCGGTTGTATGCCATAACTGCGTAAATTTGCAACGCTGTGCTGGGAAGGTTTTGTTTTTAATTCACCAGATGTAGGCAAATACGGTACCAATGTTGTATGTATCGAAAGAGTGTTTCCAAACCCTGCTTCTGAACGGAATTGTCTGATAGCCTCGATAAATGGCAAACCTTCAATGTCACCGATTGTACCGCCTATTTCTGTTATTAAAAAATCAGGTTTAAACTGCTCTGTAGCTTTATTTATACGTGATTTTATTTCGTTTGTAATATGAGGAATAGTTTGAACGGTCGCTCCTAGATAATCTCCACGACGTTCTTTTTTTATGACTTTTTGATAAATACTACCTGAAGTTACATTGTTTATTTTTCCAAGACTTGTGTCTGTAAATCTTTCATAATGTCCTAAGTCTAAATCTGTTTCTGCACCATCATCAGTTACAAAAACTTCACCATGCTGAAATGGGCTCATAGTACCTGGGTCAACATTTATATAGGGGTCGAATTTTTGGATAACAACAGAATATCCTCTAGCTTTAAGCAAACGCCCTAATGAAGCGGCTACAATCCCTTTTCCTAATGAGGAAACAACACCGCCTGTTATAAAAATATATTTAGTATTCATTTTAACCCCTTATTTGACTTAATTAATTTTTGGAACTCTGAAAAACCCATCTTCATCTGACGGCGCATTTTCCATAAGTTCTTCTTTTGTATTATCGTAAACGACTATGTCTTCTCGCATAACGTTCGTAATAGGAATAGCATGCGACATAGGCTCAACATCAGTCGTATCGACTTCATTCATTTGTTCTGCATATTTCAAAATATCATCTAACTGCTTCGAAAAAAGCTCTTTTTCCTTCTCCGTCAAGTCTAATCTGGCTAATTTTGCTACGTGCTCTACGCCTTTTATTGTAATCATACCAATTTATCTCCTTATTATATTTTTACCATAGAGATACTTTTTTTTCTATTTTTTTTATAATAATTTACAATGATTAAAATAAATTCTTAAATCTTCATATATATTAAGTTATGTAAATTAAACCCCAAAAACTATCTAAAAAGCTAAAGTTTTTGGCTGATTTTACCGATAAGCATACTAAAGGAGCAAAAAACTTATGGGTATGTCAGCCTCACAGGCAAGATATTTACAATTAACAGCAAGAAAATCTGATTTAGAATATAAGGCACAGCAAATTTGTCAGGCGAGAATGATGCTTTCAAACAGCACTGAATCACTTGCTCAGCAATATAATAAATCAATTACAAATCACAGACTGTTTTATGTTCCTGACAGTGAAACATATACTGGTAACACTCAATATGACTTGTTAAGTTACTATGCAATTACGCTAGGCTTTGAAGAAGGTGGCATGGGGTGTAGAGTTGTTGACGCATTAGGAAATGTTGTCAGACCGGTTAGTCCTGAGACCTACGACGAAGGACTTTCTCAGTCTGATTATTTGATTGACCCAGATATAACGAACAGCGAGTATTTAGAAGAATGCTTGCGTGAGGGTGTTTATTTTTTATCGCAGCCTGTTACTAAAAATGGTTCTACAGAAGTAACTTGGGAAATGGCTAGTTGGCAAAGTTGTACGAACATCAGGGATACACTTTATACGTCGGATGATGCCGAGGCTACGACTGTCTACGAATCTAAGTTAGCAGAAGTCCAACACAAAGATAAACTGCTAGAAATGGATTTGAAGAAAATTGAAACTGAGCAAAAAGCAGTACAATCTGAAATGGAAGCTGTAAAAAAAGTGGTTGAAAAAGCAACCGAAGTATTCAAAGACACTTTCGGTTAAAACTTTTTCGCTGCAATGTTTAAAAAAATACTTATTCGCCTTTTAATTTTGCTCGTATTTTAGCTTCGATTTCTTCTTTTAATTCTGGGTTTTGAGTTAAATATTCTTTAACCTTGTCACGTCCTTGACCGATTTTGTCATCACCGTAGCTGAACCACGAACCAGCCTTATTAATTATATGCATATTTACAGCAACGTCGATAATGCAGCCGAGTTTGCAAATACCTTTTCCGTACATAATATCAAATTCAGCAATTCTAAAAGGTGGAGCAACTTTGTTTTTTACAACTTTAACTTTAGTGCGGTTTCCGATTTCTGTACCGTCTTCTTTAAGCGTTTCAATCCTTCTTATGTCCAATCTTACGCTGCAGTAATATTTTAACGCATTACCGCCGGTCGTCGTTTCATTAGAACCGTACATGACACCGATTTTTTGACGAAGTTGATTTATAAAAATAACAGTAGTCTTAGTTTTGCCGACTATAGCAGTCAACTTTCTCAACGCTTTACTCATTAGACGAGCTTGTAAGCCCATTTGTTGGTCTTCCATCGCACCTTCTATTTCGGCTTTTGGCACGAGTGCTGCTACTGAGTCGACAACCACCACATCTACAGCGCTGGAACGCACCAATTCTTCACAAATTTCTAGTGCTTGCTCTCCTGTATCAGGCTGAGAAATAAGCAATTCATCAACATTAACACCAAGATTTCTTGCATACTCAGGGTCAAGCGCATGCTCCGCATCGATAAACGCCGCTATTCCGCCTTGTTTTTGGACTTCAGCTGTAATATGTTGTGCGAGCGTAGTTTTCCCACTAGCTTCAGGTCCATAGATTTCTATCACACGTCCTCTTGGTACACCGCCTATACCTAGAGCTATATCCAATGACAATGCACCTGTTGGAATAGATTCAACACTAATTGCGGTTTTGTCACCTAACTTCATTATTGAGCCTTTGCCAAAATCCTTTTCTATTTTGTCAATTGCCATTTTTAAGGCTTTATTTCTATCATCGGCTGATTCTACGATTTTTACTTCTTTTGTATCTTTAGCTGCCATGTTTCCCCTCATCTCATATTATACTTCCTTTATGATTATACATTTTTTTATAAAATTGCGCCAGAATATTTTTTTATTCGCTTTACTGTCATAAATATTAATAGTCTGAAATGAAATAAGCAATTTTTTTTAACAATTTTTTTTTATATATAAGTGATATAAAAGAGAGTATTAAAAAATGTCTGAGCAAAATGTTGATATAAATTTCAGGATAACATATACACCCTGTTCTAATGGACAAAATGAGGCAACGAAACCTGCTCAACAAGCTGCGAGTAATCCAGTGGAATCTAGACAACCATTTGTTGCATTTAAAAAAGTGGCAAAACCAGATGGTTCAGGAGATGAATATATACGTGCAACCGTAGAAGACTTAAAAAAAGCTGATGTTGAGGATAAAAGCAGGAACAAAGAAAAAGATGGAATTGATGCTGAAGAAGCAAAAGAAGCCGGTCTTGTTTTAAGAGATGAGAATGGACGTGAAATTCCCTTTAG
>CAZTVM010000125.1:0-4032 GCA_964617065.1 uncultured Muribaculaceae bacterium
CAAAAGAAGCCGGTCTTGTTTTAAGAGATGAGAATGGACGTGAAATTCCCTTTAGTGCGTTAACTTTAGACTCTCAAATAGTACTAAAAGGCGATAAAGACAGCGCTAATCAATTTTTGAGTTTAACTGTTGAACAGCCATCTTATAGGCGAACTCCTGAGAAACCGGCAGAAACACAAAGACAAACGCAAAACACGACCGGCGTTAATACAGAAAAAGAAGAAGAAATCTTAAATATATTAAATAATTCTACGTTTAATGATTTAAGAAAAATAGAATCACTACTAGAAATTGATTTAAGTGGTTTAGATTATGATAAACAGTTGCAGTTTGAAATGCTGAATGAATTTTACAAAAAAGTTAAAGACAGTGGTGATCCTTCAGTCGAAAATGTATTAAAAATAATAAACGAAATTCTAATCAGCAAAAGCGCTGACTCTAAAGCAAATCCTCTAGAGTGTGCTTTAATGTTACAAAGTATTTATGAAAAAACTGAGGATGGTTTTTTGGCGTTTGATTTGAACAAAAATGGCGAAATATCTTTAATTGAGCGTATGCAAGAGTTAGGAGTAAAGAGTCCAGATGCAGATAAAATAGAAAGTTATATAGAGCCCTTTATAAGAAAGATACCAGAATTATTAAAATCTGAGCTTAAAAATGAAGTTGCAGAAGGGAAAAAATCTGTAAATGATATTTTATACTTCTTGTTGCAAAGATGTAGTGGAGATGACAAAAATTCTGAGATTATAATAAAAAAGATTTTTGAAGTTACGCAAGCACACACTCTTAAATCGATGCAGGATGAGGTAAATACAAAGATAACAGAATTAAAGGCAAATGATGGGTGTACAGCTATTGCTAACAGCATTGCCGAAATAGAAGAAAAGTTTAGCGAAATGCCGTTATTACTTCCTGCAATAACAGCAAGTCACAGTTTACCTTATAGTATAGAAGCTGTTTGCGTTGACTTAAAAAAATCACAAAATCCTTCTGAAAGATTAAAAGTGCTTGAGGAAGATTTAAAAAAGAAATACGATCAAAGTCAGGCTGAGTATAAAGAACTTTTAAAAGCTGACCCAACTAATACAAATATAGTTGCAAAATATGAAAAAATAAAAATGCTTGAATATCAATTAGCACAAGTTGATTTTTTCAAAAAATTTGATGAATTTAAATATTTGAGTGGTCGAGGACATTTATCGAATGATGATTTTCCTAAGGAGGTTACGAATTACAACGAATTTTTTGCAGAAAAAATTATTACGTACCATAATCATCTGCAAGTAAAAAGTCCTAATATTGTCAAAGAATTATCTAATTCAAAACATGAATTAATGAATATGTTGAATTACGGTGAAGAGTATTTTCTAAAAGAAAAACCTATGGAGGATGGCTTTAGCAAGTGGATAAATGGGAAATTGGGATTTCCAACAACGGTATTTGAGTATGGTCTTCATGTATATCCTAAGCAAAAAGTATTACCAAATAGCAATATAGCAAAAGAAAAATATTATCAAATGTCAGCTGAATTGTCTATCGTAAAAGCCAAAGAAAATGAGCAAAAAAGCGAAAAGAAAAAAAATATTGGTGCGCAATTATGTGCGTTACAATATATAAAAGGGAAAAAGTCCAATAAAGAAGAAATAACTTTAGATGATTTGAGACAACTTCTTTCGATGTCACCGGCAGATGCGAACGAATATATATTGACCGGAGCGAAACAAATTTATTATTTTTTAAACGAATTAAGTAGTGATGGAAAAAAAACAATTTCATTAAAAATAGAAGATCTCGAAAAAATATTAGCACAAGGCATTGATTTAAGTGAAGGCAAAAAAGCTGCTGAACAAGCAATTTTAAAAGATGTTCAAAAATTATTTAAGGATAATAATATTACACTTGATTCAACTTTCAGCGATGTTTGTGACTTCAACACAAATTTAAAAAAAACAATAGAAAAGCATCCTTTGTATAATTTTATCGAAAATGAAGAAGTTTTTGAATTTATTAAACAAAATGGTGGTGAGCTCGCTGCAAATTTTTATGACGTATTAGAATTCGAAAAATGGGTAAATATCGCACTTGAAAACAATGAAGACTTATTGAGTACTTTTATAAAAAATATCCCAACTAATAAGTTAAATCAAATTTATAACAGTGTTAAGGGTAAATTTTCTAAAAGTTTTAATAAAAAATTAGAACAACATGTACTTGCTCGGACTACTATTGAAACAGTAGACAATGATTTTCATATTTCGGACCATAGTAAAAAAGATAAAATAATAGGACATATAAGGACAAATAATCCTTCTTTAAGTGACCCATTCGGAGTAATGGACAGAGGAGTCGATCTTCTCAGTGATAATTGTGTTAAATTACCTAACGATAAAAAAATACAATTAACAAAAGATGGCATTCCATTATCAGTAGAGGCGGATTGTAATCGTTTACTTGAAATGGCGCATGGTAAATTACTTGCAGTAGCTGATGCAGAAGGCAATCAAGGCTGGTGGGGGCAATTTGTTGATGGGGTATTAAAAGAAGGCTGGAATGCAGCGACTTGGGGCGGCTGGGAAACACTTACCGCATCAAAATTAGATGCAACTTTAAAAAAAGAATTAGACGCAATATTTACTCAAATTAGAAATATGCGAAAGCTAGCAAAAGAGGCTGTAGAAGACTTAAGAGAAAGTAAGGATATATCAGGTAAACAGTCAGAATATAAAAATATTTATAAGATGCTGAGAGGCGAAGATATAGAGTATGATCGCTATTTAGAATCTATAGGCTTTATGAATGCTGATAATTATAAGTTTGCTTCATTCGCCCCAGGCTATAATAAAACAAAAATCACCTCAGAAATGTATAAAAAATCTCAACAGAGCTGGAAAGAAAACGCAAAATTTGTATCTCAAATGGTTATTTCAAGTGCCGGTGTTTCAATTGCATTGGCAAGTGGTCAATGGTGGGCAATTCCTTGCATAGTTGCTCCATTGACATTTAGTGCCGGATTAGGAATTGAGGTCCTAGAAAATAGCACAAATAACAGCGGTTTTACTCTTACCGGTAGAAATGGGCATTTTACACCGGAATTTAATAGAATGTTGAATGAAAATGCAGCTTTGACAGCTCAACATATTGCATTTGCATTGACAGGAGCAGGTATAGGACGTTTAGTCGGTGGAGGAGCTCCTGCATTGAAGTTAGTTGCGCCCAAACTTACATTATTCGAGAAGTGTGGTGTTGCAGGTAGATATTTAAGCTCAACAGGATCATCAAAAATGTTATTTGATGCAGGGAAATGGTGGTTAAAAACTGCGCCTAAAGCCGGTTTTTCTACAGCCTGCAGTTTTGCTGCGTTTGAAGCAACCGGCCCACTAGCACGTTATGGAATAGATCAAATAAATACTGCCGGACAGCAATTGAACGTAAATGGATCACCAGTTACATTTAAAGAAGCCTTGGCAATGACCGAAGAAGCAGCGTGGAATGGAACAAAATCAGGTTTCGCAGTCGGACTTTGCGGTCCTCTGGGCTGGGCTTATATGATGAATGATTCTTATCAAAATGCTTATAAGGCAGGTTTAGAAGAAGCTAAAAATTTAGGATACACAGACGAGGACGCTAAAGAATATGCTCAATTGTGTGGTGCAGACGGCCGAGCAGGTATGGCATTTATTTTAGGCATGGGAAAAATAACTCATCCGATTAATGCGGCGATGGCGAAAGGTGTTAGTGAATCACGTGAATTAAAATTACTCCCCGCAGATGAATATAAAAAACAATTTACAGCAAATGGCGATAAACCATCACCTGCAAAAAATGAATTAGAAAATTATCTCAAAGTCCTTGAGTCTGCAAAAGTGCCTTCTGATAAAATAGAAGAAATAAGAAAAAGCTTTGAGACTTTGATAGAAGAAGGCGCTAAATGCGCAACCAAGGAAGCTGTAAAAGCTCATAACGAAAAATTAATGCAACTCGTATGTTTTGTAAATAAATACGGTCAAGCATTGGTAAGCGAAAGCAGGAAAA
>CAZTVM010000126.1:0-3661 GCA_964617065.1 uncultured Muribaculaceae bacterium
TGACAACGACAACACCGTCATTCTTCGGTAGCGGTTCAATCCTCAACGTCACAGGGTCTTCAATCCTTGACATCGCAAATGGTTTGCGTGACGAGATAGCACTCAGCACAATTGCAATCGACGAAAACGCAGTGCTGTCACTCAAATTAGACGTAGACCTTACAGCAAACGACGGAGCAGGTTCGATGGATACAATCAATGCCTCAAATTACACAAACACAAATAACGAAATCGTACGTCTGGCCTCTGTTAAACTCAAGGATTTCGATACAGAAGTTGCTGCTGACTACGCTAACGACATCAAATTTTCAGACAAAATAAATTTGAGTATTACAGAGGATAATCAAATAATCAATATTTTAACAGCAAAAAATATATACGCTTTGACCACGCTCACGAAAGATGATGGCAGCTACATACATTTGGAAAAAACTGCAGTCGAAACGGTCTATGACCCTATTACAGTTGGTATTTTGAGGGATGTAACACTCACGGGCGGTACTGAAATTACGCTAGAGTCTGAGCGTGTAATTTCGTTTGTTGATGACACAAATGTTCAAATAGTAGCTAATGGTATTAATGGCGGTTGGAACGATGGGGTATTAGGCGGAACTCAGCTCACAATTGAAGGCGGCGAAAATACCACTCTCGACGGCGGTGATAATAACGGTATCCAAGTCGGAGAGGCTCAAAAACTAGTCATAAACAACACCAATTTGATAAACTTTACCCCTGACGCAACTGATAAGGGCGCAATTACTGTTAATCCCGGTGGTAACGTTGAAATTAACGCAACAGGTGCAAATATTAACCTCACGGCAAATGACTCAGATGTCAATGGAAACAGCGCAAACGCAGTTTATCTCAAGTCCGCAGGCGAAAAGAAATCAGGCTTGAAAATAGTTAGTGCTGAAGGCAAAACTGTTACAGTCGAAAAAGCCGTTCGCTCTAACGACATCGATAATTTGGTCGAATTGACCGGCTCAGGAGAAATTGTGTTTAACGCTTTAGTTGATCCTGTCACAATAAAAAATACAAATAATAAAACTACTCATAATGCGCTGATAGACGATGTACAATATAGATTGCAAGCCGGCGAAGTGTATTTTAGCGCTGATAGTTACCTTGCTAATGTCGGTGGTAATTTGAATAGTATTAGCTTCGAAGGTGGAACGTTGAATTTGATGAACGATGCAACTACTGATATTATGCTCGCAAACATTGCAATGACAGCGAATTCTAATATCAAAGTCGATGTCGATTTGGCGTTGCAAACAATGGACAGACTTTTAGTCGATAACGATACACCATTAGAAATTGCAGAAGGCACAAAGCTTAACGTTAGTGAAATGAAAATTCTTCACGATGCGATTGAAAGTGAAACAACCGTCAACTTTACTGAAATATTCGCAAATAACGTTGAAACCTCAGTAGATACAGCGTATGGAGATGTTTATGCTTACGACGTTACTTATGATGATGAAAATGGAGATTTCGTATTCAATAAAAAAGCTAAAGGCAACATAAACGACTATAATCCTGCAAATTTTGCAGGTGCGGTAGCTCAACAGGCAGCGTTCTTGGCGCAAGTCCAGTCTTATGATGAAGCGTTCGGCAACTTTGATTTGCTTGGTTTCAAAAAGGTCAGAATTGCTGAAAAGTATAGAAATCAATACGCTGCAAATAATTCAACTAATCCAATGGTCTACTCACCACTGTTTACTCCTGAAAAAGATAAAGGGCTTTGGTATCGTCCTTATGCAAGCTACGAAACTATAGGCTTGAAAGGTGGCATAAGAGTTGAAAATACAATGTATGGCTCAACAATCGGCGGCGACACAGGCATAATTTCTCATGACAACGGATGGGATACAGTTTACTCAGCTTACGCAGGGTACAACGGTTCGCACCAACACTTCGAAGGTGTAAGTATATACCAAAATGGCGGATTGTTGGGTGCCACAGCAGCGTTTTATAAAGGCTATTTCTTCTCAGCAATTACTGCAAATGTTGGAGCGTCAGTTGCAGAAGCTTCATCATCTCAAGGAAAAGACGATTTGACAATGCTTTCAACAGGTATTGCAAGCAAAACTGGCTACAACTGGGAACTAGCTGACGGCAAATTCGTAATTCAGCCTAGCTACTTAATGTCATATACCTTTGTGAATACTTTTGACTACACTTCAACAACAGGAGCAAAGATTGACCAAGATCCACTTAATGCAATTCAAATTGTTCCCGGTATAAAGTTTATCGGCAAATTGAAAGACGGTTGGCAACCATACGCAAGTGTGTCAATGGTCTGGAATATAATAGACCAAACGAAATTTAAAGCGAATGATGTAAGCATACCTGAATTGAGTGTAAAACCTTATATCCAGTATGGAGTAGGCTTGCAAAGAAGATGGGGCGAAAGGTTTACAGCGTTCGGGCAATGTTTGCTACGCAACGGAGGCAGAAACGGTGTCGCAGGACAATTTGGTATTCGCTGGAAGTTCTAAACAGTTTCTACACTGTGATAAGATTAAAAAATTCGGTAAGAGTAAATCCTACCGAATTTTTTGTTTATGCAAATTAAAAAATATTTTAAATTTTATACAATAAATATTTATTTCTAATATAATTATATTATGGTTGGAGTCAAAGAAAGGAAATAAATGAATGATTGAGACTGTAAAAGGGTTAATTCGTGGTGTACCAAATTTTCCAAAGGAAGGAATTTTATTTAGAGATATTACTACAGCAGTTAAAGATAAAGAAGGATTAAAATTAATAATAGACTATCTGACTGAAAAATTAAAAGATAAAAAAATAGATTATGTAGTGGGCATAGAGTCTAGAGGCTTCATTTTTGGAAGTGCATTGGCATATAATTTAGGCGCAGGTTTCGTTTTGGTAAGAAAACCAGGTAAATTGCCGGCAGAAACGCTTTCACAAACATACGAATTAGAATATGGAACAGATGAGGTTCACATTCATAAAGATGCAATAGAAGCAGGAAAAAATGTAGTAGTTGTAGATGATTTGTTGGCTACCGGAGGGACAATCGCAGCCACTTGCAAGTTAATACAAAAAACTAAAGCAAATATTTTGGCGGCATGCTTCGTAATTGAATTAGAAGATTTGCATGGCAAAGACAAGTTGCCTGAAAATATCGAAGTAGTTTCAATGATAAAATATTGATAAAAATAATTTAATTAAGAACGAGTAAGTGAATGGGTGATGAAGATAAACAGTTTGAGGCTTCGCAGCAAAAACTGGAAAAAGCAAGAAAAGAAGGTCAAGTTGTAAAATCAAAAGATTTTTCAATGGCAGTTGGTTTGATTGTCATGTTTATGGCTGTTTTTAAATTCGCACCATTTGTTTGGGAAAAAATTACGAATGTTTTTGTGCTTTTATATGAGCAAATACCAAACCAGCATTTGGAGACTATCGGCTATCAGTATATTTTTTTTGTAACAGTAGTGCCCTTGTTGTTGATATTGTTGCCGATATTGGTATTGGCTGGATTTGTAGGGATAATGGGCGATTTAATTCAAATAGGACCTTTATTTACAATGACACCACTTTCTCCTAAGCTCGACAAATTAAATCCAACTAAATATTTTAAAAATTTGATGTCCGTAAAAACTCTTTTTGAATTATTCAAAAATATATTGAA
>CAZTVM010000127.1:0-475 GCA_964617065.1 uncultured Muribaculaceae bacterium
GTAGATCCAATTTTAACCTTGAAAGTTAATGAAATTGGCTTAGAAGGAATGAAAATTGATAGGATGTATTTTGATAGATTTGAAGATAAAATCAAACAAGACACACAGATTATAAATTTATTATCAAAACCATAAGTTCTAAAAAAGAAAAATATTTTGCTTGAATATCAAAAAATTACAGGGTACTTGCGAAGAATGTGTGAATACCTAAACCAAAACAAAATTTCAAAGGCACAAAATGAGCTATTGTGGTTATTTGTTATGCTTTGCAACGCAAAAAAGATTATTGACACAAAGCTGTATGATGATGTTATAAATTTTAAAGAAGTATTCTTTGATGATATATACAAAAACTTTATCGGTCGTGACTGTCTTAGACATGAAAAGTTTATAAAGACAAATGCAAATGTTTTACTAGATAAATTCAATTTAAAATGCAAAGAACTAAGCGATTATTGCGAAGCAATGAAATAAA
>CAZTVM010000127.1:485-3399 GCA_964617065.1 uncultured Muribaculaceae bacterium
ATCTTTATTTGCACACCTTAATTTTCTCTAAATTTGCCTTTAAATACTCAAGATGCCCTTCTTGTATAACTTCACCTGCAATTATAACCGGAATACCTGGAGGATAAATTGTCAAGGTTTCTTTAGAGGTACTACCAATGGAATTTTGCGGCTCAATTTCAACGTAGTCTGATTGATAAGCTTTTTGTGGAGTTAAACCAATTTGAGGATTTAAGTATAAAATATCATTTTCTGACGTTGTTTCGTTCAACTCATTATTTTTCACAATTTTTCTGATTGCTTTTTCGAGTTTTTTCAATTTACTATTTTTCGTACCAATACCTGTAAGACAAAGTATCGTGGACGTTCCAGCGATCTCCACCTCAATGTTATATTTTTTTTCTAAAAGTTCTGCTAATTCAACACCTGAAGTATTTTCAATTTTAATTAGAATTTTAGTTATATCATTGTCATAACAATAAATACTTATATTTTCAAATTCTAATAAACTTTTTCTAAAATCATCAATATTTTTAAGTAATTTGTCAATTGAACTTGAGCCCTTATTGGAATTTAAGAAATCGACAGTAGCTTCAATATCTATCAGCAAAGGATAAGATGGCGATGACGTATTTATTAAGTTTAGCGCATTTTGAACTTTATGTGCGGAAATTTTAGAATTTTGAGCTAAATGAAGCAATGCACAAGGAGTTACAGCACCTGCATTTTTATGCAAAGATTGGACACTGGCGTGTGCGCCACATTGAATTGCCGTTTTAGGGAATTTTGAATAGAAGTTCCAAAGTGCACCATGTGCCTCATCTACAATAAAAATTATATTATTATGTTCACAAATTTTTGCAATTTCTTCTAAATTTGTATAAAGTCCTTCATAAGTGGGATTGGTGACAATAAGCGCTTTTATATTAGAATTAGCAGCAATTGCGTTTTGCACAATTTCAGCAGAAATAGGAGCTACTACATTCCATTCTTTTACTGTTTCACTTTGCAGCCAAACAGGATACGCACCTGTCAAAATAAGCCCGCTTATAACTGATTGATGGCAATTTCTGTTAATTAAAACTTTATCGTTAGGCGCTAAAGTCGCAAGCATAAGCGCTAAAATCCCTGAAGTTGAACCGTTTATCAAAGGAAAGCTTGCACCTGAATTATAAATTGCAGCTATTTTTTCTTCTAAATCCTTTATAGCATTTTCAGGCTTCGCTAAATTATCAAATCCCTCTATTTCAGAATAATCTAATTTAAAAAATTGAGCACCGAGCATTTTTTTCGCCTCGGATACAGCATTAGCGTCTTGAGAATGTGTCGGCGTGGTGAATAGAGTTCGTTTAATTTTTGTACGAAAATATTTTACTAATGAAATAACACTCATAAAAATCCTTTTTGTTGTAAAATGGTTTAGTTAACTCAAACTTAGATTACACCAAAAATAAAGTTTTTAAAATGGATAAAATTCTAGAAAAAATTAACAATTTAAAAAATGAAATTATCAAACACAATCATTTGTACTATGTTTTAGATACTCCGAGTATAACTGATTTTGAGTACGATACATTGTTTCGTGAATTAAAATCATTAGAAGACAAATATCCAGAATTTGTGACAGAAGATTCGCCCACTAAACGTGTCGGCGGGACAATTTCAGAAAAATTTGAGGAATTTACGCACAAAGTCCGTTTGTACTCACTTGATAACTCAAATTCTTTTGATGATTTAAAAGCTTGGTATGAAAGAATTTCTAAAGAATACCAAAGCAAAAAAGATATTGAACTTGTGTGTGAATTAAAAATTGACGGATTAGCAATAAACCTTGAATACGAAAATGGTTTTTTAGCCGTTGGTGCGACACGTGGTAACGGAGTAATCGGCGAAAATATAACCACAAATCTAAAAACGATAAAAAGTATTCCATTAAAACTCTTTGAAACGCCACAAAATATCACTGATATAAGTGTTCGAGGCGAAATATATATGCCCAAAACAGCTTTTGAAAAATTAAATCAATTACAACGTGAAAATAACGAAAAAGAATTTGCAAACCCTCGTAATGCTGCTGCCGGTTCATTAAGACAACTTGACAGCAAAATCGTCGCTAAAAGGAATTTGGCTATGTTTTCTTATGGTGCTGTTTTTACCAGAGATAATGTTGCTAAAACGCATTTCGAAACTCTTGAACTGCTGAAAAATCTAGGATTTAAGGTCAATCCAAACACAAAATTATGCAAAAGTATAAATGAAGCGATTGAATTTTGCAAAAACTGGGAATACAAACGTTTTGATTTGGATTATGCAACTGACGGTGTGGTTATAAAAGTTAACGATTTGCAAATGCAACGAGAGTTAGGCTTTACAGCGAGAGCTCCAAAATGGGCTACGGCGTTTAAATTTCCACCGGAAGAAGTCAGTACAATTGTGAAAGATATTGAACTAAATGTAGGCAAAACAGGCGCAGTGACACCTGTCGCAGTCCTCAAACCTGTTCAATTAGCTGGTTCTATCGTGCAACGAGCAAGTTTATACAATTTCGATGAGATTGAGCGTTTAGATATCAGAATTGGCGATAAAGTTATAATAAAAAAAGCTGCAGAAATTATCCCCAAAGTTGTTTCAGTAGAAAAAGACGCAAGGGATTTTGAACTTAATAAATTTAACATTCCTACTGAATGTCCTTTTTGCAACTCCAAACTGGTTAAAAGAGAAGGAGAAGTTAATTTATACTGTTCCAATCCTGATTGCCCTAAGATAATTGAAGCTCGCATAGAGTTTTTTGTTTCGAAAGCAGGCATGGATATTGACGGAATGGGTGAATCGGTGGTAGAACAACTCGTGGATAAAAAGATGGTATTGCTGCCAACTGACCTGTACCGCTTGAATGTTGAAGATTTGTTGCAACTAGATTTAATCGCTCAAAAAT
>CAZTVM010000128.1:0-3341 GCA_964617065.1 uncultured Muribaculaceae bacterium
TTCAACAAAAATAAAGTTGCTTAGTCTAATATGTTATCAACTAGAACATTTACTTGTAAAAAGCTCGAAAAACGTATAAGATACATCTATGGCAATAGTTTACTTGTGTTTAGGTTCAAATAAATTTGATAAAGTTAGCTATATTCAGCAAGCGACGAACCTTTTGACTTGTCGTGATTTAATAAAAATAATTCGTACTTCGATGATATATGAAACTGAACCTTGGGGGAAAAAAGAGCAAAATTGGTTTGTTAATGCAGTAATTGAAGCAAAGACATCTTTGTCACCGAAAGAATTATTAAATTTGACACAAAGTATAGAAATCCAACTTGGACGAGATAGAAAAAAAGAAGAACACTGGGGCGAAAGGACTATTGATATAGACATTTTATTTTATGATAATCTCATTATGAACGAAAAGGATTTAAAAATTCCTCATCCATATTTGCATGAACGAGCATTTGCACTCGTGCCACTTTTGGAGCTGATACCTGATTATGTTCACCCTGTCTTAGAAAAAACAATGTTGGAGTTACATGAGGGGTTGGAAAATCCAGAAGACGTCTATTTGTACGGAACAAGAATTCATGACTAAAAAAAATATAATAGCTATAATTGGTGGTGGTCCTGCCGGTATTATGTGTGCAATAGAAGCCGCAAAAAATCAGGCAAATCATATAATTATTATTGAACAAAATAAAATATTACAAACACTTCTTCCGACGGGAGGAGGTCGTTGCAATCTTGCGCACAACGAATTTGATATAAAAGAACTTGCAAAGAACTATCCACGAGGTGAAAAATTTTTATATTCAGTTTTTTCGCAATTTTCAACTGAAAAAACTTTGGAATTTTTTAAAGATATAGGTGTGCCGACAATTACTGAAAAAGATAACAGAATTTTTCCTGTTTCTAATAGCTCTGCTCAAGTCCAATCGGCGCTGCTTGCGCAAATAGATTTGCCAAATATTGAGATTGTGAAAAAAAGAGTTTACAACGTTAATTTCGTCAATAACAAATATGAAATTGAACTAAGCACAAATGTATTAAAAGCAGATATTTTGGTTTTGGCATGCGGGGGCAAGGCATCAGGGTTTAAATTCGCAAAAAATTTAGGTCACACAATAGAAACGCCTCGTCCTGCGTTAACAGCTTTAAAAATTAAAGAAACACAATTTTATGAATTGCCGGGAATATCGCTAGAAAACATCAAAACCGACGTTATTTTTGAAAATCGAGCAGTATGTAAAATAAAAGGGGATTTACTTTTTACTCATAAATCAATTTCCGGACCGCTAATCCTTAAAATATCATCAATTTGTGCTTTTATGGATTACAATTTGACAAATCCATTGCAAATTAAAGTTAATATTGTAGGAGAAGAACAGAATAAATTTAGAAATAAATTAAACAAAGAAATATCTAAAAATCCGAAAAAAAATTTGTTAAATGTCATATCAAAATTTTGCTCGAGATATTTGGCTTCTACACTTTTAGACTCAATAAAAATAGATTCTGAAATAAATTGTGCAGAAATTTCAAATGCTCAAATATCTAAAATTGCAGAAATATTCACAAATTATACTTTTCATGCGGTAGCGCCAATCGAGGAAATCGCAATGGTGACAGCAGGTGGTGTAAAACTGAACGAAATAGACCCTAAGTCTATGCAATCAAAAAAATGCCCTAAGTTGTTCTTTTGCGGAGAAATATTAAACATCGACGGTTTAACAGGTGGATTTAATTTGCAAAATTGTTGGTCTACAGGCTTTATTTCAGGAAATTATTTAGGAAAAAATACGAAATAAAAACCAATCTATAGCTGTCTTTACGTGCGCTTTTGTTAATTTATTTATATTTATTTTAACAAATGTAAATCAATTTTTTTTAAAATACAGAAAAAAGGCAATTTTTTTTGAGTATATACCTTTATATATATACGAGATATAAAATAAAACAGGTTAAGCCCACACACGAGAGAATGATAAGCTCTACGTTCCACACACGTAGAGGAGAGAAACTGCTACAAATAGAGATGAATTAGAAAGAGAGATTTTCATTATGATAAGTGCGACAGCAAACATGCAAAACAACAAAGGTGGCAACGGTAGATACGCTCCACTTAGAAGAAAAGTTAAAGAACAAGAAGAAGAAATTAATGCGGACATTGAACTTTTGAATATGTTAAATGACCCGAGAATGCGTTTTAAAAATTCACGTGACCCTATTTATGTTGCATTTGACCATTTGCAAAGGCAGTCACTGAAAAGATTAGCTACAGATTTTGTTAAAGACCTTGTGAATGACAGCGTTGCTTTTATATCAAAAGCTATAAGTCAATAATTTTATTTTTTATACAACTTCAAAATGCTCAACTATATGTTGAGCCTTTTTTATACTATGAAAAAATGTTACACAAATGCCATATATTGAATAACATGATAATATTCTAGTGAGGGAGATTTTATGCCAAAAAAGAATATTGAAATAGTTTTAGATGTTGAGACTACCGGTCTTGATTACACAAAAGAAAGAATAATTGAATTTGCCGCTGTAAAAATGGTTAACGGCGAAATAGAAGATACTTATGAAACACTTATTAACCCACAACAGCATATAAGGAAGTCAAGTATAGCAATTCACGGAATAACAGAATCTGCGGTTGTAGACGCACCGATTGAAGCAAAAATTATGCCTAAGATTTTGAAATTTATTGGTAATCATCTAATAGTTGCGCATAACGTAATTTTTGATTTTAGTTTTTTAAACGAAGCCAGTAAAAGATTACGAGGTAAAGAACTTACAAACAGTCGCATAGATAGTCAGTTTATGTTCAAAGAAGTTTATCCTGACTTAGAGTCGCATGGATTGGAGGCATTGTTAAATAAGCTTAATATAGAAATCGGCACTCAACATCGTGCAATGGCTGATGCAATGAATTTGGCTAAGGCTTATCCAACGTTAAAAAAATTATACGAGAAAAAATACGCTTGGCAAATCAAACAAATTGAAAATATCGAATATCTATTTGAGCGTTATATCCGTATTCAACAAGCAATTCAAACTATGCAATCAGAATTGCAAGACTTAAAATCAATATTCAAATTATATTTTGAAAAAGGCGGTATACCTATTGTTTCTGCGACAGGTGAGATGTTAGTTTATCAATCAAAACAAGGGTTTGAGTATGATTTTATGCAAATAAAAGATTTATTGGATGATATCGGAGCATTGAACAAAGCTGTTAGATTGAACAATGGATTTATTGACAGACTCGTTTCCGGCATGTCAGTTGAGGAAACTGTGCGAGAAAAAATTAAACAAGCCCGTCAGGAGTTTTC
>CAZTVM010000129.1:0-3314 GCA_964617065.1 uncultured Muribaculaceae bacterium
GACTCAACTTAAAAATGACCTAAAAAATTTGATGGCAGCGTATCCTTCAATTCAACCCACAGTCTATGTTTGGAATTATCAGAACAGTAATTACGTAGATATCAACGCTGATAAAGAATATTCAGCCGCCAGCATAATAAAAATACCTGTTTTATTACAATTGTTCAAATCTATCGAGGCTAATCAAGTAAAACTTCAAGATAAATTTGTCTTGACTAATCAATATCGTGCGGAAGGCTCAGGCAGTCTACAGTTTAAACAAGAAAATTCAGTTTATACACTCGACAATCTAGCTCGACACATGATGAAAGAATCTGACAACTCAGCGACTAATATGATAATGGCTTCTCAAGGCGGTGCAGCTGACATAAATCGAGCTTTACGTTCTTGGGGGATGAAATCTACACATATTGCTAACTGGTTGCCGGATATGGAAGGTGACAATAAAACAACAGCAAGAGAATTAGCTACAATGCTGTTTAACGTCGATAATCAAGATTTCTTTAATATTAATTCACGAGAGTACATTGTCGATTATTTGAGCGATATACAAAATAATAGACTCATACATGCAGGTTTACCCTCTGACGCATTATTCATTCACAAAACCGGTGATATAGGCAAAATGGTCGGAGACGCAGGTATAGTTTACGCTCCTACTGGTGAGCGTTACATAGTAGCAATTATGGTTAATCGTCCATATAATGCTCAAGCAGGAAAAGACTTCATTGTTAAAGCTTCCTCGTTGATTTACAATTCTATCGTTAAATAATTTGATTAGTTATTAGTTTTGCTCAATTATATTTTTGAGGTCGCTAATATTTGCCTCTAGTTGTTTATTAGTAAGTAAATCAGCCTTAACTTTTTCGTAAGAATATATAATTGTTGAGTGTTTTTTATCAAAAAATTCACCTAAGCTTGTCAAATTTTCATTTGTAAGTTCTTTAGCTAAATAAATAGCAACCTGCCTTGCGTAAGCTATTTTTTGAGAACGACCTGTTCCTTTCAATTCTTTTTCAGGAATATTAAAATATTTACATACTTCGCTCGCTACAATACCAGAAGTAATAAATCTCACATTTTCTTTGTAATTCAACGCTTTTTTAGCTAAATCAACTGTCATTTCTGTACCGTAAATACTGGAATACGCAGTAATTTTATTAAAAGCACCTTCTAATTCACGAACATTTTTTTTATAAACCTCAGCTAAAAAATTAATAACGTCATCAGACACATCTACAACATTTGCTTTTGACATATTTTTCAATATTTCAACTCGGGTTTCGAATTCAGGAGGTTTAATTTCAACCAGCAGCCCCCACTCAAATCGAGAACGCAACCTGTCAGGCAATTCGCCAATGTCCTTTGGCTGCCTGTCACTCGTGAATATAATTTGTTTGCCTTTCAAGTACAGAGCCTCAAACGTATTAAACAATTCCTCTTTCATTCTGTCTTTGCCTTCAATAAACTGAATGTCGTCAATCAACAGTATGTCTACATTGCGATATTTTTGACGAAAAGAATTCATTTTAGTGTTCGTATCACCACTACGGATAAGACACTGAACCAACTCATTTAAAAATTCTTCAGATTTAATATACTTCGGACGCAAATCAGTGTTATGCAAAATATAATGACCAACAGATTGCATTATGTGTGTCTTTCCTAAGCCGGAACCACCATAAATAAAAAGCGGATTATATTTTTCACCAGGAGACATTGCGACTGTGCGTGCAGCTTCGTATGCAAATTTGTTATTTTCACCAACTACAAAATTTTCAAATTTATATTTCAAATTCAAATTACAAAATGATTGCATTTGCTTTAAATTATCATACTTGCTATCGTTGGAGCTGTTTTTTGCTTGTTTTTTTTCTTCTTCTTTTTCTTGTTTTTGAAATTCTTTTTGAATTTTTTTCATTATTTCTCGGTCGACAATCATATTAAAATTAATATTTTTACCGAGCACATTCTCAAACGCTTCAATCACAACAGAATAATATTGCTGCATAATAATTTGTTTTGCCATCAAATGACCCGTCAAGACTGTAAATTGATTTTCATCATAAGACTGCGCAACCATAGGTAAAAACCATGGTTCAAATGTTGATTTTGGTATCTTGTTTTCCAAAATTTTTAAAACTTCATTCCAAATCTTAACGACGTTATTTTCATCCATAAGTTTCATTATACTATAAGATTTTTATTTCGATAAATTTAATTTTTATCAAACTTTACAGAAATCAACAAAGAATTGAGATGTAACTTTTTTTGTAATTTAATTAAATTAACTAGCAAAAAATGAAATGTTGCTGCTTATACTAAATAGAAATATAGTTAATCGTAATATAAAATTGGAAGTACCGTCGAACATATCTAAAAATTTAATAAAGCCATCTTTTTTGTGCAAAAATATTTCTCGTCTTGGCAAAAAAGGTGTTTTGCTGCCTGTTTTACTATTAGAAGGAACGGTAATAGCAGGTAGAACTTACCACGCATACAAAAGAGATGGCTACATAGAAGCCAGAGAACGATTTACAGAAGAAAGTATTTCTTCTGTCGTTTGGCTATGGGGCGTTGCAGCGTTTAATAAAATTGGTGATTTTTTTGGAAAAAAAGTATTGAATCTCCCTGAAATAAATTACGACGTCGGCAAAGACGAACTTCGAGACCCTATTTTTTACGTCAATAAGAAAAATCCTAAATTCCAAAATATTTTAGCTCCGTTTAAATTTACCAAAATTGCAGCAAGTGTCGTTGCAGCTACAGCCATTACAGGTTTTATTTTACCGAAATTTAACCAAGCCATCACTAAAGATTTATTAAAAAAATCACAAAATACTACCGCTGAAAAAACTGCGAACAAAAAAATAATAAAAAATAAAGAATTCGTACCTAATGTCACTTTTGAAAAATTTAAAAAATCAAAAAAAGCAGAAATTAATTTTAAAGGTCTCTCTACAGCTGAACTTTTCGCAAAAAGCGCCTACAATCTCGAAAACAACGCTGTTTGTCGTCTTTTGAGTACTGACGCAGGTCTTATCGGTGGTCGAGCGTACAATGCACGAAATAAACATGACAGATTAGAAATTTTAGTCCGTGATGTTTCATCAGTGTTCTTTTACATGTTTTCGACAGGTTTAATCGTTAAATTCTTGAATAATAGAGATAAATATAAAAGTATCGCAGCGCTAGACCCTATGGCTGCAGTCGACGTCCACAACCATCTCATCAAAGAAATGAAAAATCGCTCAATGACACCTGATGAATTCAAAAAAATTATTATCGGCTCCGGTGCTGATACACCACTGCCT
>CAZTVM010000130.1:0-3288 GCA_964617065.1 uncultured Muribaculaceae bacterium
CTCATCCTTTTCATTATCATACAATTCTACGGTTGCATTGTTCTCATTCAAACGTAGTATATATCGTTTTTCATAATAAATTATTTTGCTACTTTCATCGTCATTTTCATCAGAAATATTTTCATTTTCTACTGAATCTTCTGCGTAACCTGCAGAAAGACTCTGATTTTCGACATCTTCTCCATAATTATCTTCCTTCCGTCCAATTTGCTGATTTCTTGTAAATTGGTCAAAATCAACTACCATGTCATCTTTTTTCATGTTTGCTAACATATCTGCGTTTATCGCATGATGGGAGGAAGGTATTTCATTTGTCAATCTACCTGCTGAGGCTGGCATTCCGTCTATTCCCAACTACATCTCCTTCAAAATATTTGATAAAAATACTTTTATATTATATAATAAAATTAATATTAAATACATAATGCTTGAGTATGAATTAATTTCGGGATAAAACTTAATGAGTGGTGTTTTTACAAATTTTATAAATCAATTGTTCGACTTACCTGTATGGGTTCAAGAAGCAATTTCTTATAGCATAAAGTATAAATTAGAAACTATAAATCCTTCTTCCGAATTCGATATTTATGAGGAAGCTGAAGTTATTTATCAATTAATTAAACCTGAAATCACATTACAAGGCAAAAAAGAACTGCAAACTCGACAAAGAGCACTACCGCTAGATACTTATAAATTTTTAACTCTTGCTGCTCAAGGCGCAAATTTAACTGAAATCACTATCAATAACTTCTGGACTCTTGAAAAAACATCGAAAATTTTTGTAGAATGCTACGACTATGAATACTTTTCTGCTATCAACAACAAACAAATGGTAGTCCTCGGACATTACCTCGCAGGAAATATCAGACTTGGTGAATACCTCAAAAGACTCGGGTTGACGGATCTCGACCAATTAGAAGAAGCTTTAAGAATTCAAAAAGCTAACGCTGCCAGAGGTAAAGAAGTGCGTATCGGGCGCATTTTTACGCACATGGGCATTATTAAAGAAGAAGAATTAAAAAATATTTTATATTTGAAAGAAGAAGCTAAAAAAGCTGTTGTTCTACGTATTAATACTACTCAACAAGGCGAACAAACTACAAACGACAGCGATATGAAAACTTTAAAAGACTTGAACTCCTCTTTAATTAAAGAAAATAAAGTGATAAAGCAAAGATATTTGCAACTGAAACAAAAATTCGAACAAGGCTTATAAATGCCGAATTTATCTCAAAATTTACTACTACAGTACATTAGAAGCGACATTATAGAACAAGAACATTGCGGTTTTGTTGTGCTCTGCAAAAAAAATTCTATAGTTCTAGAAACTTGCTCGTCTGATGAGCAACTCTTTTTTTTGCGCTCTTGCATGAAGCCACTACAAGCTACTTTGCTAGTCGATTTAGATTTAATTAATTATTTTAGTTTGTCACAAAAGCAAATCGCTGTATGCTGCGCCTCTCACGTTGGAGAAAAAAAACATATTGATACAGTTTTAAGTATTTTGCAAAAGGTCAATTGTAATATTTCCGATTTAAAATGTCCTATTGCACAACCACTAAGCCTTAAAGCACAAAAATATTTGATAAAAAATGACATTGCACCTACAAGCCTGCACAACAATTGTTCAGGAAAGCATGCTTTGATGTTGCTGGCATGCGCTAAAAACGGCTGGGACAAAACAACCTATGATAATCCGACCCACCCTGTTCAGCAAAAAATTGCTCAAAACATGCAAAATTTATCTGGCTACAAAGACAAATTGATTTTTTCTAAAGATGGTTGCGGTTTACCTATTTGCGCATTACCACTTAAAAATTTGGCTTTCGCTTTTCTTAATTTATTTTTAAACTCAAAATACAAACCAATAAAAGACGCACTACAAACCTATCCCTACATTGCCGGCGGCCCATTGAGGCTAGACAGCGAAATTATGTTCGCTAACAACAACCTAATTGCAAAAGTCGGCGCTGGCGGACTTTGCGTTGTCATTAATTTAGAAAAAGAACAAGCTACTGTAGTTAAAATTGCTGACTCAAATATGGATGCACGTGCACTGGTTACAATTGAAGCATTGAAACAATTGCACTGGCTAACAAACGAACAAATCGATAAAACGCCCTTGACTCAATTATTTAAAGAACAAATAACAACAGAAACCGGCATGACCGTCGGCAAAGTACGGTACTTATTTAACCTTAAATAAATTTTGCATTAATTTTTTTCTGTAATTCTAGCGCAGCACCAAGTTGGTCAGCTGTTATAATTTTTAAACTTACCAAAATTTCACCGATATGCAATTTTTGAAATTTTTGTATTTCTAGCGCCGCTGCGAGGTGTTTCAATTCCATACAACCAGCTTGCATCAAGATTTCGCCTATTTTTTGACGCTCATTTATATCTATCCAATCACTATCTTTATACAAATTTTTCATATTTCAATTATAGCAAATTGTCGTAGAACTGCAACCGTAAAGAGAAAGATAGTTTGAGTAAAAATAAACGGGAAGTTTGAGAAAAAACGGCAACTTGATATTTTTTTTAACTTAATTTAGTGTCAAGTTTTTCAAAAAAACTTATTAATTATTTAAAAAATTCCTGTCAATTATTGACACACTTTAATAACAATAAAATGCTTTTTATTTAGGTTATAATATGGACATGAAATTTAAGGGCTTATTCTTTATAACTTTAATCGTTTTAAGTATAAATATAGCATTCGCAGAAGGTGACAAGTATAAAATAATAAAAATCATTGATGGCGATACAGTTTATGTTGATTTTAATAACAATGGCATAGCCGAGCAAGACGAGAAAGTAAGACTCAATGGCATTGATACATTTGAAGTTAAGCCGACTGAATTTTTAGACTATCAAATGCAAAATTATAATCTAACCAAAGAAGAAGCTCTGGGCTTAGGGTATTTAGGCAAAGAATTTGCTAAAAAACATCTTTTAAATAAATATGTTGCAGTTAAATATACGGGCGAAAAAGAACGCTGTGATATGGGTCGTCATTTGATGTCGATTTATTATTCACCCCTCACCCCAACCCTCTCACTCAAGGGGCGAGGGAGCTTGCTTAACTATGAGCAAGAAGTGTTAAAACAAGGGCTTGCAACAGTATATGAAAAATCAAACCTTGCAAGTGAATTAAAACAATATGAAAATTTAGACAAAATCAAGGCTAATGCTAAAAAGACTCATAAACTTAACCTTGTGTTATTAAACAAAAAAAATGGAAAGTATCACAAGCCAAATTGTGAATACGGACTAATGGCTAGTGAT
>CAZTVM010000131.1:0-3022 GCA_964617065.1 uncultured Muribaculaceae bacterium
TTAAAACCTTGTTGAGCCAACAATCGTAAAATATTAAATTTAATGCCACAATCTTTGTTATAACATCTGTAATAATAGTAATTTTTTCCTTTCCTGCCCTTTGGAGTATCTCCTGTTAATGGCTGATTGCAATTAGGACATGTAATAAATTGTTTTAAAGGAAACATTGGATTTTGTCTTAAATGCGGTGCTATATGTGGTCTTTTACCATTTAGAAGTTCTTGTACTTTATAAAAAGTTTTTTCACTTATGATAGGTTCGAAATTTCCTTTTATTGGTTCTTCACTGTACTTTTGATTTAGCATTAAACCACAATATATAGGGTTTTTAAGCATTCTGCAAATATGATTTCCATTTAGGTAAATTCCGTCTTTTTCAAGTATATTTATTATTTCAGTCTGTTGATATAATCCTGTTTCAAATAATTCAAAGATTTTTCTTACAAAAGGAGACGTTTTTTCGTCTGGTACAATATTTCCATCAAAAGTTTTATACCCAAAAGGAGCACGCCAAAGCCATTTGCCTTCTAGAAATGCTTGTTTCATGCCTGCCGTTACTCTTTCTGATTTAATGTCATTCTCATATTGAGCAAAAGAGCCAACTATATTACGCATAAGATTTCCCGTTGCGTTTTCTTCGTTATTTTCTGTTACTGATAAAACTTTAATTCCATATTTTTTAAATTGTTGTAATAAGCTTATTTGGTCATCAAGCTTTCTTGTTAAACGGTCAAACTTCCAAACAATAATGCAATCTACTTCTTTTTTATTTTTAATACAAAATTCAATCATTTTTTTGAGTGCAGTTCTTTCCGTTGTTTTCGCACTTTCTCCACGTTCAACAAAAGTTTTTATAACTTTCATTTCTTTAGCTTTTGCAAACTGATTACAAGAAATTTCTTGATTTTGCAAGCTAAAACCTTGATTTGCTTGTTCTGTTGTTGATACTCTTGTATAAATTACTGCATTCACTTATTTTTTACCTCAAAATAATTATTCACTAGTATTTTTGATATTTGATATAATGTTTCTCTGATTTCTTCAATTTTTTCGTCTGGCATGTCTGTTTTGTCTTTACCTAAAATTTTTCTGCACACTTCAATACTAAGCATTTCTAGTCCTTATCGCTTGTATAGAAGTTCAATTTACCTCATTGCCACTTCAAAATATTTGATTGTAATCATTAAGAAAGTTCAACGTACTTTGTTGTCACTCACTTAATTTTTCTGTTTTTTCTATTATTAGATTATAAGTTTCTTCATCTACAATAGAAGCTGTTACTTTTGTATATTTATCTTTTTTTATCGTTTTAATTAAATTTTTATCAGTTAATCGTTCGTTATCTTTTACAGTCTTAGACTTTAGAATTAAAGATTTGTTGTAGTTTCTATTTTTTCTTGTAATATTAATCTCTTTTACTTCTTCATCTCTAACTTTATTTAAAATTTCTACTTCATTTTTTGAAGCAATAAATTCTTTCCCTGACATTTTTTCAGTTATTATACTCTCATTTTCTCTATGGAAAACGTATTTTGCAAAAACACTCAAATATTTAGAAAAAGGCAAGATTAATATTGGATTAGTTTTATCTATTCCTTTTGTTAAATTTAATGTTAAATCTTTTTCACACAAACAATAAGCATTACAATTTTTATCAATTACTAACGAAAAGTTTATACCTGTTTTATAAAATGTTGAAGCATAAAAATCAAAATATTTATAATTAATTTTTGCATTGTCAACTACAACATCACAGCTATCATAAATTACTTGATTGACAATATTTTTAATTTGCTCATTTGAATAACCGTATTTTTTTAAATCATTGATAAGTAGAAGCTGAACACCAGTTCTTACGGAATATTTTCTCCATTCAATATTTGTATTTCTATTTTCTTCCAAAAGTTCTTTATTGCTCCAATCATTTACTTTTCGATATGTTATTTCTGATTTATCCGATTGTGAAAGTTCTTTTGAAGCGTTAAAAATATTTTTTATTGATAAAAAACCATAGATAAAATATTGTTGAAATATTTGTAATTCATAATATTCAACAGTATTTATAATATTTGTCTTAAAAAATGCGTCCTTATATTCTTTGGAAGATTTAAAATCTGAAATTATTAACGATTTTGGGTTAAAATTTTCTTTTTCTGTATTATTCATAAACTATACCTCAATGTATAATTTAATAATAAAACAAATGAATTATACATGCAAGTATAATTTGAAGATATTTATAATATTTTATTTTATAAATTTTTCAAGTTTATCAACTTCTTTTTTCAGAGCAATAATTTTTTTATCTTTTTCTTCATCTTCTTTTATTGCCATTTCTGCAAGTTTTTCTATTTGTTCATCAGATAAAATCGACAAATCTACTTGCTTTTTTTCTTCAATATCTGTTTTGACTATAAGTTTTTGTCCGATAGTATCTCTTATTACTTCAAACGCTTTTATATTGCCTTGTTTTGCTTGTAAAATAAGTGCCTTGCAAATATTATCTTCCTCATAATTTCCGTTTTCATCTTGAATTGAAAGCATAATTTCTAATCGCTTTTTTAACTCAACCTTTTCACGTCTAATTTCACCAGATTTTTTACCACCTTTGCTTGCTATTTCCTTGCGTTCTTTTTCCGTTCTGTCTTTTAAGGATATTAAATTCATATCGTTTGTCATAATTTTCGTTGTTCCTTCGTTGTTCATTTGAATAATTCTATTATAACAAATTTTGTAATTTGATGATTTCTACCTATTTTGTATTAAATTCAATGCTTTTAATGCCTTACCTTTTGTATAGTAAAATGGTGATTTCATATACCATAATTGAACTTTATATTTTTTACTCATAATTTTTGCTCTATCGTAATATTTAAAATCTTCTGGTTTTTCTATAATCAAAATTAAACAAGGCTTTTTACCTGTGTTATATGAATACCAAAGAGCTTGCGTAAAGCCTTCATACCATTTATGCGCAAAGTCGAACTCGCAAGCATAGCTCTTGGTTAAACAATCCACTCTAG
>CAZTVM010000132.1:0-3011 GCA_964617065.1 uncultured Muribaculaceae bacterium
GGCGGTTTAAGTATGTTTGCAAACAAGGGCAAATAGAGTTGTATAATTAGGTAAGAGAAAAGCCGGTGGCAAAAGGCTAAATAGTATGATAAATTATAATTATGAGGAAATTTTTTAAAATTATTTTTATTATTTTGGTTTTATTCGTAGGTCTAATGCTTATTATTCGTGTAGATAATCCAAAGCAAGACAATTCGGCAAGCAAATCAACGACAATTGATACAATTGCCGATTACGGATTAGAAGAAGCCAAAAATGTTGTAATTGTTGGTAGAGATTATATGCAGTCGCAATTACCTATCGGAAAGTTTGGTGGTCAATTTATTCAATCAAGTATTGGAGAAGGCCCAAAAACATTTAATTATTGGACATCAAAAGATAATTTTTCATCGACAGCAGCAGGTTATATGTTTGACGGTCTTGTCAGTACTTCAGCGTATAGTGGAAAAGTCATTCCCAAAATGGCAAAATCGGTCAAGGTATTAGACGATAAGATAACGTATATAGTAGAGTTACGCCATGGATTAAAATGGACAGACGGAAAAGAAATTACTGCTGATGACGTCGTATACACATGGAACACTATAATATTAGGAGGTTTCGGGAATACAAGTTTGCGTGATGGTTTGTATATTGACGAAAAATTGCCTGTAGTCACAAAGATAGATACGTACAAAATTAAATTTGTAACACCAAAGCCGTTTGCACCATTTATGTTAGATTTGGGAGCAGCAATAGCACCTAAACATGTATTTAAGCCTGTAACTGACAAAGGAATTGGCGCTTTTGAGTCATTTTGGAGTAGTAACGTTGATGTAAAAAAAATTGTGTCGAGTGGTCCATTTATACTGAGTGAATATGTACCTGCTCAAAGAGTCGTCTACAAAAGAAATCCAAACTACTATATGATAAACAAAGATAATAAAAAATTACCATATTTAGATAAATTAGTAATACTGATTGTAGGAGATTTGAATAATGAATTGTTAAAATTCAAGGCTGGTGAAACTGACGTCATCAGCATAAAAGGGTCGGATATAGCTTTGTTCAAAGAGAAAGAAAAGTATTCCGACTATAAAATATACAATTTGGGACCAACGACCAGTACAATGTTTATGACGTTTAATCTTAATTCACGCAAAAATGAAAAAGGTAAATACTATGTAAATCCAATAAAACAAAAGTGGTTTAGTGATTTGAATTTTCGTATTGCGATTGACTATGCAATAGATAGAGAAAATATGATATTTAATATAGCAAATGGCGCTGCTGAAGCGCTATTTACAGCAGAGTCATTGCCTTCAATATATTTGAATAAAAAAGTTGCAAAAGGTCATAAAAAAAATATAGCATATTCAAAAGAGTTATTAAAAAAATCAGGATATTATTGGGATAAAAACGGAAAATTACACGATAAAGAAAAAAATCCAGTAGAATTCGATTTATTTACTAACGCAGGAAATAACGAACGAGAGTCAATAGGTGTCACAATTAAACAGGATTTAGAAGATATAGGAATGACTGTTAATTTTAAGCCTATAGAATTTAATAATCTAGTCAACAAAATTAGTAATACATGCGACTGGGATACGGTGATAATGGGATTGACAGGTAGTCCACATGAACCCAATTCAGGTAAAAATGTATGGAAAAGTTTTGGAGTTTTGCATATATTCAACAAACGTTTTGAGAAAGACAAAGCCGCCGGTGATGTTACCGAATGGGAAAAAAGATTGGACTATTTATTTGACAAAGGTGCTTTAGAGTTAACTTTTGAGTCTCGTAAAAAGTATTATGACGAGTATCAAGAAATAATATACGAACAAAAGCCAATAATATATTTGTATTCCCCACTTCAAGTAAGCGCAATAAGAAAAGAATTTGGTAACGTATATCCTACGACATTAGGCGGTATGATACATAATTTAGAAGAAATATACAAAAAATAATTATTTATTATAATTGTATTAAGTTTTGTAACATTATTAAAACAAAATGAAGATAAAAGGCATTTTTTAAAAGAAAAAAGTTTTATAAAATGTAGGGATAGCTATACACATTTTAGGTTAATAAGAAGTTTTAAGAGTGAGTAATAAAAAATAGAGGTGGACAATGAGTGGTGGTAAAGAAATAGAAGCGCTAAAAACAAATAGTAGTGTCGGAGCAGCTTACCAAGTCAATAGTGAATATAGCAGAAGTGCAGCGGCAACTAGTGAAAGCAGTTCGACGCAACAAAAAGCAGTATTTCCTACCGGTACATTGTCTACTACTAAAACAGATGAGTACGTATCCGGAACACCACGGAGTCAAAATGCGCACAATGAAGATGGCTCTGAAAACGGAAGCTCATCTAAAAAAAATAATAGTGGTGCTTTAGCTGAAAATGCAAGTGAAAATCAGAATAAAGATAATGAAAAGTCATCAGGTAAAAATGGCAAAAATGGAGTTCAAAAGCAAAATGCGCAAACTCAACAACCGCAGCAGGCTCAACAAAATCAACCCAGCAGTCAAAATTTAAACAAATCAAATAATACAAAAACGGGAAGTGACATAAAAGCAGGTGAGAGCGTAGGGAATTCAGAAACTGCAAATACAGCAAATAATGAGAGTGCAAAAGAAATACTAGATGAGGCAGGAAAAAGCGATACAAATGATTGCAAAAAAATCATTGTTACAGAAAATTCACAAAAAGCAGATTTAATAAGACAAGATATTGAAAGAGCAGAAGCTGCTAAAGCATTTTTTACTGAATCTACAATAGAAGCTATAGGTGGTAGTTTTAATCTATCATTAGATGCTATGAAAATTGGTAAAAAGATAGTAGAAGTAAATGAAGAGATAGAAGCTTTAAATAGAGAACAAATAGAATCATCAGGTTCTGAAAGTCCTATAGATAACACTAAAATTATTGAACAGAAGCAACAAGAGATAAAAGATTTGAATGAAAAATTAGATTTATATATAAAGCCTACAGAGAATGGGAAATCCCAAAAGTATAATGAATATTTAGA
>CAZTVM010000133.1:0-2835 GCA_964617065.1 uncultured Muribaculaceae bacterium
AGCTTATTTTTCCACTATCACAGGCAAAATTACTTCAACATCTACAGTTGCCGATAACAATCCTCAAGAACTTTATGACAACAACTTTTTCTTGATAGACACGCCACCAATTAGTTCAGTTAACAAGAGTATTAACAAAAATGATTGATGTAATTATATCAAATATCGGGACATATTTCCCTGAAATAAATAAAGCACTTGGCGCAGGTGTAATTATTTTTGCAAGGGTTTTAGGATTTTTAAAATTCGCTCCGGGTTTTACCAGAAAAGAAATTCCTGCAATGCTTCGACTTGGTTTTGCTTTGATATTTACAATTGCATTAATGGGCGTGATAAAAATCCCTGAGGCTCCTGTCGGTGTTTCTATGGCACTTGTTATACCGCTTAATGTTTTATTCGGCGCTTTAATAGCGTTTATTGCAAATTGCATTATTCAAGTTGTTGAAGCAGGTGGAGATATGATAAACATGCAAATGGGGCTATCTGCGGCGTCTGTTATGGACCCAGCTTCAGGACAACAAATCTCCGTGGTAGGAAGGACTTTTTCACTTCTCGCTATTATTTTGTTTGTCAATCTTGGTGGCTTTTTCTGGCTTTTTAATGCTTTTATTCGCAGTTTTGAAATTTTCCCTATTTGGGCGCCATTTTTTCAAATTGATAAACTAATCAATACTACTTATCTTGTGGAAATTACGTCAAATATTCTATATGTCGGGTTGCAAATCGCCGCACCGGTCTTGCTCGCAACATTAGGTCAAGACATCATTCTTGGTGTAATTTCAAGAACTGCTCCTCAAGTAAATGTTTTCGTAATGAGTTTTATTTTTAAACCGATTTTAGGTTGCGCAATTCTCATTTGGATTATGGGTCCACTAGTCAATATTGTTAATGATTATTTTTTATCGTTTTCGCAAATTTTTTGATTTCAGGCTCTTGGGTGCGCCTTGTCATAAGTTTGTTTCAACCGTTCAGTGCTTACATGCGTGTAAATCTGCGTGTTGCTAATACTTGCGTGTCCTAAAAGTTCTTGCACAATCCTTAAATCGGCACCTTTTTCTAAAAGTTTTGTCGCAAAACTATGCCTAAAAGTGTGAGGAGTAACGTGTTTTGGTAATTGTACTTTTTCCACGATTTCTTTTATAAAATTTCGTGCGCTTGCCGGCTGCAGCCTATAGCCTGTTTTATTTATAAAAATCGGTGATTTTTCAGTGACTGTTTCCTTTACATCTTCTTGAGAAATCAGTTCTCTCACTGTTTTTAGGTATGTTTGCAAAAATTCTTTCGCTCTATTGCTGATTAATACAATACGTTCTTTTGCGCCTTTGCCGAAAACCGTTATTTCGCTATTCTCAAGATTTAAACTTTCAAAATTCAAGTCACAAAGTTCAGAAATTCTCATGCCTGTTGCGTAAAGAACCTCGAGAATGGTTCTATTTCTATAGCCTGCAGGCGATTCTATTTTGATATTGTTCAAAATATTTTCTATTTCACGTTCAGTCAAAAACTCAGGCAGCGAGCGTGTGCGTTTTGGCGCTCGAATATTCAGCAAAGGATTGTTCTCAATAATTCTTTCCCTATACAAATAATTGTAAAAGGCTCGAACAGAGGCTATTTTTCTCGCAATAGTCGTTTTTGTGTAATAAAATTTTTGAATATACAACAAATATTCTTTCATTTTTATGTGATTTACAGCTGACAATTCACCATTATCTAACCATATTAAAAAGCTTAAACAGTCTGATACATAAGCTTTTACGGTGTGTTTTGAAAAATTACGCTCAACTTCAAGATACAGTTTAAAATTATTCAAATATTCTTTTGTTATAGCAGCCAATCCCATGGCTCAATTATACTCTTTGGTTTGGAAAAGGTCAAAGTGTTGTTCCAGTTCGTAACTGATTAGATTGTAAAATTAGACGAATTATTTTGTTGTGCAATAATATTTGTATGAGCGAAAAGATAGTTATAAGAAATGCAAACCAGCATAATTTGAAAAATGTCGATTTAGAATTGCCCAAAAACGAATTAATTGTATTTACGGGAGTAAGTGGTTCAGGCAAGAGTTCGCTTGCGTTTGATACAATTTTTGCAGAAGGTCAAAGACGTTATGTGGAGAGTTTATCTACGTATGCACGGCAATTTTTGGGACAAATGGACAAGCCTGATGTAGAGAGTATTGAGGGGCTTTCTCCTGCGATTTCTATTGACCAAAAATCGACAAGTAATAATCCACGTTCTACAGTCGGCACTGTCACAGAAATATATGACTATTTAAGGCTTTTATTCGCTCGTGTCGGGACGCCGTATTGTCCTGAGTGTGGCAGCGATATAAAACCTCAATCTCTCGATGAAATTGTTGATAGAATCATGAAGTTTCAGGAAGGCACAAAAATTCAAATACTTGCGCCGATTATTAGAGGTAAAAAAGGTGAGTATAATAGTTTAATTGAAGAACTACGGCAAGAGGGCTTTATAAGATTAAAAATTGATGGTGAAATTTACAATATTGATGAAACAGATATAGAATTACAAAAAACGACAAAACATGACATCGATGTTGTGGTTGACCGTATTGTCATAAAACCTGATGCACAGTCAAGAATAGCTGATAGCGCTCAAATAGCTATGCAAAAAGCTAATGGATTAATGAAATTAGATGTGCTTGGTGACAAAGAATATATATTCAGCGAAAAATTAGCTTGTGCGAAATGCGGATTGAGTTTCGAAGAACTTGCACCTCGTATATTTAGTTTTAATGCGCCTTACGGTGCTTGTCCTGTTTGTCATGGTTTAGGTGCACATTATGAGGCTGACCCATACATGCTAATCCCTGAC
>CAZTVM010000134.1:0-2610 GCA_964617065.1 uncultured Muribaculaceae bacterium
TCGAAGCCCTGCTGACCAAGCAATACTGACTGTTCCCATGTGAGGGAAGGCTACTTTTAATTTTTTATTTTCATTCTTATTTTTCATTGATTTTTACTAACTATGTATTTATTTCAGTTCCAACATGAAGCCACCGTTTTCAGCATTATGAATGGCATCTGTTTCCAGTTTGTTCCGCAAAGTTTTTATATATTTATAGATGTAATCACGAGGTAGACCTAGTAATGCAGCCAAGTCTTTTGCGTAGATAATTTTGTTAGTATTTCCTTTAAAATAATCAAAAACAGCTTTTTCACGTTCTGTTAACGGCTTTTTAAAGGAAAATTGTTGATAGACATTGTTTTCGTTTACGATTTCTTCAACTTTTTTTACGAATTTTTCATTTTTATCAACATTTTTTTGTTGACTAGCTTTCTTTTCTGCTTTTTGGGTTTCCATTTTAACATGAGTGTTATATTTGTTGATTAATTCCTTTTCTTTATTTAAAGCTTTTTGAGCAATGCTTCTGATAGTTTCAGCCTTAGGTTTGTATTCTTCTATTGTCATATTTTCCAAAGAATTTTGTCCCATAACCATATCTACAATATCATTTGTTTCTTTTTCGGTATTAATCGTTTTACCAAGTTTTTGAGCATATTCCTCTAATGTCATTTTTTCAAGTGAACTTCTCCAGCGTCTGATTTCTTCCTTGCTCAAATAATTTGACATACATATTCTCCTTGCTTAACTACTCTCTTTATTAATTCGTTTGGGTCTAATAAAAATTCATTTGTAACTAATGTAGCACAAACTTTTTTTAATTGTCTCAAAATGTATACTTATATAAATAAATTTTTAGAAAGCTTTACATTTATTGTAAAAAGCATGACAAAATACTTTTACTTATTATAATATAAAGCTAATAGAGGAAATGAAAGGAACAAAGCTTTGGATAATTCTGCGTACGCTTCATCGGGTAACTTGTTTGTGCAGCCTTCATCTGTCGGATTGTTAGATGAGTATGACAATTATTGTTCTTTGAGTATGTCCTCGCTTTTAGCGCAGGGGAATATTCCTCCTTCTCACAAACGTGTTGCTGATAATTATATGATTATTAAACGTATTTATGGCTGCACTACTTTGCAATCAAGAATTAGCAATGCTGATAAAACAATGCTTGCGAGATATGATTTTGCACCTCTTGAGTATTCTACTATTAAGCAAATTAATGAAGAATTACAGTATTTGCAAAAATGGTCATTCTCTATAGATGAAAAGCTGCGGGCTGATGCGAACGAACTTTTGCAAATAAGATTGCGTGAACTCAAATTTATCGTAACAAACAAGTATGCAGTTATTTCGAATGAGCTTTACACAGGGTATCTTGCGCTTGAAAAATATTTTGAAACTATCTCTAAATATTAGTTAAATTTTATAAGCCAATCCATTCTTCGACTTTTTTGGAATTTTTACGCCATTTCTTTTGGATTTTCACTTGTATATTTAAGTAAACTTTTTTGTCAACAATTTTTTCGAGTTCTATACGAGCTTCTGTGCTTATTTTTTTTAGCATTGACGCATTTTTACCTATCATTATGCCTTTTTGACTTTCAGTTTCGACATAAATTCCGGCTAAAATATTATCTATATTTTCTTTTTCCTCATAGCTCTCTATAACTACAGCTACAGCATGTGGCAATTCTTCATTCGTGTTCAGCAGTATTTTTTCTCTAATAATTTCTTTAGCGATATTTCTCATACTTTCATCAGTGACATCATCTTTGTCATAGATTAATTCTCCTTTAGGGAGTTTACGAGTAATATTTTCAATTAACGTATCAATATTTCGTCCTGTTTTAGCAGAAATTTTTACTGTCGGTAAATTTTTATCAAAAAGTGTTTTATAAGAAATCAAATTTTCTTCTTTTTTTAATGTATTTTTGATATTGTCAGCTTTGTTCAAAACCAAAATAATAGGAGTTTGAGTATTAAGTAGATTTTTTGCAATCCATTTATCACCGACACCTGCTTTGTCTGATAAGTCAACAATAAATAAAATAACATCTGCATCAGGAATAGAAAATTTTGCTTCATCTAACAAAAATTCGCCAAGTTTGTCAAGCGGTTTCGTAATTCCTGGCGTGTCTAAAAAAACAATTTGCGCATTATCATTTGTATAAATCCCTTTTATTCTTCTGCGTGTTGTTTGGGGTTTATCTGTAGCTATTACAATTTTTTGTCCGATAATTCTGTTTAATAATGTTGATTTCCCTACATTTGGACGACCAATGATTGCTACATATCCTGATTTAAAGTTTTTCATATTTTCTCATTTCTAAAAATTTACAGCAAATTGCTTAGTATATTTTAATTGCGTGAAATTTGAATGTAAAGTATATGTTCTACTTCGTAAGTTTATTGTCATCGAATTATTGGATATATACAAGAATGAGAAACATAGAATACTTGCTTGTATAAAATATTGATAGTAGAATACACAAATAGTATGACAAGGAGGATTTAATATGTTAATGAAGGGCAAAAAGGGTATTGTATTTGGTGTAAGTAACACTAGAGGTATCGCATACGGAATTGTTGACCAAATAAATAAGGCTGGTGGAGAAATCGCTT
>CAZTVM010000135.1:0-2466 GCA_964617065.1 uncultured Muribaculaceae bacterium
CGATAAATCAGCAGCGGTTGGGGTTGCGCAATAAACATTTTGGAGATTGCACAACAAGATAATAGCAAAAATTAATACTATTTTTTTCATAATTATAAAACTCGTTTAGCTGTCTATATTTTAAACATATAAACGATTTTTGAGAAAAATCCTATTGTCCAGGCAAGTGCAAAAAACGAACCAACAAAAGGTAAAAATATTAACATAATTACTCGTGAAAATTGTAAATTATAAGCAACCTGTAAGGCTTTCACAAAAAGAAATATTATCCAAAAGTATAAGAAAAGTTCTAAAAGTACGCTAAAAAGATAGCCTATTCCACCAACTGATTTTAAAATATTTAAGGGTGCTAAAAAAATCCATGGAGTGGTCGCAAAAGCGCTTAAACACAAAAATTCTTTGTAAAAACCTGAACGCTCAAAAATTTTGGCGACAAATTCAAAAAATCCGCCGAGCAATAGCCAACTGATTATTGTAAATGAAATAGTAAATGAAGCCCAAAAAATATAGTTAAAAACAGTAGTCGTATCAGCATTAAAATTAAATTTTAAAGTAAAAACGAAGAATGATACAAAGATAAGTGTAACAATAGCCGAAGTCATAGAGGGCTCACATCTCATCTCTGCAAATGTTCGTCCGGGATGAAAAATTACATTGTATGCATTTTTAAGTATGTTTTTCATCTTTACTCCCAAAGATATAACGGCTGTCTACCCATTTTTACACTTGCAGGTAAATATTCAGAAAATGCGTTTGTTTTTTTGTTAAAAATAGTTTCAGAAACACCTGTAAAAATTTCTGTTAATGAACTTGATTTGCTGTATGGAACGAGCTGCAATTCTTTATCATTAAGCTTAAATTTTTCGATAGCAGCTCTTGTTATCGCTTTGTGCACAAGTTCTATATCACCTACACCGTCGACAAAGCCCAGATTATAGGCTTGCATGCCGGTAAAAATGCGACCGTCAGCATAAGTTTTTAATGTCGAATAAGAAAGATTACGTTTTGGAGTCGAATATTTGTCATTGCGATTTACACGCCCTGCGACAATATCATTTATAAACTGCTGGTATGTGTTGTCTATAATTTCTTCTAAAAGTTTTTTATCTTCTTCGTTCATAGTTCTATATGCTGAGCCTAAGTCCTTGTATTTTCCACTTTTAATGACATTAGGCGTTATCATGAGCTTGTCAGCCAATAGTCGATGCATATCTAACGTTGAAAAAATTACGCCGATACTACCAGTCAAAGTGCCTCTTTGAGCATATATTCTGTCAGCAGCTGTTGCTATATAATATCCTCCACTTGCTGCTACATCGTCCATTGCGACAAAAACAGGGATTTTTTTTCTTGTTTCTAAAACAGAGTCATAGACATTTTGCGACATAGCCACAGTTCCACCTGGCGTGTTCATCTTTATAATAACCCCTTTAACAGAGTTATCTTTGCGAATAGCCGAAAGCGCATTTATAAGATTTTGAGCGGTGATATCCGGTGTAAAAAAGCCACTTGATATTTCAGTGCTTATAACACCATCTAGTTTAACCAATGCTATTTTATTTTTACCGGCACCAAAAACATTAGGACTTTTGGCATTTTCCTGTTGAATTTTTGTTGCAGCATTTTTTTGTACTGTACCCGCAATGCCGACAAACATGCAAATTACACATACTACTAATATAAATATTGCTAATTTTTTTTCGCTATTCATTATCTTGTCCTAAATTAAAACTCATTCATAATTTTTTCAATCTCCGCCAGCATAATAGAATGATAGCGTTCACAACTTTCTTTAGTTTTTGCTTCAAAACGTAGCGTAAACACAGGTTCTGTATTGCTTTGACGAATTAGCGCAAAACCGTCATCAAAAACTATTCTCATTCCGTCAATTGTGATTATTTCTTTAATTTTTGATTTGAAAAAATCAGGATTAGCTGATATTCTTTTTTCCAACTCTTTTAAAGTTGGCTGTTTTAAATCATTCGGGCAGTAGTGCCTCAATTCGCTTGACGAAGAAAGTGAGTTATACGGAGCTAATAAATCATCTATTTTAAAATTAGGATTTTCTTTTTTATATTGAGCTATAATTTCAATAATACGACAACCAGCATATATAGCGTCATCAAAACCATAGTAGCGGTCTTTGAAGAATATATGTCCACTCATTTCGCCGCCTAGAATAGCATTTTCCTCTTTCATTTTGGCTTTTATAAAACCATGACCTGTTTTGCACATAATTGCACGAGCACCTGTTTCATTAATTTCATCATAAAGAATTTGAGAACATTTAACTTCTGAAACGACAGCAGGTTTTTCACCACGTTTTACTAAATCCTTGACAACGTCGAGCGCATATATCAGTAGCAATAAGTCACCTGCTATTTTGTTACCTTTAGAGTCTATTACACCTATTCTGTCAGAATCGCCATCAAAAGCGATACCTAAATCAGCATTTTCAGCAATTAC
>CAZTVM010000136.1:0-2453 GCA_964617065.1 uncultured Muribaculaceae bacterium
TTTTCATACTAATACCTTTTTTATCTTTATTTTTGTATAATAACCTTTTTTCTAGTATATTTCAACATAATAAAAAGATTAAATTTTAAATTTTGTCGAAAAATTCAGTCTTTGACTCGGTTCTAAACTATCAGAATATTTTGTCGTTGTATTTAGTTCAACCTCGAATTTGTTGCTATTTTTAAAAGGTTTGTATTTAATACCGAAACCTTTTTGTGTACTTAAATCTGTTAAATTTTGTTGTAAAATAAGTTTCAGCGAAAGCGAATTTGTCAAAAGCAATTCAGGCATCAAGTAGAATTTATTTTCGTAAGTATTATCTAACAATTTTCTGGAATTTGCGAATTGAGTATTAAGAATAAATTTTTTATTTTTGTAACTACTAAAAAGCCCAAGGGTATTCACCATATCATTGTTTATATCATAGATATAATGCGCACCGCCTAAAGTAACTGCGCCAAAGTTTTTTAAGTCAAGAGGTTTAGTGCTTATGATTGAACCTGCAGAAACATCATTATTGAGTGTAGAATTAAAAAAGCCCACAGAATAATCAAAAAGTTGACCGCTCACAGTAATTTTGGCACCTTCGTTATAGTACGTTTCTCGCTCACGCATAAATTTCAGCGTAACATTTTCAAAATCAGATAAAAAAACCTGTCCTACATAAACCTTTGCATTTGCGCCGATTTCCACGTTAATTTCCATCGGCAAAGAGCTTTGCATGTATGGACGAGCTGATTTTGTATTCCAAAAATTCATAACTTTATACTCGTAATTAGGGATAGTAGTAAAATCAGGGTATGAAGTTATATATTCTTCAAAGTTTTCTATTCTCAGCTCAAAAACTTTATTTTTTTTCTTTGGCTCAAACAATGACTTATCGAAATAAACTGTTTCTAATTCAGTTTTACAATTGTCAGGACTTTCGTCAATTTCATTTTTTACATAATCTTCGGTCAACGCTGATCCTTCTAAGTACTCAATTTCTTCTTCAGGGACAGCCTCCTCGTCAGGTATGACAGACTCTGATTCATTACCCTCCTCATATTCAAACTCGTATATTTTTCTTTCGACAGCTACTTCTCCCTTGGCTTTGTCTGAAATTCCCATTGCCGTAGCAACATTTGTAATACTAATTAATGTAAAAAATAAAACAATCAAAACTCTCATAGTAATATTTTCCACTAAATTTGAGAAAATTACCAGCTATATTTTTAACAAATGTAACAAATACACTTCTTGCACTTTAAAAGTTTTTGCAGTATGCTAAAATAAAAAAGTACCACAATTGAGAACGAAATGAAGACAAATAAAATTGGGGCTTTTGGCTTTGGAGGCAAAAGTTTACCGCTAGTGAAACATAACGATACAACATCACATTACAGTGAAAGTAAAGAAAGTCATTTGATAGATAATTATAATTCTGAAAAGGTTAAAATATCCGATGACGTTAGGACATTTGGGAATTTAGGAAACAACAATAACAACATGAACTCATTTAAACATAATTACATCGATAACGAAAAAGACAATATTACTCAAAATATTCTTAGAGAATGTCGTGCAAGACTGAATGATACTTTGGAAATTCAGAGCAAAATTAATAAATTGCAAAGTTTTATTGACAAATAACGTCAAAGAACAAAAGCTAAAATAAGCAACAAGAAACTAGCTATTTGCATGCCTGTAGCCAGATGCTTTTCGAATTTACTGCTGCCGAAGTAGTTTCCGCTGCTTTGTTTAGCCGTAGAAGCAGCTGCTATTCTCTCAAATCTCGTTTCTGGGTCGTCATTAACGTATTGTCGTTGAAATATTTTTGCTTCTAATTGCGAAAGTCTATTGTCAATATCCATAGTGGGGTATGTGGAGTTAAGCAATTTACGCTCTAAAATTGAGACTTCGTTGTACAAGCCATTTAAATTATTTTCTGCCGGTCTATAAATTCCTTGTTGAGCAGCTGCGACTTCTCTGTCAAACTCGCTTTGCATGTGGTTGTAGCTAGGTGCAAAATTCAAATACCCGTCATCATCGTAGCTTGCGACACCAATATCAGTTATTACTGCAGATTTTAGCTTGTCAACACGCTCATTAAGTGGCTGCTGCGTAGACTCTTTTTTGAATATTTCTTTTTCTAGTTTTGAGACCCGCTTATAAATATCTTCATTACTACTAACTTTATTAAATATTTTTTGTTCTAATGCGTCGACGACAGGGTACTGCGCTGTAGCATCAGAAGGTTCCAGCTGACTGTAGTAATCTGCTTCGCTCGCATTTGCGGCTGTAGTTGCATTTACATTAGGTTCAACTATTGACAAATCATTTATCAATTTTGTTACCCTCACATTAATAGAGCCTGTTTGTGCATCACCGTATGCATATCGTTCTATTCTTTCTACTCTTTTTGCTTCTGTTTCATTTGCGTAGTCAAATCCGTAAATACTTTTTTCTATTTT
>CAZTVM010000137.1:0-2073 GCA_964617065.1 uncultured Muribaculaceae bacterium
TGCGTTGAGTTTAGAAATATCAATTGAGAAGTATCCGTGTGCTAGCCTTTTTGGGCACTTTTTCTGCAATGAGAAAAAGTGCCTACTACAAAAAACAAACAATAATTTTTGTTGGGCAAGTATGCACAACCGACAAGCCAAAAATACACACAATTTTTGTCGGGCAAGTACGCCCAACCGACAAAGCTAAAACAAACACAAATTTTTGTTGGGCAAGTATGCCCAACCGACAAGCCAAAACAAACACAAATTTTTGTTGGGCAAGTATGCCCAACCGACAAGCCAACCGACCGACTCAACAATAATTTGTCCGCATTATAGTGATGTAAAATAGTCTTACTTTCGTCTACCGGCAATCGATATGAAGCTTTAAGCGTGCTTGTAAATTTTTTTCCCATTCATAAGCATTTTCAATACTAGTTTCAAGAGTTCTTTGAGGAGTCCAGCCTAAAATATTTTTAGCTTTTTCACTATTTGCATAAAGTATAGCAGGGTCACCTTCTCGAGGTGGACATATTTCGCAATCTATGTTTTGTTTTAGAACATCTTTGCAGACTTTAAAAACCTCTTTTACACTATTACCATCGCTTGTACCGAGATTAAAAACATCAGATTTTTCTTCTTTTAACAAATATAGATACGCAAGTCTGTGAGCTTCAGCTAAATCCTCAACATTGACATAGTCACGAATAGCGCTACCATCAGGTGTCGGATAATTCTCACCAAAAATTTTAAATTTCACGTTGTCATTGAAAACAGATTTAATAATATTAGGGATTAAGTGAGTTTCAGGCTCATGCCATTCTCCGATTCTCGCTTCAGCATCAGCACCTGCAACGTTAAAATAGCGTAGCTTTATCGATTTTATACCATAAGCACTATTATAATCCTCTAAAATTTTTTCGACCATTAATTTTGAATTTCCGTAGGGATTAACAGGATTTTGAGGGTGTTTTTCATCAATTGGGGTGTATTGAGGTTCGCCATAAGTAGCGCAAGTAGACGAGAAAATTATATTTTTAACACCATGTTGCAACATTGCATCTAGTAAATTAAGTGTGCCAAAAGTATTATTTCTGTAGTATTTTGCAGGGTCTTTTACACTTTCTTCCACCAAAGCAAACGCAGCGAAATGGATAACAGCATCAATTTTATACTCAGCAAAAACAGCTTCAATTTCACTAAACTTACGCAAATCACCTTTTACAAATTCAACATTCCCAAGTTTTTTTAAAGCATCAATTGTCTCAATATGCCCATTTTCAAGACTATCAAAGATAACCACATCATAGCCAGCATTTATAAAATTGACTGCACAATGACTCCCTATGTATCCAGCTCCTCCGGTAACTAAAATCATATTAAATCCCCCAAAAATTATAATAGAATAATTATAAACGATAAAAATTCAATGTCCAATACTTAACTTAGTTTTTTGTATTCGATATGAAGTAAAACAAAGAATAAAATATTTTTACAAAAAGAAGTGGAAAATAATACATCTTTTTTGCTATAAAAGTATGTTTGTGGTAGGCTATTACTGCTATTAATTTAGGTATAAAAAATAAGGAGAAACAAGAATGACACAAAAGAGAGTGTGGCTTTTTAAAGAGGGAAATTCCTCAATGCGTAATCTTCTCGGCGGGAAAGGTGCAAACCTCGCTGAAATGACAAATTTAGGTTTACCTGTACCTTCAGGACTAACAATTACAACTGAAACCTGCATGGATTATATCAACCACGGAAATAAAATGCCTTCAGGACTTATGGACGAAGTCAGAACGGCATTGAAAACAGTTGAAGTGCAATCAGGTAAAAAGTTTGGCGACGCAACTAATCCTTTATTAGTTTCTGTTCGTTCAGGCGCAAGACTTTCAATGCCCGGAATGATGGAAACAATTTTGAATTTAGGTATGAATGATGAAACAGTTAAAGGCATGATTGCTTTAACGAATAACCCAAGATTTTGCTACGATAGCTACCGCCGCTTTTTGACTATGTTTGGTTCTGTAGCATGGGATATTGAAAGAATTAAATTTGAAAATGAAATGGATAAAATAAAAGAAACTCATG